>JAHCAY010000001.1:901480-1201973 GCA_019634575.1 Candidatus Didemnitutus sp.
CGAGCGTCATCGCGTTCGGCGCGGCGCCCTACAAGGCCGTCCTCACGCACGGCTTCATCGTCGACAAGAACCGCCAGAAAATTTCCAAAAGCTCGACCTACCAGAAGCCGCAGACCGCCGAGGCCTACATCAAGGACCACGGCGCCGACGTCATCCGCCTCTGGATTTCCTCGCAGGATTTCCGCGACGACATCCCGGTCGACGAGGAAATCCTCAAGCACGTCGGCGAGGCGTATCGCCTTTTCCGCAATACGTTCCGCTTCCAGCTCTCGAACCTGTTCGACTTCGACGCGACGCAGCACGCCGTGCCTTACGCACAACTCGACGCGCTCGACCGCTGGGCACTGCACCAGACCGCTAAGCTCCTCGCGGAGTGCACGCAGGCCTACGACGCGTTCGAATTCCACCGCGTTTACCAGCTCTGCAACCAGTTCTGCTCGGTCACGCTTTCGGCGACGTATCACGACATCCTGAAGGACCGCCTCTACACGCTCGGCGCGAAGCACCCGCTCCGCCGCTCGTCGCAGACCGCGATCCACGCCATCTTCACGACCCTCGTGAAAATCCTCGCGCCCGTCCTGACTTTCACCGCCGACGAGGCGTGGAGCTTCGCCACCACGGGCAGGGAATACGCCGAGGATTCGATCCATTTGCAGGACTGGCCGACCGCGCCCATTGAGTGGACGGACAACAAGCTGGAAGAGGATTTTGCTGTTCTTCTCCGCGCAAGGTCTCAGGTCACCGAAAGTATAGAGCCGCTCCGGGTTGCCGGTCAGATCGGCAAATCGTTAGACGCCTCGGTAATCCTGTCGCCGTCTCCGTTTTCACCCTACGCCAGTGTTCTGAAAGATCATCAGACATCCTTGCCTGAACTTTTCATCGTCTCGGGTGTCAACGTTCACCCCTCAGCAAAGGCTGATGTTGACTTAGCCGTCTCCATCGCACCAAGCGGACAACAGGGCCTTGTCCGCTGCCCGCGCTGCTGGCGCTGGGTTCCGACTCTCGCGCCCACATCGCACGGAGAGGTTTGCCCTCGCTGTGCCGACGCTCTTAATTCCTGACCCCCCCGAACTCCCCATGGCCAAGAAGCACCCCGCCAAAAAGCTTGTGAAGAAAGCGACTCCCACGAAATCCGCCAAGCCGGCGAAAACTCTCCCGGCCAAGAAAACTCCCGCGCCCACCAAGGTCGCGGCCAAGCCTGCCGCGGCCAAGCCCGAGCCTTCCAAATCAGCCCCGGCCCCCGCGCCCAAGGCTAAAGGCGCGATGAGCGCGGCCGATTTGAAGCGCATGATTCTCGAGCGGAAATCCGCGGGCCCCGCGAAATCCATTTCCTTCTCGCTGGATGAAGTCCGCGAGATCGCGAAGAAGAACGAATCGACCGTCCCCTCCACGGAAAAGACCGCGAAGACGGCCAAGTCCGCCACCGGCAAGATCGCCGACGCCCACGCCAAGCACGACAAGCCGCACAAGCCGAACCACGTGAAGGCCGCCTCGCTCGCCGACATCCTCGGCTTCGCCCCCGGCAAGAAATCTCACAAACCGGTCATCGTCCACGAAGACGAAGTCCCGGAAAAATACCGCCGCTACTACAAGATGCTCACCGAACTCCGCTCCCACGTGATGGAGAAGCTCGGCGAGCACACCGAAGACACGCTGATGAAGTCCTCGAAGGACGACTCTGGCGACCTCTCCGGCTACGGTCAGCACATGGCCGACGCGGGCACCGACACCTTCGACCGCGACTTCGCCCTCTCGCTCGTTTCGAGCGAGCAGGAAGCCCTTTCCGAGATCGAGGCCGCCATCAAGCGCATCCACGACGGCACCTACGGCATCTGCGAATCCACGCAAAAGCCCATCGCCAAGGAACGCCTGCTCGCCGTGCCCTTCACCCGCTACTCCGCCGAAGCCCAAAAGGACGTCGAACGCCACTCCCACCGCTCGCAACAGCGCGGCGGCCTGTTCGGCGACGCGGGCGATGAAGAAGGCGGCGGCAAAGCCTCCGACGACGACGGCGGCGGCGACGAGTGACGCGGCTGATTTTGGATTTTGGTATTTCGATTTTAGATTGAGCTCTGATCCAGGCATTCCGATGTCCGTGACCAAGCCCGCGATAGCGCCTGCCCAATCCCAAATCCAAAATCCGAAATCCAAAATCGAGCGCACCCTCGCCTATCGCCGCCTCTGGCTTGTCGCGTTCGGTGTCTACGTGCTCGACCAGCTCACGAAGCTGGCGATTGAGGCGCGTCTGCCCTACCCGACTTACGGCCCACCCGCGCACGTCCCGGTTATCGACGGGTTCTTCAACCTCGTGCACGTCGGCAACACCGGCGCGGCTTGGAGCATTCTCAGCGGTCGCGGCCACTGGCTCGGCCTGCTCGCCGTCGCGACCCTGATCGCGATCTATTTCTGGCGCCACACGCTCGGGCTGCGCAACGGCATCGTGCAACTCTGCTTCGGCGGACTCTGCGGCGGCACCGTCGGCAACCTCACCGACCGCCTCCGCGTCGGCCACGTGGTCGACTTCCTCGACTTCCATTTCGGCAGCTACATCTACCCGTCGTTCAACGTCGCCGACATGGGCATCGTGTGCGGCGTCTTCGGCTACATTCTCTGGTCGTTGAAGCAACCGGCGGAATCCGGGCGGTAGGGCGCCGACTCCGTTCCGCTCCGAGCGGCGGCGAAGGGACTCGCCGCCCTACCTCATTCCACGTTCGCCATCTGCTCGCGCACACGCTCGAGCTCGTTCTTGCACTCGATCACGCGCTGGCTGATTTGCAGGTCGTTCGCCTTGCTGCCGATGGTGTGAATCTCGCGACCGATCTCCTGGATGATGAACTCCGCCTTGCGGCCCACTTCACCTTCCGAGCGCAACAGCTCCCTGAGTTGGCCGAAATGGCTCCGCAGCCGCGTGATTTCCTCCGTCACGTCGCAACGGTCGGCGAACAACGCCACCTCCTTGAGCACGCGCTCGTCGCTGACGTCCAGCTCGAGCCCCGCCGCGCGCAAGCGCTGCATCAGCTGCTCACGGTAGCCCGGCGCCACATGCGGGGCACGCTGCGCGATCGCCTCGACGTGCCCGTGCAGTTTTTCGATCCGCCCGAGAAAATCCACCAGCAGCGCCTCGCCCTCCTTCGCGCGCATCGCCCCGAGCCCGCGCAATGCCGCCAACAACGCCTGCTCCACCGCCGGCCACGCCTGCTCCACCGTGCCGAGCTTGCCGCCGCCGCCCTGCGAACTGGCGATCTCCCAGAGCAACTCCGCCGTCGGCGCGAACGGCACGCCGCGCGCCTGCGCCAGCGAGCGCAGCCGATCCAGCGTTTCCGTGATGGCCTCCTCGTCCCAACCGGCCTCGAATCCGCCGGTCACTTCCACGACGACGTGGACCTTGCCGCGCACGACGACTTTGCGCACGGCCTCCGCCACGGCGGACTCCATCGCATCCCAGGCGTCGGGCAGGGCCATCGTGAGGTCGAGGCCGCGCCGATTGACCGAGTTCACCTGCACGGTGATCGCGTGTGTGCCGAACTGGGCGGATCCGCGGCCGAAGCCGGTCATCGAATTCATGACCGAACTCCAACCTCCAAATCCGGAAAGGCCAAAGCAAAAACCAACCGCCGGCCTGGCACCATCAGCCCAGCATCCGCTGGACCTGCTGCACGTCCTTGTCGCCGCGGCCGCTGAGATTCACGACGAGGATTTGCCCGGGCTTCATCTCCTTCGCGCGCTTCACGGCGTAGACGAGCGCGTGCGTCGATTCGAGCGCGGGGATGATGCCTTCGAGGCGCGAGCACAGCTGGAACGCCGCGAGCACCTCGTCGTCGGTCGCGTAGGCGAATTGGATGCGGTTGAGGTCGCGATAAAACGCGTGCTCCGGTCCGATCGCGGCGTAGTCGAGTCCCGCGCTCACGGAGTGCGTCAGCTCGATCTGTCCGTCCTCGTTCTGGAGAATGTAGGTCTTGCCGCCCTGCAACACGCCGAGCCGGCCGCCTTCGAAGCGCGCCGCGTGCTCGCCTTTGCGGATGCCACGGCCGCCGGCTTCGACGCCGGTCAGCGTCACACCGGTGTCGTCGAGAAATTCGAAGAACGCACCGATCGCGTTCGAGCCGCCGCCCACGCACGCGACGATCTCGTCCGGCAGCCGGCCCTCGCGCGCGAGGATCTGTTCTTTCAATTCGAGACCGATCACGCGGTGAAAATCGCGCACCATCATCGGATACGGATGCGAACCCAGCGCAGAGCCGAGAATGTAGTGCGTGTTGCGCACATTCGTCACCCAGTCGCGCATCGCTTCGTTCACGGCGTCCTTGAGGGTCTTCTGGCCGGACTCGACCGCGACGACCTTCGCGCCCATCAGGCGCATGCGAAAGACATTCAGCGCCTGCCGCTCCATGTCGACCGCGCCCATGTAGACCGTGCAATCGAGACCGAACTTCGCGCACACCGCCGCGGTCGCGACGCCGTGCTGGCCCGCGCCGGTCTCAGCGATGATGCGCTTCTTGCCCATGCGCAGCGCGAGCAGCGCCTGGCCGAGCGCGTTGTTGATCTTGTGCGCACCGGTGTGGAGCAGATCCTCGCGCTTGAAATAGATCTTCGCGCCCCCGCAGTGCTGCGTCAGTCGCTCCGCAAAATACAACTCGGTCGGACGCCCGGCGAACTCCTTGAGATGCCGCTTCAAGTCCGCCTGAAAACTCGGATCGTCCTTCGCCGCGGCGTAGGCTGCGGTCAGCTCCTCGAGCGCGGTCATCAGCGTCTCGGGCACGTAGACGCCGCCGTAGGCGCCGAAATGGCCCGACGCGTCGGGTTGGTGGAAGCGCTTTTCGGACGTGGCGACGGGAGCGGACATCGGGCCAACGGGTAGGCTCGGGACCGGCAAACGCAAACGCGTTTTCCCGTTATGCCAGTCGCTCAGGATTGCGGCGCGGACACGCGTGCGGCGGCCTCGGGCGGAGCGACGCGCGCCAGCAACGCGAGGATGACTTCGCGCGGCAGCGGAAGGACGTTCAACACGTGCAACGCGGAGGTCTCCGCGAGGATGTCGCGGGACGTGAAGTCGATCCGCTGGATCGGCGGATACCCCGCGAGCGTCGGCTGCCGCCCGTGACTTTCCCAGTGCTTCGCCTCGGCCGGCGCGCCGCAGACAACACCCGCCACCCACATCGCCGGACCGTCCACCGCGACCGCGAGCGCATTTTCCCGCCGCGTCCAGTTGCTGAAATCCCGGAAGCGTCGCGCGTCCGGATGTGCGATGAGCGCCGCCGCAATCCGCTCCGCACGCGCCGGATCGAGGCGCAGCTTGAGCAACCGTTGCCAGATCGCAGCCGTGCCGACATCGTCCCCGATCGTGGCGGCGAGCTCGAACTGTGTGAGCGCGTGCTCGAACTCCCCGAGCACCGGTCCGTAGAAATCGAGCAGCGTCTGCGCCGCCCCCGCGTCGCCGATTTCCGCGCAGCGCAGCACCTGGAATCGGACGTAGAACGGATTGTGCGGCCCGCGATACGGCGACGCGAGCAGCGCGCGCGCCTGTGCGAGCTGTCCCGCGCGCACGGCGAGCTCGGCCCGCATCAGCGTTTGCGCATGCGGTGCGAGGAGTTTGAGGCGCGGCTCCCATTCCGGTTTCTGCCGCGCCAATTCCGCCGCCTCCGCTCCGCGCACGCCCAACAATGCCGCGCGCACCCACACTGCGGCGTGCGCCTGGTCCGCCTGTGCCCGCGCCAGGCTGAAGCCCACGAGTGGCGCGAGGCGATAGAGCGAGAGCAACGTATCGTGGTAGACCACTGCGGTGCGGTCCGCGTTCGCCGGGAACCGCGTGAGCAGCCGCGCGAATTGCGCGTCCGCCGCGAGGAAGCTGCCTTGGAACATCGCGATCTGCGCGAGCATGAGCGAGGCGGGATAGTTGGACGGATCGCGCTCCTGCGCGGACAACAGCGCGAGGTGGGCCTCGCTCAACCGACCACCAAGAAATGCCTCGCTCGCCCGCTCCAACATCCGTTGCGCCTGCGCGGGCCGGATCTCCGGCCAGCGCGAAGGCAACGCGACCTGCCAATAGTTCACCGGCACGCGGCCGATGACGCGCAGCACGGTGAAGCCCACGAGCGTCGCTCCCATGTAGGCTCCGAGCGCGACTGCGAGCAAACCCAGCACGACGCGGCCCCAGAACGGCCGCACCTGCGTCGCCGGCACGGAGCACACCCAGCCCTCGTCGGTGCCGAAGAGCAGCGGACAAACGCGCCGGAAGCGCTCCGGCTCGTTCCAGCCGAGCACCGCGTCGCAGCCGACCATCCGGCCGCGTCCGTGATCGCTTTCGTTCTGGCAGGGACAGCGAGTGCGCCGCCCGCGCAGGACGTAGGCGCTCTTGCGGGTGTTCCAATAAAACGCGGCTACGACCAAACGCACGCAGTCGGCCAGCCAGCGGGAAAAACGTCGCAGCATGCTGCGCGACTCAGCGGCGACGCGCAGCGAGACGCTGGCGCCGATAGGCGACCACTCCGCCGGCGAGCAGAAGCGCGCCGAGTTGCGCGTAGGTTGCCGGCTCCGGCACGCGGCCGAAGGCGTCGATCTGCGGCGTGATCGCGCCGAGGTCCGCCCAGGTCGCGGTGTTCTCCGGTGTGCCGTTGGTGAGTGCGGCCTTGCTGGCGCCGAAGAGGTCCTGGTTGAGCGCGTTCAGTTGCGTGCTGGTGAACGCGATGTAGGAAATCTTGGTCGTGTAGTCGTAGACGAAATTCGAAAACGCCGGTCCTGCATAGGCACGGATGCCGGCCTGCATGTTCGCAAAGCTCACGGCGAAGGTCAGCCATGAGTCCTGCGTGCCGGCGAAATTGAAGCCGTCGTTTGTGGCCTGAAGATCGTAGGTCGTGTTGACCGTGAGGCTGACCGCCGTGGTTTGGTTCGTGTCGATCGTCCACGTCGTCGTGCTGGGACCGGTGTTGGCGCCGGCCCCGGGCGTGCCGAAGTAGACCGTGCGCGCGCGGTTGTTCACGTTGCCCGAGCCTTCGGACATCACCATCATGACATCGACCGAGCCGTTGCCATCGAGATCGAGGCCGAGGCCGGCATTGCCGCCGTTGCCGCCGAACTTGTCCGCCCCGGAATAATCGTCGAAGCGGAACCGCCAAGCCACGTAGTCAGTGCCGCCGATCGTGCCGGCGGTCTGCTGCATGCCGTAATGGGTCGCGTCGCCCACATAGTCGTCCGTATGCTGGCCTGTCTGTTGATCGTTCTGCGGGTCGGTCATCACCGCTCCCGCGCCGGTATACCAGGCGTTCCAGCCGGTGGAGCTCGTCGAAGTGACGCTGATCGCCGACTGAGCGCGGACCACGCTTGCGCCAGCCCAAACCGCCACTCCACCAAGGAGTATGCGGGCCATGCGGCGGGCAGCGTGGGTGAAATTCATCCTGCCGCAGAAGTGGCAGGTTTTCCCCCCACTTGAAAACCACGCATGTGCACATGGCCACTAGGCCCTATTCGTTAGGGCCTAGGATCGGCCGGCCAATCACCGAGCGCCGAGTCCGGCGTGCGCCGCGGTATGCCTACCGAGTGTCCCAGCGCGCGACATCCCGCAACGACACCGCAGACAAAGGGAGCAATGCGCGAGGCCGCGCATTTTGCCGCCGCACTCCGGCTCGCTTCAGACGCGGTGGCGAATCGTGAGCAGCGTGAAATCGTCCCGCGGTTCGCCGCGACTGAAGCTGCTGACGGCCTTCATGATTGCCGTGTTCACGATGGCCGCGGATTGGTCGCGGTTGGCCCGCACGGTGTCGGCGAGACGTGCATTGCCGAACTCGCGACCGTCCTCGTTCGGAGCTTCGGTCAGTCCGTCGGTGAAGAGGACCAGTGTGCCGCCGACGCCGAAGCCCACTTCGCGGTCGGCGATGACGGCATCGAACACGTCGCTGTCCACCAACCCGAGCGGCATGCCCTCGGAACCAACAAACTCGTGCCAGAACTCCGCTCCCACCGTCCGCACCAGCAACGGCAACTCGTGTCCGGCGCGGGCGAAAACCAAATACGACCGGGCCGCGTCGATGATCGCGTAGGTCATCGTCACATACATCCCGGCGCGGATGTCGGGCGAAAGCCCGCGATTCAACTCGCGCAACGCCGCCGCCGGCGACGCGTGGTGCGGCGCGACCGCGCGCAGCTGCGTGCGGCAGATCGCCATGAGCAGCGACGCCGAAATGCCCTTGCCCGAGACGTCCGCCACCGCGACGCCCAGCCGACCGCCCTCGAGCGGAAACACGTCGTAGAAATCGCCACCGACCTTCTGCGCTGTCATGTAGCGCGCGTCGATTTCGAGGCCCGGCACCAGCGGCATCTCGCGCGGCAGGAGCATCTGCTGCACGTCGCTCGCGAGCGTGAGATCGAGATCGATGCGCTGCTTCTCGACTTGGAGCGCGACGAAATCGGCGTTGTGCACCGCGAGACCGGCCTGTTCGGCGAGCGTTTCCACGAGCGAATAGTCCGTGCCGGTGAAGGGCAGTCCGTCGGCCGCGTTGCACACGCAGAGCACGCCGATGAGGTTTTCGCGCACCATGATCGGCGCGGCGATGACGGAGCGCACCACCAGTGCGGGATCGTCGTGCTTCACGACGCGCGCATCGCCGGGCGCGTTGACGACGAGTTCGCCGCGCCCGGTCGCCGCGACACGGCCCACGATGCCCTCGCCCACCGGGAACGACTCGGAGCGCAACACCTGCTCGATGAACTTCGCGCGCGAGCCCATCTGCATGCGCTGCGTGTCGGGGATCGGCCGGTGCGGCGGGAAGAGACCCTCGACCGCGACGCCGCGCATCATGTCGTCTGCGCCCTTTTCGAAAATGCACGCGCTGAGCGCGCCGGTGCTGAGGATGGAGGCGTGCACGATGCGCTGGAAAAGCTCGTCGCGCGAGAGCCGCTCGCCCACCGCGTCGACCATCGTGTGCATGTAATCGAGCACGATCTGCCGCTCCTCGAGCAGCGACGTCTTCTCCTCCTCCAGCCGCGCCGCCTGGCGGTTCGCCCGCCAATAGAAGGCGTAGACGAGCATCGCACCGGCCATCGCGCCGAGGAGGAACAACATCATGGTCCGGACAAATTGAAACCCCCGCGCCGCAAAGCCCAGCCGATTTCAGCGATCGGCACCTGGTAGCCCGCGAGCTCCGGGCGCGGGTCCCAAGACGCGTAAATACGAAACCCGTCCTCGGAGAGGACGGGCTACCTCAAGAAGCCATGCGTTCGGCTGGTCGAACGCCCCTTCGCGCCGGGCGAAGACGGGCCTGCTTACCGTCCGGTCTCGACCCGGTTGCGCAGGAAGGCGAGCACGTCCTGGAACTTGGCCGCATTGGCCGAATCCGCGCTGACGAGGTTTTCGTGCGCTTCGAGGACAAGCTTGGCGCTCTCGATCTCGTTTTTCTTGGCCTCGGTCAGCGCCTGCGCCGTCGAACCGTCGAAGGCGAGATTCGCGACGCCGGAGTCGACCGTGGCGAGGCGGTGGAGGCCGAGATTGCGGATGAGCTCGAGGTTGCGCTCCCCGACGCGCACGAGCGTCAGACTGCCGGGCGGGCTGAGCTTGCGCATCTGCAACGCGGCGCCGGCGAGGACACCGAGGAAGGTGCTGTCCATGCTCGTGCACGCCTGGAAATCGAGCGCGAAGCGGGTCTTCCCCTGTCGCACCATCTCGTTGAAGAAATCCTTGAGACAGCCGCTGTTCGTGAACGCCGCGCGACCATCGATGCGGACGAGCACCGGGTCCGAGTAGGCGTTGACGAGAAAGACGGGTTTGGCGGAGTCAGGCATCCGGAGTGAGGAAAAGAGGAAGAGCGCGACGTTCCCGCCGCGCTCTTCGTTGCGCAATCAATTCTTCGTCACGATTTGGCGCAGCACGTAGGGCAAAATGCCGCCGTGCTGGTAGTAATCGATCTCGATGGGCGTATCGATGCGGCAGGTGACGACGACATCCTGCACCGAACCGTCCTTGCGGGTGATCCGGAGCGTGAGGTCCTGCTGCGGCTTCACGGCCGGGCTGAGGCCGACGACGTCGTAAGTCTCGGTGCCGTCGAGCTTCAAGGTCTGAGCGGTGGTGCCTTCCTTGAATTGCAGGGGCAGCACGCCCATGCCGACGAGGTTGGAGCGGTGGATGCGCTCGAAGCTTTGCGCGACGACGACCTTCACGCCGAGGAGGTTCGTGCCCTTGGCCGCCCAATCGCGGGAGGAGCCAGTGCCGTATTCCTGTCCGGCGAGGACGATGAGCGGCGTGCCCTTGGCCTGATAGGCCATCGACGCGTCGTAGATCGAGGTCTCGGCGCCGTCAGGCCCGAGCGTGTTGCCGCCTTCCTTGCCGCCGAGCATCAGGTTCTTGATGCGGACGTTGGCGAAGGTGCCGCGGACCATGATGCGGTCGTTGCCGCGGCGGGAGCCGTAGGAGTTGAAGTCCTCGAACGCGACGCCGTTCTCGAGGAGGAACTTGCCGGCGGGCGAGGTCTTCTTAATCGCGCCAGCGGGAGAGATGTGGTCGGTCGTCACGGAGTCGCCGAAAATGCCGAGGGCGCGAGCGCCGCGGATCTCCTTGATCGTGCCGGGCTGCATCGAGAAGTTCGCGAAGAACGGCGGCTCCTGGATGTAGGTCGAGTTCGCCTCGAAGGAGTAGACGTTACCCGTGGTGGACGGGATTTCGTTCCACTTCGGATTCTGCGCGGCGAAGTCGGTGTAGAGCTGGCGGAACACCTCGGGCTTGAGCGCGGCCTGCATCTGGTCGCGGACTTCCAGGATGGTCGGCCAGATGTCCTTGAGGAAGACATCGGCGCCGTCCTTGCCCTTGCCGATCGGGTCCTTGGACATGTCGATGTCGGCGCGGCCGGCGAGCGCGAAGGCGACGACGAGTGGCGGGGACATGAGGAAGTTGGCCTTGATGTTCTGGTGGACGCGGGCCTCGAAGTTGCGGTTGCCGGAGAGCACGGACGCGGCGACGAAGTCGTTTTTCACCACGACTTCCTCGATCGCGGGGTGCAGCGGGCCGGAGTTGCCGATGCAGGTCGTGCAGCCGTAGCCGACGGTCTGGAAACCGAGCTGGTCGAGATACGGCGTGAGGCCGGTCTTGTTCAGGTAATCGGTGACGACGCGCGAGCCGGGGGCGAGCGACGACTTCACGAGCGAGTTGGGCTTGAGGCCCTTCTCGACGGCCTTCTTCGCGAGGAGACCGGCCGCGAGCATGACGCTCGGGTTAGAAGTGTTCGTGCAGCTCGTGATGGCGGCGATGAGGACGGAGCCGTGACCGAGCTTGCCGGTGGCGGCGTCGGCGGCGACGTCAACGCGCTTGCCGAACTCGTCGGGTGCTTTGCCAAAACCATTTTCCGTGACCGGCTTCGAGAACGCCGTGACGAAGTTCTCCTTCAGCTTGCCGAGTTCGATGCGGTCCTGCGGGCGCTTCGGGCCGGCGACGCTCGGGACGACGGTTGAGAGGTCGAGCTCGACGACTTGCGAGTAATCGATCTGGCCTTTCTGCGGGATGCCCCAGAGGCCTTGCGCCTTGTAGTAAGCTTCGTAAGTCGCGACGTCCTTCTCGGCGCGACCGGTGGCGCGGAGGTAGTTGGCGCACTCGGCGTCGATCGGGAAGAAGCCCATCGTCGCGCCGTATTCGGGCGCCATGTTGGCGATCGTCGCGCGGTCGACCAGCGGCAGCGCCGCGGCGCCGGGGCCGAAGAACTCGACGAATTTGCCGACGACCTTCGTTTTGCGCATGAGCTGCGTGACGGTGAGCGCGAGGTCGGTGGCGGTGACGCCTTCGCGCAACGCGCCCGTGAGGTGCACGCCGACGACGTCGGGCGTGAGGAAGTAGACCGGCTGGCCGAGCATGCCGGCCTCCGCCTCGATGCCGCCGACACCCCAGCCAACGATGCCAATGCCGTTGATCATCGTCGTGTGCGAGTCGGTGCCGACAAGGGTGTCGGGATAGTAGACGTCGCCCGCGTTGAGCACGCCCTTGGCGAGATACTCGAGATTGACTTGGTGGACGATGCCGATGCCCGGCGGCACGACCTTGAACGTGTCGAAGGCCTGCATGCCCCACTTGAGGAATTGGTAGCGCTCGCGGTTGCGAGAGAACTCGAGGTCGAGATTCTTCTGCAACGCGCTGGCCGAGCCGGCGAAGTCGACTTGCACGGAGTGGTCGACGACGAGGTCGACCGGCACGAGCGGCTCGATGATCTTCGGGTTCTTGCCCATCTTCGCGACGGCGGAGCGCATCGCGGCGAGGTCGACGAGCAGCGGCACGCCCGTGAAGTCCTGCAACACGATGCGCGCGACGACGAACGGGATCTCGGCGGTGCGGGCCTCGGTGGGCTTCCAGTTCGCGAGTTCCTTCACATTGGACTCGAGCACGCGCTTGCCGTCGCAGTTGCGCAGCACGGACTCGAGGACGAGGCGGATGCTGACGGGCAGACGCGAGACGTTGAAACCGGCCTTCTCGAGGGCGGGCAGCGAGTAGAACTTCTTGCCGCCGTCGAAGGACTGGAGGGTGTTGAAGGGATTCGGGAGGGTGCTCATGGATCGAGATCGAAAGTGGACGGAAAAACGGCGCGCCCGTCGATGGGCGCGCCGCAGAGGAAAATCAGGACGCGAGCGCGGCCTTGACCTTGTCGAAGCTCGGGAGGTCTTTCGGCGTCGGGGTCTGTTCGGCATACTTGACCACGCCATCCTTGCCGATGACGAACGCGGCGCGGGCCGACGTGTCGCCGACGCCGGCGAGGTTCGGGAACACCACGTCGTAGGCCTTCGTGACGCTCTTATTCAGATCGGAGAGCAGCGTGACCGTGATCTTGTTGGCCTTGGCCCACGCCTCATGCGTGAACGGGCTGTCGACGCTGATGCCGTAGACCGCCGCGCCGAGATCGGCGTAGCCGGAAAGGCCGTTCGAGATGTCGCACATCTCCGCCGTGCAGACGCCGGTGTAGGCCAGCGGGAAAAACAGCAGCACGACCTGCTGCTTGCCGAAGTGGTCGCTGAGCTTGATGTCCTTGAGACCGTCCGCGGTCTTGGTCTTGAGGGTGAAATCCGGGGCCTTGGTGCCGACTGCGAGAGCCATGGTGGGTGTGGGTTGATGGGTGTTCGAGTGAGCGGGCGCCGTGAGGCGAACCCGCCGCGAAAGAAGGGCGAAAGTAGAGCCGCGCTCAAGCATGCGGCAACCCCCTTTTCGCCATATGAGCCGGCTTACTTTTTTCGCAGCCTCACCCATAAGTTCCTGTCTTCCGGCATAGCCAACTCTCCCCTTGCCTCCCGCGCGGCGTCGCCCGTTTACTCGCCCCTCGTCATGCAAGACATCCTGGCCGAACTCGAGTGGCGTGGCCTCTACGCCGACAGCACAGACCGCGAAGCACTGAGCAAGCGCCTCGCCGAAGGTCCGCTGGCCCTCTATTGCGGCTTCGACCCCACCGCCGACTCGCTGCACGTCGGCAACCTCGTGCCGCTCTTCGCGCTCCGCCGCTTCCAACTCGCCGGCCACCACCCCATCGCCCTCGCCGGCGGCGCCACCGGTATGGTCGGCGACCCCTCCGGCAAATCCGACGAGCGCAACCTCCAGACGCCCGAGCAAGTCGCGCACAACATCGCCGCCGTCCGCGCCCAGCTCGCCAAGTTTCTCGAATTCGACGCCGCCAAGACCCCGGCCAACAATCCCGCACGCCTCGTCAACAACGGCGACTGGATCGGCCCGATGTCGTTCCTCGAATTTCTCCGCGACGTCGGCAAGCACGTCACGGTGAACTCCATGGTCGCGAAGGACTCCGTCCGCTCCCGCATGGAAGACCGCGCCAGCGGCATCAGCTTCACCGAGTTCAGCTACATGCTGCTCCAAGGCTACGATTTCTACCACCTGCGGAAGACGCTCAACTGCGAGCTCCAGGTCGGCGCCACCGACCAGTGGGGCAACATCACCGTCGGCACCGAGCTCACCCGCAAGAAACTCGGCACCACCGTCTGGGGCCTCGTCTTCCCGCTGCTCACCAAGTCCGATGGCACGAAATACGGCAAAACCGCCACCGGCACCGTCTGGCTCGATCCGAAGAAGACCAGCCCCTACCGCTTCTACCAGTTCTTCGTGAACGCCGACGACGCCGACGTCATCAAGCTCCTCAAGACGCTCACGTTCCTCTCGCGCGAAGAAATCACCGCCCTCGAAACCGAGCTCGCCGCCAACCCCGGCGCTCGCGCCGCCCAGAAAGCGCTCGCGCGCGAGATGACGACGCTCGTCCACGGCGCCGACGCCCTCGCCGCCGCGCTCAAGGCCAGCGAGATCCTCTTCGGCGGTTCGCTCGACGGCGTGACCGAGGAAATCTTCCACGACGTCGTCGGCGAAGTCCCGACCAAGGACCTCGAACGCGCGAAGCTCGACGGTGCCGGTTCGCCGATCATTGACCTCGTCGTCGCCGCTGGCCTCGAACCCTCGAAAGGCACCGCGCGCAAATCCGTCGAAGCCGGTGGCGTCTACCTGAACAACGTCCGCGTCGATCACACGCGCGCCGTCACGAGCGCCGACCTGCTCTTCGGCAAATATCTCCTCCTCCGCAAAGGCAAGCGCACCTACGCCGTGCTCACAGCGAGGTGAGCCAGTCGCCTCGCGCAGTTAGTGCGACATTTTCTCGTCAGGTTTCAGGTGTAGCTTCGCGAGCGCGGGCAGCGGCAAGCGCAACTCGATCTCCTGATTCCCGACCCGGGCGTGCACGATCAGCTCTTTGGGCGCTGGCGTCATCGGGAAAAAGAAGCTGCCCTGCTTCTGCTGCTGCGGCGCGAGCGTGAGTGGCAGCTCGATACGCCGCCGGGCAAACTCCGTCTCCACTGCTTTCCGATTGTTACGGTTCATCACCGCGACCGCCGTAATGTCCACCAATGCCACGGCCGGCAGGATGTTCATAGCTGCCACAGAGCCGCCAGCGGCAGCTCCGCCACTCAGAATGGATCCGCTCGCCGCGGCCGTCGCGGCACTGGTATAGAGAATCACCGCACCAGCTCCGGCGGAGAGTTTCAGACCGGTCTTGCCGTATTTTTCCCAGTTGGTGTAGCTCGCCTTCTCCAAGACCCACGGGTCGGTGCTAGGCTGCTGCGGCCGCCCATGCAGATCGACCAACTCGACGGAAGTGATCGTAACAGGCGCAGCGGACGTGTTGCCGAGACGCACAGCATACTCATCCCAACGCGCTTCCTGTTTCCATGATCCCGGTCCCTTGAACGTGATTACGTTCTGAATCTGAACTGTCACGCCACCCTGCTCTGCGCGCCAGTCAACAGCAACTGCCGGAGGCGCATCCGCGCCCGATAGTCGGTATTTCTTCGCTGTGACGCAGCCACTCAGCAGAAGCAGCAGCGGAAATAGGCAGAGGCTCGTATGCCTCCTGATCCGTTGTGTCGTAGTTATCACGAACCAAGAAACGAAAACCAGGCCCTCCCGGGGTCACTTGGCCGACACCTGACGCGGATTAAAGGCTGTGTGATGTCGGCGATAAGCCGGCTCAACCCAAAGCGGCCCACGTTGCCGCATGCGACTCCGCTTCGATCGCGGCGTAGGTCTCGTTCGGGTCGATGATCTTCCGGCCGAGAATTTCCTCCAGCAGCGCCTGCGTGTAGGTCGGCTTCGCGTGCGCTGTGGATTTCGTGCCGTATTGCTGGAGGTTCGACGCGAAGATGCCCGCGGCGCTGATCGGCAGAAAATCCTCGTAGCGCAGTCCTTCGACCGCGACGAAGCCTTCGCGCGCGAGCGCGACGAGATCGCTCGTCTTCAACAGGCCCATTTTCGCCGCCGCGCGACCGGCGTCGGTCGCGCTGAACCGCGCGAAGACCAGCCCCTGCTCCACCAGCTCAAGCAGCGTCTGCGGGAACGGCGCGAACGCCTCGGCCGCCAGCCGCTCGTAGGCGGCGAAATCCTGCTTCGCCAGTCCCGCGTGCTCCGCCTTCGCGTGATCCGCCGCCGCGAGGCATCGGTCGTAGAGCGCGCGCCCCTTCGGCGTCGTGGCGTAGAAGCGCTGCTCGATTTCTCCAAAACGCGCCGTGTGCGTCGCATTCACGACCGTGCCGTCGGCATTCGCAAACTGCACCGGCTCCGTCAGCGCCTTGTAGGAATCCTGGCGCAGCAGCACCGGCACGTTCGTCGGCGGACCCTCGGTCGAGTCCTTGAAACCCGCGTGCTTCTGCCGCGCGAGATTGAGATCGTCGCGCGTCAGCCGCTGCACCAGCGCGTCGACGCAACTCGCCAGCGCGTCTTTCGCGAGCGGCGCCGGCTGGAGCGCGGCGAGTTGCGCGGCCGTGAGGTGCTTGAAGTGCAAACGCAGGTAGTCGCGGTCGCATTGCGCCACAAAATGCCCGAGTGCGAACGTCGCGTGCTGCCGGAAGCCGGCCTCGCCGAGTTCGCCGAAACAGAACTTCATCGCGCTCGTGTAGAGATCCATCCACAGCGTGTTCGGCGTGAGATGATTAAGGTGGTGCGACTCGAAGCACGCGATGTCCGCCGCGATCTTGAAGCCCGCCTGGCTCAGCTCCGTGTAGAGCGCGTGATCGCGCGCGCGCCCGGTCCACTTGAAAATCCGCTCCGTCGCTTCGCCGATGAGCGCGTTGGCCTCGGCCCACGCGAGCCCGCCGTTGCGCTCGCTTTTTTCGATCAGCTCCTTCGCGCGCGCGGAAAATACCTGCCGCGGCGCCAGCAACGCCTCGACGCGCGCCCGCGTGGCGGCGTCGAAATAATCCGTCATCAGCAGCGACGTGAAGACGCGATGCTCGGGATGCGACCGCGAGCGAAACGCCGTGGCGACGATCGGCTGACTCTTCGCACCGACATTCGTCATGTCGTAGAACGCGTGCGGCTCCATCGCGAACTGCGCGAAGAACCGCCCGACCCAGCGATACTCGTCCGGCCGGCCGATGCGGATCGCGCCGTGCCGCTCGCCGCAGGTTTTCTCCAGTTGTTCCGCCGTGATCGCGAAGCCGCGCCAGAGCTGTGCCAGCAACTGGCAGATCGACTCGTTCACCACGCGATTCACCAGCAGCGAGCGATCGTAGAGCGGCACCTCCTGTCCAAACATGCGGGACAATTCGGCGAAGAGCCGGTGTTGCATCTCGAGTTGGTCGGCGTGGACAGCAGGCATGGGAACCGCCCAGAAAACCGCCCGAGTCGGCGAAAGCAAGGAGCCACGCCTTCGTCCAACGACCCAACTGTGCGATCAGGCGTGCATCCGCGACTGCATCCTGGGCGATCGCATGCGCCATGCGGTGGCCGCTCCTGCGAGTGCAAGAAAAAGCCAGCTCGGCGCACCGCCGCCGCCGCCACCACCACCGCTACTACCGCCACCACTGCCGCCGCTTCCCGGTGCCGGCGAGCTCGGCGTTGTCACCGTGAGCGTGGCGAGGTTGCTGGTGGTCGAGCCCCACGAATTCGTCACCACCACCGAATAGCTCGCCGCATCGCTGCTCGCCACCGAACTGATCGTGTAAGCGGCGCCGGTCGCCCCGGCGATGTCGGCGTTATTTTTCTTCCATTGATAGCTCAACGTGCCTTCTCCAGTCGCGCTGACGGAGAATGTCGCGGAGCTGCCGGTGTTCACGCTGATGCTGGCCGGTTGCGTCGCGATCACGGGAACGTTGCCGACCACCGCCAGAGTGGAAACCACGCCGCCGGGAGTGATCTTGCGAATCGCTCCGTTGCCGGTGTCGGCCACGTAGAGATTGCGCGCACCATCGAATGCGAGCGCCTCGGGAGCGTTGAAGAGCGCCTGCATCGAGGCCCCGTCCGCGAGTCCGGCCACGCCCGGAGTGCCGGCGAAAGTCGTCACGAAACCGGTCGTGTCGACTCTCCGAATCGTGTGGTTGCCGGTGTCGGCGACATAAAGATTGCCGTCCCCGTCCATCGTCATGCCGGTGGGCTTGTTCAGCCGCGCAGCGGTGCGTGATCCGTTCGTGGTGCCGGAGCTGCTGGGCGCACCGACGTAAGTGCCGACCTGCCCGTTGGGCAGGATGACGCGAATCGTGTGGCTGCCCTGATCCGAGACGAAGATGGTGCCGTAGCCGTTGTTGCCGCCGCTCCACGCGATCGATCCGAACGTGTCGCGGCGCACGACGATGCCGGTGGGGAGATTCAATCCCGCAGCTGCACCTGCGCCGTCGGCGAACCCGGGCGAACCAGCACGCCCGGCGAGCGTGGTGACGCGGCCAGCGGAAATCATCCGCACAAGGTGGTTGGACTGGTCGGTCACGAGGTAGTTGCCCGAAAGGTCGGCGCTCATCCCCACGGGGGCGTTGAAAGTCGCGAACGCGTTCTCGGCGTCGGACGCGCCGACCGCGCCTGTGCCGGCGAGCGTATTCACAAGCGCTCCGGCAGAGACGGATCTGATCGTGTTGTTGCCGGTGTCCGCGAGCACGAGCGATCCGTCATCGGCGAGGACAAAGCCGCCTGGCTCGTTGAATCGCGCACCGGTGCCGACTCCGTTGCTCGCTCCGGCTTGGCCGAGCTGGCCGGCGACGGCAGACAGCCGCAAATCGGCGCCGATCTTCGCCACGGTGTGCGCGGCGGCGTCGGTGATCCAAAGAATGCCGGCTTTGTCGACCACGAGGGCCGTCGGCAAGCCGAGCGGACTCGCGATCACGGTAAGCCTTGCGCCAGGGCTGGTGGCGACGGTCTGGCCGTGAGTGACGACGTAGCGGTAGAGATGGTTGTTCATTGCCGTCGTCGGTTTGAGGATCTCGAGCATCGTCGAGTGTGTGCCGGCGTAGGTCGCACCGTCGGCGAGATCGGTCCAGCTGGCGCCGTTGTCGGTCGAAACCTGCCAAGCGACGGAGCCAAGTCCTCCGGTCTGCGCACGAAGGGCGACTGCCTTGCCGTCGATCGCCGTCTGCTCCGCAAGCAGCGACACGCTGAAGCCGAGCGTCGTCACCGTCGTGGTGGCGGAGCCTGCGGCGTTCGTGACGACGACACTGTAGACGCCTGCGGCGTCGATGCTGGCCGAAGACAGCGTGTATGTCGCCGCAGTGGCACCGGTCACATCGACGCCATCCTTTTTCCACTGATAAGTGAGCGGCGCGGTGCCGGCCGCACTCACGGACATCGTGACGCTGCCTCCTGCCGCGACCGAGCTCGGAGCGGAGATGACGGTGACGGTCGGTGGGATCAGGACGGTCAACAGCGCCGGGGCATCATTACTCTTGAGGATGGGCACCGGCACGCTGCGGGTCGTGAGACTGTTGTCGCTGAGTTGCCCGTAGGCGTTCTGCCCGACCGCGAAAAGTGAACCGTCGGTGCGCCGAAAAATCGAGTGATTGTAGCCCGCCGAGGCTGCAGCAACGCCGGTCGCGATCTGGACCGGTTGGTATCGATGCGTGAAGCTCCCGTCACCCAGCTGGCCGAAGCTGTTCTCGCCCGTGGCCCACAGGGTGCCATCGGACTTCAGAAACAACGAGAATGCGTAACCAGCCGAGACCGCCGAGACATTCGCCGCGATCTGCACCGGCGTAGCGACATAGCTCGTGTTGCTCCCGACGCCGAGCTGGCCCGGGTAGTTGTAGCCTGCAGCCCAGAGCGTGCCGTCCGTTTTCACGAACAGGACGTGGAGATTCCCCGCGCTCACGCTGTCCACGCCGGAAGCGATCTGCACCGGCGTATACCGCGTGGTCGTCGAACCGTCACCGAGCGTGCCGTAGATATTGTTGCCCATCGCCCAGAGCGTCCCGTCGGTCTTCACGAAGAAAGTCTGGCTGCCGCCGCCCGCGACCGACCGGACGTTGGTGGCGATCTGGACCGGCGAGTAGCGGTTGTTGCTCGTGCCGTCGCCCAGTTGCCCGTAGTAGTTATAGCCCGTGCCCCACAACGTGCCGTCGCTCTTCACAAAGAGGGTGTGGCTCGCTCCCGCCGCGAAGGTCGTGACGCCCGAAGCGATCTGGATGGGCGCATAGTGACTGCCGGAGGTGCCATCGCCCAGCTGCCCCGCTGTGTTGTTGCCGCTGCCCCACAGTGTCCCGTCCGTCTTGAGAAACAGCGTGTGCCCGCTGCCAGCAGCGGTCGCGACGACGCCCGTCGTCATCTGCCACGGAGTGTAACGCGGCGAGGTCGCTCCATCGCCGAGCTGACCCTGTCCGTTATAGCCGACGCCCCACAACGTCCCGTCCGCACCGGTGAACAGACTCAAGCCATTTCCCGCGGTAAAAGCGGCCCCGAAGCCCGTGTAGGTGCGCGCCGAACCGGCACTGTTGGTCACTTCGACGGCGTAGATGCCCGCATCGCCCGGCTGTGCATTCGTCACCGTGTAGCTGGCGCCAGTCGCTCCGGTGATCGGCGTCGCTCCGCGATACCACTGGTAACTCAGCGGTGCCGTGCCGGACGCCGAGACCGTGAATGTGGCGCTCTGCCCCTGCACGACCGACTGCGAGGCAGGCGCTTGGGTAATCGCCGGAGCCGTTTGGGCGGCCAACACTGTCGGCAGCGCCGCGACCACTGCCACGGCGATCGATCGTCCATCGCCCAAAAACGCGCGCCCCATCCGGCACCACCACCGGCAAACGCGCTCGACTTCAACCCCAGACAGCATCCGCAGGAGACTCATGGTTTATTTTTAGACAAACCACGCACCTGAACCCGCTATCCCGTCATGGCAACACTGCAGCCTCCTCCCTTCAGCGCGCCGTGAACTTCAATCCCGCGATGCCCGCCACGATCAGCACCATGCACGCGAGCCGCGCGGCCGTCGCCGGCTCCTTGAACAGCACGATACCCGCGATCGCCGTGCCCACCGCGCCGATGCCGGTCCAGATCGCGTAGCTCGTGCCGAGCGGCAGACCCTTCACCGCCTGCGCGAGATACCAGAAGCTCGCCAGCATCAGCACGACCGTCACCACGCTCGGCACCAGCTTCGCAAAGCCGTCCGTGTATTTCAGACCGACCGCCCACGAAATCTCGAGCAGGCCGGCGACGATGAGCCAGAGCCAAGGCATGCGCGGAACAAGAAGCAACCAGGCCCAAGTAACAAGTGCCAACGCGCGCGCCCCGCCCCCGTCGCGCCCGCGACCGTCGGCTGATACCGGTCTCTCGATCCTCGTTGCCTCGCGCCACGCCGCGCCGCGCGCACGCCTCATCCTTTCGGCGTAACCACCCGGCCCAAGCTCTGCGTATCGTCGCGCAAAGCCTGCACAGAGCCGCGCGACTCCGCGGGCTACACTGCTTAAAAATCCCGCCGCCTCGCGCCGCCCCCAGGTTCCAGCACTTCAACTTAAACCTGAAACTTCAACCGGCGCCGCAGGCGCCCTCCCCATGACCGCCCCCGCCCGTCCGAAACCCTTCCTTCAGCCGGAATATTGCAAAGGCTGCCTCCGCTGCGTCGACGCGTGCCCCAAGCACTGCATCGAACCCGGCTCCGAGATCAACCCCGCCACCGGCCTCATCCCCGTCGAGCTCCACCTCGACGCCTGCAACGGCTGCTCGCTCTGCATGCAGGCCTGCCCCGAGCCCTTCGGCCTCCGCCCCGAGACCGAGCGCGCGCACGAAGACCACTCCGGTCGCGGCGACGATTTCGACCTGCAGGATCCGGCGAAACTCTTCGGCCCCAAGCCGCGCCCCATCGATCCCGCCGCGGACGAACGCGACACCGTCATCGCCGCGCCGGCCTGCGAGCCGCTCGTGCTCAAAGGCAACTACGCCGCCGCCATCGGCGCGCTCTTCGCCGGCTGCCGCCACGTCTTCGGCTATCCCATCACGCCCTCGACCGAAGGCGCCGAGCTCATGGCGAAGATTCTCCCGAAGCTCGGCGGCGCCTTCGTCCAGGCCGTCTCCGAAACCGCCGCGGTCAACATGATGTATGGTGCCGGCGGCGCCGGCGTGCCGTGCATGACCTTCACCAGCGGCCCGGGCTTCTCGCTCATGCTCGAGGGCGTCAGCTATATGATCGGTGCCGAGCTGCCCGGCGTGTTCGTCAACGTCATGCGCGGCGGCCCCGGCCTCGGCAATCTCGGCCCCGAACAAGCCGACATCAAACTCGCCTGCCGCGGCCTCGGCCACGGCAACACCCACGCCATCGTCCTCGCCCCCGGCACGCCGCAGGAGATGCTCGATCTCACCATCGACGCCTTCACGCTCGCGTTCCGCTATCGCTCGCCGGTCGTGATCCTCGGCGACGGCTACCTCGGTCAGATGACGGGCGTCATCAAACTTCCCGAGACGATGCTCCGTCGCGGCAAGCCCTCCTGGTCCGTCTGCGGCGATCGCGAGCACCGCCACAATCTCATCTCCTCGATCGAGCTCCTCGAAACCGACCTCGAGAAACGCAACGAGCACCTCAACCGCAAATACACCGCCATCGCCCGCCGCGAACAGCGCGCCGACCTCTACCGTTGCGACGACGCCGACGTCGTCATCGTCGCCTGCAACACGCCCGCGCGCATGGCCAAGGGCGCCGTCGAAGTCGCCCGCGCCGAAGGCCTGAAAGTCGGCCTCTTCCGTCCGATCACGCTCTGGCCCTTCCCCATCAGCGCGCTCGCCGATCTGCTGCCGCAAACAAAGCGCCTCATCGTCGTCGAAGCCGGCCCCGGCCAGCTCGAGGACGAGCTGCGCCTCGCGCTCAGCCACGCCGGCTTCGCCACGCCGCGCATCGAACATGTCCGCCGTCACGGCGGCGTCCTCCCCTCGCAACGCGAAATCCTCAACCAACTCCTCGGCACCCCGGCCACCTAAACCCGTGGAGGGTGCCGCTCCGTCGGCGTCGCCGTTGCTTCAACTTCAACTTAAACTTCAACTGGCGCCCGCCAGGCGCCGTCCCTCATGAGCGGTGTATTCTACGAAAAATTCGAGCGCCACGCCCACGGCGAAGGCCTCAAGGCCCACAGCACGCACTACTGCCCCGGCTGCGGCCACGGCGTCGTCCACCGCGACATCGCCGACATCCTCAAGGAACTCGACGCGCAGGACCGCACGATCTTCATCTCGCCGGTCGGCTGCTCGGTGTTCGCCTATTACTACTTCGACACCGGTAACTCGCAAGCCGCGCACGGCCGCGCGCCCGCCGTCGCCCTCGGCCACAAGCTCGCCGCACCCGACTCGCTCGTCGTCTCCTACCAAGGCGACGGCGACCTCGCGTCCATCGGCCTCGCCGAAACCATCTCCATCGCGCAGATGGGCGTGCCGCTCACGGTCATCTTCATCAACAACGCCATCTACGGCATGACCGGCGGACAACTCGCGCCGACCTCGCTCACCGGCCAGAAAACCGCCACGAGCCCCGACGGTCGCAGCCGCGCCCACGGCCAGCCGCTCAAGATGGCCGAGCTCATCGCGCAACTCGACGGCCCGATCTACGTCGAACGCGTCGCCCTCTACGACGCCAAGAACCGCGTGAAGGCCCGCCGCGCGATCAAGAAGGCACTGCAAAACCAACTCGAAGGCCGCGGCTACTCGTTCATCGAAGTCCTCTCCGAGTGCCCCACGCACCTGAAGCTCTCGCCCGTCGAGGCCGAAAAATGGGTGCAGGAAAACATGGAGCCCGTCTACCCGCTCGGCGTGAAGAAAGACATCAGCGCCGCCACCGAACCGTGGTTCAAGGGTCCGCGTCCCTCCTACGTGCCCGAGGAAGTCCTCGGCCTCGCCGGCGCCGAGCCCGCCCTCGCCGAGAAGCGTCGCACCGAGTGGCCGGCGCACGTCGCCAAGCGCGACCTCTCCTTCAAGTTCGCCGGTTCCGGCGGCGATGGCGCGCAAACCGCCGCGCTGCTCCTCGTCCGCGCCGCGATCGAACTCGGCTACGACGCCACGCACATCCCGGCCTACGGCCCCGAGTCGCGCGGCGGCACGAGCTACGCCGACGTCCACATCGCCGCCACCGAAGTGCTCAACCCCGCCGCGCCCGAGCCCGACGTCCTCGTCGCGTTCAACGCCCCGAGCCTCACGAAATTCGCGCACACCGTCGTCCCCGGCGGCACGATCCTCTACGACAGCACGATCGTCACCGTCGCGCCCACCGACCTGCCCGCCGGCCGCCACATCCTCGGCATTCCGTTCACCAAGATCGCCGCCGACCTCGGCAAGCCGATGGTGAAAAACGTCGTCGCCCTCGGCGCGCTCCAATCGGCCACCAAGCTCCTCCCCGACGACGCGCTGATCGAGACGCTCGCCCACGTGCTGAAGGACAAGGCCGCCGTCCTCCCGCTCAACAAATCCGCCTACGCCGCCGGCCTCGCCGCCGTCACGCCCGCCACGGTCTGATCGATCTTTCACTTTCCTCTTAGTCTTTCTCCTTCGTCAGATCGTCGCCCTGCACCGCACGTCACCCGAGCGAAGGAGAAAGATCAGGAGAAAGAGAAAAGAACACGCTCTCCGATGCTCACCGCCCCGCCCCGCTCCCCCTTCCTCTGCGAGATCGAGGCCTACGAACTCCTCGCGCGCGCCGGCATCCGCGCGCCGCGCCACGGCATCGTCGGCGGCGCGCTTCCCTTCGTCCCCGCCGAGCCGATCGTGCTGAAAGGCCTCGGTGACGAACTCTGGCACAAGTCCGAGCTCGGTTGCGTGCGCTTCCTGCCCTTCGACGCCACGCGCCTCGCCGACGAAGCCGCCGCGATGCGCCGCCGCGTCGAAGCCGAAGGCCTCGCGTGGATCGACGCGCTCGTCTGCGAACGCATCGCCATCCAGCGCAACCGCGACATCCCCTCCGAAGCCTTCGTCTCCCTCTCGCGCACCGACGCCGGCTGGGTCGTGCTCTGCGGCTTCGGCGGCCTCCAAGCCAACGCTCTCGCCGAACTCGCCCCGCCCTGCCGCTGGCCCGTCGACGTCGTCACGCCCGAGCAAGCGCTCACGGAATTCTCGCAGCACCTCCTCGGCCGCGCGTGGCTCGGCCGGCTCCGGGACTCGCACCCGCTCACGACGACCGACGATCTGCGCGCGTTCTTCGAATCGCTCTGGCAACTCGCCGCGCTCGCCGAATCCGAGAGTCTCGCGCTGCTCGAGCTGAATCCCGTCGCGCTCGACGCCACCGGCACGCCGCGCCCGCTCGACGCCGTGGGCCGCTACGCTCCGCCCGCCGCCGAACGTCTCGCCCCGTCGCCCGATTTTCTCGCCGCACTCCGCGCGCCGCGCCGCATCGCCCTCGCCGGTGTCTCCGCCCAGGAAGGCGGCGTCGGCCGCACGATCCTCGACAATCTCCGCCGCTACGCGCTCCCACCCGGCGACCTGATTCTGATCAAACGCCAAGCTGCCGAAGCAAGGTGGCCCGCGACCTCCGGGCGCGGGTCGCAGCCGGATGAACCCGCGGCCGACGCAACCCGTCCTCAGAGCGGCCGGACTTCCGCAGAAGGCCCTCCGCCTTCCCACGTCGATTCCTTCCTCGGGTTCCCGTGCGTCCCCGACGTTGCCCCGCTCCGCGACGCGCCGGTCGATCTCCTGATCCTCGCGCTCCCCGCCCCCGCCGCCGCGACCACGCTCGAAGCGCTCATCGCCCAAGGCGGCGGCGCCACCTGCGTCGCTCTCGTCGCCGGCGGCATCGGCGACGGCGCGGACACGCAAGGCCTCGGCGCAAAACTCGCCGCGCGGCTCCGCGACACGCGCGCCGCCGGTCGCTGGACGCCCGCCGTGCTCGGCCCGAATTTTCTCGGTCACTGGTCACCCGCCCTCGACCTCGACACGTCGTTCATCCCCACCGAAAAACTCGCCGCACCCGCCACCGCAGGCGGCGCACTCACCCTGCTTTCTCAGAGCGGCGCGTTTCTGCTCTGCCGTCGCTCGCGTCAGCCGTCGCTCCGCTTCGGCCTCGGCGTCGCCCTCGGCAACCAGATGGACGTCGCCATACCCGACGTCCTCGCCGCGCTCGCCCACGAAGAGGAACCCGGCCCGGTCGCGTGCTACGTCGAAGGCTTCGGTCCCGGTCATCTCGCACCTTTTGCCGCCGCCGCGCGCATCCTCACCTCGCGCAGCGCGCGCGTCTTGCTGCACCGCGCCGGCCGCACCGCCGCCGGACAAGCCGCCGCCGCCAGCCACACCGGCGCGATGGCCGGCGACCTCGCGCTCGAACGCGAACTCCTCGAACGCTCCGGCGTCCGTTTCACCGCGAACATCGCCGAGTTCGACGCCGCGCTCGCCTGGCTCGGCGCGTATCCGCG
Organism: Candidatus Didemnitutus sp.; assembly: GCA_019634575.1. Lineage (NCBI taxonomy): Bacteria > Pseudomonadati > Verrucomicrobiota > Opitutia > Opitutales > Opitutaceae > Candidatus Didemnitutus > Candidatus Didemnitutus sp. The sequence goes on from JAHCAY010000001.1 coordinate 927,551, forward strand.
CCTCGCGAAAGGTCCCGTCGCGCTGCTCACCAATGCCGGCTTCGAGAGCGTGAACGGCTCCGATCTCTTCGGCACCGGCTTGCCCGCGGCCACGCTGGGCACCGCCGCCACCGAAGAGCTCACGCATTTGCTCGCCGCGAAAAATCTAGGCGGACTCGTCAGTCCCCGTTTGCCCCTCGACCTAACCCCCATGGCTGACGAGTCCGCCTACCTCGCCGCCGCCGCGCTGCTGCTGCGCGAATGCGCCGTGCTCGTCGTCGGCCTCGTGCCCTTCACGCGCAAGCTCGGCACGGCCGGCGACGCCGCCGCGCGCTTCGCGTCGCAACTCGCCGCGCTCGCCCGCGTCGCCGGCAAACCGCTCGCGGTCGCCATCGACGCCGGTCCCGCCTACGAAGCGTATCGCGCCGCGTTCGCCGCCGAGAACGTCCCGACCTTCGACCGCATCGAAACGGCGCTGCTCGGTCTGCGCACGCTGTAGTGCCACGCTCGGCGCGCGACGTGTTGTCCGCTGCGCCGTGTCCGCAACACCGCGGACTGTCGCCGCGCGGCGTTACGCCGAATCGAGGTGGGAGATCAGGTCCTGCAGCAGGACGATTTGCCGATTGCGCGTCTCGACCTGCCAAGGTTGGTCGAACGCCCGGCCGTATTCCGCCGCCGCGAGCGCATGGCGCACGAAACCCACGTAGTCCGTCTCGGCACCCTGATACGCGCTCGGCGACTCGTAGCCCGGAACGGAGATCGGCAGGAAAGTCCCTTGCAGCAGAAACACGTCCGATTCGCTCAATCCGCGCGTGGTGTCCTCCCACGCCTGCTTCACCGAGGCCGGAGCGTCAGGCGGCGGGAAGGTCCACGTCTTCGCCTTTCCGACCATCTGGAAGCCGTCGCGATCAATGTCCCGCGCGCTGCCCGGTGACCGCAGGAGATTGACCGCACCTTCCTTGGACAGTTTCCCCGGTTCAATCGCGTCCACCAAGCCGTGCATGTGCTGTAGCACCGCTCGTTCGTCGGAAGACAGCCCCCGCAGAAATTCCTCCGGCGCAGCCTCGGCGTCGGCCTGCTCGGCGCGTTGGATCAACTGCTCGAACTGCGCGGCGTAATGCTCCACCTCCTGCCGGCGGTCATCGCTGATTCCGCGTTGGAAATATTTCGCCATCCAAGCGCGGAACTCGGCCTGCTGCCCGCCGGCGCCGGCCGCTTCGCCGCTTCCGGCATTTTTTGCAGCTTCGGCGAGATCGGTCCGACGTTCCGGCCTGTCGCCGGCTCGGGCTGAAGTCGTTTCGGAGAGGGTAAACCCAGACGAGGACACGTTCATTGGAGGAGTTGAGGGGGAGAAATTTGCCGGGGTATTCCCGCGCCACACCTTCCTTGCAACGGACGTGCCAACCTCGGCCGCGCAGCGCGAACACGTGCGAACGCGCGCTCACCCGCGACGCCGCAGCGCCCAGCCGTCAACGATTCGCGACCGCCTCACCCGGCCAGAAATTTCGCCGCGGCGTCCTCGTCCACGAGCCACACGACCTTGTCGCGGATGCTCTTCGTCACCTGCGCCGGCATCTGCTGCGGATTGAATTCACCCGCCAGCACGCGGTGCAATGTGTCGGCCTTGCCGGCGCCGAGCACCATGATCACAACCAGCCCGCAGGCCTTCAATCCGCTCGGCGTCAGCGTCAGTCGCCAGCCTCTTCCCGGAACGTCGATCGCGGCAAAAAAAGCTCCGCCATCGTCGCGCAGCAACGGACTGCCCGGGAACAGCGACAGCGTGTGCCCGTCGTCGCCCATGCCCGCGAAACACACGTCGAATGTCCGGTCGCGGCCAAACCACGGCGCATTGATGCGTCCGAATTCGAGCGCCGCCATCGCCGGCGGAACGCCGGTCGACCACGGATGCTTGCGGTCCGGCGGGATGCCGAGCGGCTTCAACAGCAGACGGTCGGCGTTGCCGAAATTGCTCTCGAAGGAGTCGGGCCGCACATAGCGCTCGTCGCTCACGAACCAGTGCGTCGTCGCCACCGTCGTCGGCGACAGCGCGTCCTTCGCCACGCACCACTGATACCACTCCTTCGGCGTCGAGCCGCCGGTCAGCGCCCACGTGAAATGCTTTTTCGGCGGCGTCTGTCCGCGCTGACCTTCCGCCACGAACACCGCCGTGCGGAAACAATCTTCCTTCGTGCCGATGAACACACGACCGTAGCTGGAGCTGAGTTCCTTCATCCGCGCTCAAAGCAGCGCGGAAAGTTCGAAGTGCCAAGTAACAAGTGGCAAGAGCGTCGGCTCGCTCCGCGCTCGCCGCGTAAGCGCCCCCCTGTAGGGCGGGGTCTCCCGACCCCGCCGTCGTCCGCCGCCGTCGCCATGTTCGCGGCGGGGTCAGGAGACCCCGCCCTACAGCGTTACCCCTGCTTCCTGAAAGCTGACCGCTCCCCGCTCAGTAAAACATCGCCTCGCTCAACGCGTCCGCCGGCTCGAGCAGGCGCGCGGTCGCCGTCAGCGTCGTGCGGCCGTGGCCGAGATCGCCTTCGAAATCTGCCACGCGATCCGTGAGGTCGGCCGACCAGGCGAACTGCTTCCCCGTCGTGCCGTAATCGAACGCGATCGAGAAGCAGCCCGTGCAATCCTGCCCCGTCACGGTGAACGTCAGCGCGTCCGCGTTCGCGCCGCAGCGCGCTAGGCCCTTTTTCAGCCAGCCGCTCATCGCCGCCGCCTCGGGCGCGAAATCGCGACGATGCCGGATCGTGACGCCGCGCAGGCTCGCGACGATGTCGGCCGGCGCGTAGCGGCTGAGAAATTGCCCGATCGTCTGCCGCAGCGGACGCGTCCGAGTATACGCGAGATCGCGCACTGCCGAGGGATTCGGCCACGGGAAAGTGAAGGCGTCCTCCGGCACGACCGCGCTGTCGAACAGCACGCGCCGCGAGCGCGTCAGCAGGTAATCGTAGGCCGCGAGCCGCTGATTCGACGAAAACCGGTGCGCCCAATAATACAGCGGCAGGTCGGTCGAAAGGCACACCGAGACTTGGTTTTGCAGGAAGTCGTGCGTGCCCACCGGATAGGCGAGCACGACGAACTCGCAGCAACGCGTGTCCTTGCCGGATTTGCCGAGGAAGCATTCGCCGTAGATCTTCGCGCGGAAAAGTTTTTCCGCGGCGGAATCGGACTCCGGACACAGCACGACGACGCGGCACGGGTAACGTTGCGCGAACTCGACCGTCGTGCGGAATTGCTGCTCCGCGTCCTCCGGCGTGGTGTTGATTCCGAGATGCAGCACGAGATTCAGCTGCGTGGCGCGGCTGTCCTTCGCCGGCGTGTCGGCCCAGATTTTCTGGAAACCCGCGTTGATGCCGCCGACCGGCACCTCTATTCCGGGCAGGGCGTTGAAGATCGCGTGCATCAGCGGCCGAGCGTTTCGTAGGGGCGCAGTCTTGCTGCGCCCGCGACAGCGCTGCTCGAGGCAAGGGCGCAGCAAGACTGCGCCCCTACGGAGAGGATGCGGTGGCAGAGGCTCATCACGGCTCTCTCCAGCTGTGCCCATTCGCGGCGAGCAGATCGGCGGAGGCCTTCGGGCCCCACGAGCCGGCGCTGTAGGCGTCCATGCCGGCGCGGCCCTGCTGTTTCCAGTGTTCGAGGATCGGCGTCATCAGCTCCCACGAGCGCTCGGTCTCGTCGCCGCGGATGAAGAGCGTGCCGTCGCCGATCATCGCATCGAGCACGAGCCGCTCATAGGCCTCGGGCGTGTTCGAACCGAACGTCGTCGCGTATTTGAAGTTCATCTTCACCGGCTGCGTGCGCGTCTCGAGGCCGGGGATCTTCGCGTTGAGGATCATGCTCATGCCCTCGTCCGGCTGGATCTGGAACGCGAGCGTATTGGCGGCGAGTTGGAAGCGGTCCGACTCGGCGAAGATGTTTCCGGGTGCGCGCTTGAAACGGATCGCAATCTCCGTGACGCGGCGCGCCATGCGTTTGCCGGAGCGGATGTAGAACGGCACGCCGTGCCAGCGCCAGTTGTTGATGTTGAGGCGCAGCGCGGCGTAGGTCTCGGTCGCGCTCGTCGGCGCGACGTCCTTCTCGGTCAGGTAACCGGGCACCGGCTTGCCGGCGAGCAGGCCTTCGGCGTATTGCGCGCGCGCGACATCGGCTTGCGGACCGTCGAGGCGCAGCGGCTGGATCGCGCGGAGGAGTTTCACCTTCTCGTCGCGGATCGCCTCGGCATCGAGCGACACGGGCGGCTCCATCGCGGTGAGCGCTACGAGCTGCATGGTGTGATTCTGGATCATGTCGCGCAACGCGCCGCTCTGCTCGTAGTAACCGGCGCGTGCCTCGACGCCGACTTCCTCGGCGACGGTGATCTGGACGTGGTCGATGAAATTGCGGTTCCAGAGCGGCTCGAAGATGGCGTTGGCGAAGCGCTGCACGAGCAGGTCCTGCACGGTCTCCTTGCCGAGGTAGTGATCGATGCGGAAGACCTGCGATTCCTCGAACACGGACGTCAGCTCCTGGTTCAGCGCCTGCGCGCTGGCGAGGTCCTTGCCGAAGGGTTTTTCGATGATGACCTTCGACTGCGTCACTTGTCCGAGGTGGCGCGCGGCGAGTCCGCTCGTGCCGAGATTCTGGATGATCGGCGCGAAGACCGACGGCGGCGTCGAGATGTAGAACAGTGTCTGCACATCCTGCCCGATCTGTTTTTCGAGCTCCGAAATTTTCCGCGCCAACGTGGCGAATGCCGCCGCCTCGTCGTAACCGCCGCTGACGTAGACCGTGCGCGGGGCGAGGCGCGACCAAACCTCGTCGCGCAGTTCGCGGCGGGAGAATTCCTTGATCGCGCCGACCGACAGCGCCTGGAATTCCGCATCGGGCATCGGCTTGCGGCCGTAGCCGATGAGGAAGAAGTCCGCCGGCAGCAGGCCGTCGAGCGCGAGGTTGTAGATCGCGGGGATGAGCTTGCGCGCCGTGAGGTCGCCGGAGGCGCCGAAGATGACGACCACCGTGGGCGGAGCGCCGCGGTGTTTACTGAGGCCGTGGAGGAACGGATGCCGTTCGTGGTCGGACATGCGTCGCACCATGCGCCGCCGCGTCAAAATCGCCAAGGAATTATTCCCCGATGACACGAGCGTGTGACGCGTGCGACCGGACGGCGCGCAGCGGCGCAGAGGCTCTTCGTAGGCAGCGCGCTTGCGCGCGCCTCCCTCCTCGCTCAGGCGCGAGCGCGTCACCGCGCGTTGTCGCGCACCTGATCGATCGATCCGCTCTGGCGCGCGACGTGGTAACCCTTCGGGAAGAGCGGCACGTTTTCGAAATGCAGACACTGCGGCGGCAAGCGCTCGCTCAACGCCACCTCCACGACGTCGAAGCGGAACGTCCGCGGCGGCGCCGACAACGCGCTGAGATATGCGTGCACGGCGCGCTGGAGCACGCGCTTCTTACGGCGATCCACGGCGTAGTAGCCGGGCACGAGCGCGTCCGCGCTGCGCGCCTTCACTTCGACGAAGACGAGCACGTCGCCGTCGCGCGCGACGAGATCGATCTCGTCGCGCCGGTCGCGCGGGCTGCGCCAGTTGCGCGCGACGATCACGAAGCCATGGCGCTTCGCCAAAAAATCCGCCGCCGCCGCCTCGCCACGCGCCCCTGCCTCGGCGGCCGCGGGAGTTTCTCCGCTCGGCGCCGCGATCCGCATCCACACATCGTTGAGCCACGCGAGCATGGGTAGTTCGCCCTCGACGACGCGGTTTTTTTGACCTACACGCAAGAGCGATTTAGCTCGCCGCCTCTTAATCCCCGCGCGGCTCCCGCGTCACCTGACCTGACATGGCCAATCCCAGCAACCTCACCGGCACGCTTCGGCGTTCGCTGCTCATCAAAGTCATTTCGAAGCCGGCCCCGAGCCGCGAGGATGTCGCCTCGGTCATCGAGCTCACCGCCAGCAAGGTCGTCGAGGCCCTCCAAGCCCAGTCCATGACGCTCTACCTCGTCGAGGGTGGCGAGATCGCGTTCAAACAGGTCTACTATTCGCCCACCCTCTGGGGCCAGGACAAGGACAAGGAAATCCAGTTCAAGGAGACCGCGAAAAAACTCCTCGCGCTCCGGCTCCCCGCCGGCACCGGCAACGTCGGCAAGGTCATCTCGTCCGGCGAACCGCTTTTCTTCAGCAACAAGGGCGCCGAGGCCGCTTCGCTCAAGAACATGAACACGGGCTTCGAGGTCCACTCGATGCTCACCGTGCCGCTGAAGACCAACATCGTCATCGGCGCCATCCAGGTGCTCAACAAGGAGCCCTCCGCCGGCACCAACGGCCAGTTCACGCAGAAGGACCTCGGGATGCTGCAGGAAGTCGCGGAGTATTCCTCCACGCTCATCCAGCGCATGCTGGACCCGAAGTTCCAGCTCAGCGCCGAGGACACCGCGAAATTCATCGCGCGCTTCACCGACCTCCCGCTCGTCACCAAAGTCGAGGACGGCGAGGTCGACGAAAAACTCGTCGAAGTCATCGGCGACGCCGTCATCCGCCGCGAACAGGTTTTCCCCGTCAAGAAAGTCGGCCCCACCGGCGTCAGCGTGCTGATGACCAACCCGCTCGACTACGCCAAGCGCGAGTCGTTCCAGACCGCGTGCGAGCTGCACATCGAGGACGTGCGCGTCATCCCCGCCAGTTACCTCGAGGAACTGCTCAAGAAACACTTCAAGGACTCCAAGGCCGCCGCCGGCCCCAAGGTCGAGCAGGACGACGTCGACATCACCGAAGTCGCCGACCTCATCGGGGGCGCCTACTCCGGCGACGGCAGCGCCGAGGTGAAGGCCGAGGAACTCGACAAGGAGGACTCCGCCCCGATCATCCAGCTCGTCAACCGCATCATCGAGGACGCCTACATCGCCGGCGCGTCGGACATCCACATCGAGCCCCAGGAAAAGGAGCTCATGGTCCGCTACCGCATCGACGGCATGTGCATCGAGAAGCTCCGCCTCCCTAAGCAGGTCGTCGGTGCCATGGTCGCCCGCCTCAAGATCATGTGCAACCTCGACATCTCCGAGCGCCGGTTGCCGCAGGACGGACGCATCGTCTTCAAGAAATACACGAAGAAGAACATCGACATCGACCTTCGCGTCGCCACCGGTCCGATGAACCACGGCGAGAAGGTCGTCATGCGTATTCTGGACAAACAGAAATCCACGCTGCCGCTCCCCGCCCTCGGCTTCTCCGACGAAAACCTCCAAAAATACCGCGACTGCATCCGCCAGCCCTACGGCATGATCCTGCACTGCGGCCCGACCGGCTCCGGCAAGTCGATGACGCTCTACTCCGCGCTCGGCGAGATCAACACGCCCGACATCAACATCCAGACCGCGGAAGACCCCATCGAATACACACTCGGCGGCATCAACCAGATGCAGATGAACCGCCAGATCGGCCTCACCTTCGCGCGCGCCCTCCGCTGCTATCTCCGCATGGACCCCGACGTCATCCTCGTCGGCGAAATCCGCGACGAGGAGACCGCCGGCATCGCCGTCGAAGCCGCACTCACGGGCCACTTGCTCGTCTCCACGCTCCACACCAACGACGCGCCGTCCACCGTCGCGCGTCTCGGCGAGATGGGCGTCGAGGTGTTCAACATTTCCGCCTCGCTCGTCTGCGTCTGCGCCCAGCGCCTCCTCCGCCGCGTGTGCAAGAACTGCAAAGTGAAATACAAACCCGAGGGCCGCGAGTGGGAGATTCTCAAGAAAGCGCTCAGCCTCGAAGGCGACGCGCCCGAAATTTTCAAAGCCAACCCGGGCGGCTGCCACATCTGCGGCGGCACTGGCTACAAGGGTCGCGTCGGCATCCACGAGCTGATGACAAATTCCGAGGAGCTCACCGAGGCGATCAACAAGGAAGCCGAAGTCGCCGAGCTGAAACGCGTCGCGATGAAGAACGGCATGAAGACGCTCCACCAGGACTCGATGCTGAAGGTGAAGATGGGCCTCACGACGATGGAAGACGCCCTCGCCAACGTCCCGCCGGATCTGATCCTGTAAGCGATCAGCCTTCAGCTGTCAGCGATCAGGAATTCAGCGTTCAGCGCACAGCATTCGGCATTCTGCGTTCAGCATCGAGCGTAGCGTTCAGCCTTCGGCGTTCAGGAATTCAGCACCGGTAGGTGCGGTTGTCCCCAATCGCCCTTCGCGCCCCGTCCTCCATTCGCCGTCCAGCAGGCAGCGCGCTTGCGCGCGCCCCATTGCGGGGCGGCCACGCACGTAGCGGGGAGAGCCAGCGACCCGATCAAGCAAGCCGTCAGCCCGCAATCCTCTGCATCCAGCGTTCCGCGCCCCGCCCGTCCGTCTCCACCCACTCGCTACCCGCTAATACCTCGCGGCCCCCACCCGCTACTGGTTTCCCCTTGCCGCCCCCCCGCTCCGCGCGCGAAAACTTCCACCGCACCACGCCCGGCGGGGCCACGCCGAGCGAAACGTCTGCTCCCGTCATGCCCCGCCCCGCCCGCCGCCATTCTCGCGTTCGCCCACCGTCATCGGTTCGCCGTCCTCCGCTCGGCGCTCCCGCCTTGCCTCCCGCGCGTGCGCGCGTTGCTCTCACCCCGCATCCGATGACCGTCGCCGAATTCAAAAAGAAGTGGCTCCGCTACCAAGGCAAGGAGACCTCCGCCTATCAGGAGCACTTTAACGACCTCTGCCATCTTCTCGGCCTCCCCACTCCGGCCGAGGCCGACCCCACCGGCAGCGATTGGTTCTGCTTCCAGAAGCGCGTCGTCAAGGACCTCGAACTCTACGCCGTCGAGCCCGACGGCTCCGAAGCTCCGAAGGAAAAACGCGGCTTCGCCGACGTGTGGCGCAAGGACGCCTTCGCCTGGGAATACAAGGGCAAGCACAAGGACCTCGACGAGGCCTACCGCCAGCTCCAGCGCTACCGCGAGTCGCTCCTCAACCCGCCTCTGCTCGTCGTCTGCGATTTCGAAAACTTCATCATCCGCACCAATTTCAACGGCACGGTGCAGGAGGTCCACGACTTCCACCTCACACGCATCGACGACCCGAAGAACTGGCGCATCCTCCGCGCGCTCTTCACCGATCCGGAGTCGCTCCGACCCGTCCGCACCACCGCCGAAGTCACCGAGGCGCTCGCCCGCCACATCGCCGAGATCGCCAAATCCCTCCAGAAGCGCGAAGCCGTCGAACTCGCCGACGCGAAGACGCGCGCCGAGATGAATTTTGCCCAGCGCAAAAATCTCCGCATCGCCCGCTTCCTGAATCGTCTCGTCTTCTGCTTCTTCGCCGAGGACACCGGCCTCCTCCCGCCCGATCTCTTCTCCAATCTCCTCAAGGGCGGCCTCGACGACCCGCACCACCTCGCCACGACGATGGAGAACCTCTTCGCCGTCATGGCCACCGGCGGCACTTTCGGGAAGGACAAGATCCGCCACTTCAACGGCCATCTCTTCGAGGAAGCCACCGTCTTCGAACTCACCGACGACGAGTTGAAGCTCCTCGCCGAGGCCGGCGAATACAGCTGGCAGTTCATCCAGCCCAGCATCATGGGCACGTTGTTCGAGCGCGCGCTGGAGCCGGAGCAGCGCTCCCAACTCGGTGCGCACTACACCAGCGAGGCCGACATCAAGACGCTCGTGGAGCCCGTGCTCATGGCCCCGCTGCGCCGCGAGTGGTCTGCGCTCAAGCGCACGCTCGCTCACGCCTACGCCAAGGGCAAAGGCACGCCCGCGCAGCGCGACGAGCTGGCCGCGTTTCAGAAGCAACTCGCCGACACCACCGTGCTCGATCCCGCCTGCGGCAGCGGCAATTTCCTCTACGTCTCGCTCCAGCTCCTCCTCGCGCTCGAAAAGGAGGTCCTCGCCTACGCCACGCAGCTCGGCTTCAAGCTCGCGCCGAAAGTCGGCGTGTCGCAGCTCCGCGCCATCGAGATCAACCCTTACGCCTACGAACTCGCGCAGGTCTCCGTGCAGATCGGCTACCTCCAGTGGCGGCGCGACAATGGCTTCGAAAACGACCGCACGCCCGTCCTGCAAAACCTCGACGGTTTCCACAACGAGGACGCGCTGCTCGAGCCTCACTTCGGCCGCAAGCCCCGCAACCTCAAGGAAGCTCGCGCCGACGAGCACACCGTCGATACGAATCTGAAATTCTACACCGAGCGCGAATGGCCCAAGTGCGACGTGATTGTGGGCAATCCGCCATGGAAAGGCGGCAAGCTTCTACGTCGCATGCTTGGCGACGACTACGTTGTAGCGCTGTTCTCTACATTCGACCACCGAGTCGAACCGCAAGCTGACTTGTGCTGCTACTGGTTCGAGAAGGCGCGAAAACAGATCGAGAAAAAAGAATGCCGCCGCGTCGGGCTGCTTGGCACCCAAGCTATCCGCGGCGGAGCTAACCGCGAGGTCTTGAAGCGTATCAAGGAGACGGGCGACATTTTCTTCGCCGTCAGCGACCGTGATTGGGTGCTCGACGGTGCAAATGTCCATACCTCGCTGGTCGGCTTCGACGACGGCAGCGAGACCAGCCGTCAGCTCGACGGCTCCGCTGTGGCGCAAATCCACTCCAATCTCACCTCCCAACCCGGCGACACGACACTCGCTCAGCGGCTGCCCTCGATGGCCGACATCGCCTTCATGGGTGACACCAAGGGCGGCTCGTTCGACATCGACGACTCCACAGCGCAGAGCTGGCTTCTCGCACCGAACCCGAGCGGAAGGCCCAATTCCGACGTTCTGGTTCCGTGGGCCAACGGATTGGCTGTCACCCGACGACTGGCTCCGATGTGGATTGTGGACTTCGGGATGGGGAAGAAAGAATCTTGGTGCGCGCAATACAAAGCGCCATTCGCCCATGCGCTCACGGTCGTGAAACCGGAAAGAGCCAAATCCCGCACCACAGTCGGAACATGGTGGCAGCATGAACGGGCACGACCCGATCTCCACGCCGCTCTTTCACCATTGCCACGCTTCTTGGTCATGCCGCGCGTCGCGAAGCATCAGTTGTTCGTCTGGATGCAGCGTCCATTGCTCCCGGACAGTGCGGTCTTCGCCTTTGCGGATTCGGGTGACGCGCTTTTCGGATTTCTTCACTCCCGACACCATAGGATTTGGGCAGGCAAACAGGGCACCCAAGTTCGCGAACGCGAATCCGGTTTCCGCTACACGCCGACGACCTGCTTCGAGACCTTCCCCTTCCCGTTCGCGCTGAAGGATCCGTTGCCGCAGGGCGAGAGCACGCCGCAATCCGAGGCCGCGTCCGCGCACCACTTCTTCGCCAAGGAACCCGCCGCGCCCTACGGCGAGGCCGCGCACCGCGCCGCCATCGCCGCCGCCGCGAAGGAATTGAACGACCTCCGCGAGCGCTGGCTGAATCCGCCCGAGTGGACGAAGACGGTGACGCTCGAATTCCCCGGCTCCGTCGGCGGCCCGTGGTCGCGCTTCATCGACACCACGACCGTCAACGCCGCTGGCGTCGGCACCGTCCGCTACCCGCGCCTCGAACCGCGCAACGAGAAATGCGCCGCCGAGTTGAAGAAGCGCACGCTCACCGCCCTCTATAACGAGCGCCCCGCCTGGCTCGACCACGCGCATCAGAAACTCGATGCCGCCGTCGCCGCCGCCTACGGCTGGCCCGCCGATCTCAGCGACGAGCAAATTCTCGAACGCCTCCTCGCGTTGAATCTCTCGCGTGCCGCCGCCGAGACCGCCGCCACTGCGAAACCAAAGACCCGCAAGCCCCAGCGCGAAAAATCCGACGACGAGTTAATCTGAGTCGGCACAATTTCCCCCTCGCACACCATGGCAATCTGGCTCATCCGCGCCGGCTCGCACGGCGAACACGAAATCAAATTCGGCGTCGATAACCGCGTCTACGTCACCTGGGACCGCAAGCTCCCGAATCTCGCCAAACTCCCGGATCGCGACGCATTGTTCGCGGCGATGACCCAGGCTTACCCCGGGGCGAAGCCCAAGACGGTGCACAACTGGGTCAGCCAAGTATGGCCCTTCGCGCACGAGATCAAGAAAGGCGACCTCGTCGTGTTGCCGTTGAAGGCGCAACCCTCGGTCGCCATCGGCGAGATCACCGGCGACTACCGCTACGAGCCGAACGGCCCCGCGCCGTTTTACCACTGGCGCGCCGTCAAATGGCTCGGCGATGCCGTGCCGCGCACCCACTTTCGCCAGGACCTCCTGCACAGCTTCGGAGCCTTCATGACCATTTGCCGCATCAAGCGGAACGACGCCGAGGAGCGCATCCAAGCCATGCGCGAGAGCAATTGGGGACCCGATCCGCTGCTCGGCTACGAGGGCGAAGACGCCGAGCAAACCCAGACGGACGAGGTCGTGCCGTTTGCGGATTTGGAGGAACAGGGTCGCGATCAGATCGCCAAGTTGATCGCCGCGCGTTTCAAGGAACACGACTTCACGCGCCTCGTCGATGCGGTGCTGCGTGCTCAGGGTTACACCACGCATGTCAGCCCTGCCGGACCCGATGGCGGAGCGGACATTCTGGCGGGCAACGGCGCGATGGGATTCGGCGGCAACCGTCTCGTCGTCGAGGTGAAATCGGGGGCCACGGCGATCGATCGTCCGACGGTCGACAAATTGATCGGCGCGATCACCAAATTCGGCGCCAACGAAGGGCTGTTCGTATCGCGCTCCGGCTACAAATCCAACGTCCAGCGCGAGCTGGTCACGAGCTTCTTCAAGGTCCGCCTCTGGACGCTGGACGATCTGCTCGCCGCGATCTTCGCCCACTACGACAAACTCGACGAAGACATCCGCGCCGAGCTCCCCTTGAAGCGCGTCTGGACCGTTGCGACGGCAGAGGAAGAGTGACCTGCGCGTATGATTTTTGCGCGGGAGGAGGAAATGCTCGCGCAGCCTGCTCCCGATCGTTCCGCGGCCAGAGTTGAGCTGGAGCGGCTGATTTTGGCGCGCCGCCGCGCAGACTGAGCGGGGCCAAAGAAAAGCGGCAGGCGGACGAGCCGCCTGCCGCTTCGTTCGTCTGCGAACAATCAGACGAAATGGGGATCGTTGACCGGCGCCTTGGCCGTGCCGAGCGCCGGCTTTTGAATCGCAGGTTGACGCGTGCGCGACGGGGCGGACGGGGTCCGGATCGCTGGGCGGGACGCCGGGGCCTCGTCGCTGACGCGACCGCCGACGAGAGCCTGCAGTGCGCCGACGTTCTCCTTGAGGACTTGCGATTGCGCGCTCAGCTCCTCGGCCGCCGCCGCGGTTTCCTCCGCGTTGCCGGCGTTGGCCTGGGTAACCTTGTCCATTTGCGAGACCGCGCCGGTCACCTGACCGATGCCGGTGCTTTGCTCGCTCGACGCGGTGGCGATCTCCGCCACGAGACTGTCGAGCTTGAGGATATTGCCTTGGATCTCCTCGAAGCTGCGCGCGACCTCGGTGCTGATTTGGACGCCCTGCGCGCTCTTGGTCACGGAGTCCTCGATCTTGGCGGCGGTTTCCTTCGCTGCCTGCGCAGAGCGCTGGGCGAGATTGCGAACCTCTTCGGCGACGACGGCGAAGCCGGCACCGGCCTCACCGGCGCGGGCGGCTTCGACCGCGGCGTTGAGTGCGAGGATGTTCGTCTGAAACGCGATCTCGTCGATCGTCTTGAGAATCTTGGTGATTTCCTCCGAGGCCAGCTTGATGGCCTGCATGGCCGCCTGCATCGCACGCATCTGCTCGGCGCCGCGATCGGCCGAGCTGCGCGCGGCGCTGGCGGTTTGCTTCGCATCCGTCGCGCCTTCGGCGTTGCGCTTGGTCATGGACGCCAGCTCCTCGAGCGAGGCGGACGTCTCTTCCAACGAGGCCGCCTGCTCGCTCGCGCCCTCGGCGAGGGACTGCGAACTGGAGGAAACCTGCACCGCCGCGGACGCCACTTGGGACGACGCTTCGTCGAGTGCTCGCGCCGTGGCGTGCAGCACGCGATTGATGCCGCGAATCACTATCCAGCCGACAACACCTGCCACGACCAGCGCGCCGAGCGCAATGCTGCCGGCCCAGTTGGCGGCGTTGTTCGCGCTCTCGTGGATGTCGTTACCGACCTTTACGGCGATGTCCTGATTCCACTTGAGCATCGTCGCGAGCTGGTCGCGGTAAGCGAAGAAAGCCGGCATGTAGGTGACGCGCAGGAACTCGGCCGCCTCTTCCCGTTTACCCGCATCGAGCAGGTTCAGGTAGGTTTGGCGGGCCTCCGTGTTGCGCGCGTGCTTCACTTGCAGGTCGGCGAAATTCGCCCGATCGCTGGGATCGGTGATCGCGGCTTCGTAGGATTTGGAGGCGGTGTCGAACTCGGCGGCATTCTGCGCCATGTGTTTCAGGTGCTCCTGCTTTTCCTGCGGGTCCTTGCAGCTCGCCAACAGCAAGGCGCGAACCTGCAGACGCTGTGACTGCGCGAACATTTCGGAGCCGTAGACAATTCCCGGCACCGCATCGTTGACGAGTCGCTGGTCCGCCCGATCCGCGGCGGCACGGAGGGAGAAGAAGCCCACGGCCGCAACCGTGAGCAGGAGTGCAATGAGGAGAGCGCCGCCGGTGACAATCCGGCGCGCAATGGTCCAATGATTTGTTCGCATGAGAGTGAAATTACTTTCGCTGCCCATGGCCTCTCTTCCCGAACGGAAGCGCGACCGCAGTAGTTCCATCGGAGGATGAACTCAGCGTGCGGGAAACATCGGCCCATCGGGTCTCTCCTTGAGAGAAAGTTAGCCGGCCTTGCGCACAAATTATCCGACCCGCCTAAATGCCACAGCCGTCGCCAGCTACAGCTTGAAACTGGAGGGAATCGGCGGGGGTTCCGGGTGCCGCTTCCGCGGCGTCGACTCAAACGCATCACACTGCGGCCGGCCTTGCAACGCGGCCGAGCCACGCCTCCCGAGCCAACAATCCTTCGGCGGGCATCACGCTCGAGGAACTCTGCCGTAGCGCGGAGAGAATTGCGCCGAGCCGAGCTGGGCCGCGCATGGCGGAGCCGTTTCTCTATACGAGCCGAGCGAACCGAACCGCCCCGACGCGATGGCACGAAAGCCGCGCGACACGCGCCGCATCTAACCGACGACCGGCGCTCGGCCGCAGTCGGAACGGACGAGCGCGCAGCCCTCGCACTTGCGGTCCCCGCTTCGTTGGCGATGCTGGCGGGCACCGCTTGGGCCGGCGGATGACCTTCTCCGTTCCTCCATGAACTCCCCCAACCTTCCTCCGCTCCTCCGCGATCAACGCAAGATCGATGCGGATCATCTGAAATTGCTCGCCGTGTTTCACTACGTGCTCGCGGGCCTCTCGCTCGTCGGCATCGCCTTCCTCTGCCTGCACTGGGCCCTCATGCAAGCGGTGATGTCGATGCCCGCAAAGAACGGGAATCCGCCGCCCGCGCAGTTCTTTGCGGTTTTCCGTTGGTTCTACGTTTTCTGCGGCTTCTTCATGGTGAGCGGCGGCGCACTCCTGCTCGCTTCCGGTCGGTGTATCGCGCGCCGGAAAGCGCGCGTGTTCTCGCTGGCGGTCGCCGGTCTCAGTTGCCTGATGTTCCCCTTCGGCACGGCCCTCGGCGTGTTCACGATGATCGTGCTGCTGCGCGAGAGCGTGGTGGAGACCTACGAAGCGACCCCGACACGATGACCTCACCGCTCAAGACCGCCGGAGCGCTGGCAGGGCTGGCGCTGCTGTCGGGTTGCCAAGTGCCAAGCCCCGCGCCCGTGATGACCGGGCGACTCAGCTCGCGAATGACGATCGCACAGGTCACCGACCGCGTGCAGTCGGAAGCCAAACTCCGCAGCTATGCGCTTACATCGACCAGCCAGTGGACTTTCTCGCTGGGCTTGGACAAAGGACGTCGCATCTGGACAGTCTATGCGACGGCACCTGACGGCTCGCCGAATTCATGGTTCCGAGTCGACGACGATAGCGGTGCCGTCGACTTTATCATGCCGATGTTGCAAGTATCCGCGTCCGCCAGTGTCGCAGACGATCGACTCACGCGCGTCGCCAAAGCTCTTGAAGAGATTGTTTACCCGCTGCCGCTGGATGACTTCTTGAAACAGGCGCAGTTGGCCGGTAGCGCAGCACAGAGTGGCGGCCGGCTCAGTGAAACGATCTGGTTTCTCGAATACACCTTGCGCCATGAAAAGGACTCGCCGGAGCGTTTTGAAGTGCGGTGCTACTACATGCTGCCGCACGGTGAGTTCGCCGAGAAGCTCGTGGTGCGTGCAGAGCTGGCATATTGGGACGAACAACTCTACCGCTATCGCTTGGTGCGAGATCGCGATCCCTGAAATCGATGTCACATCTCCGCCACGTCTCCAGTTTCGACGAGCTGGTCGGCACGCCGCTGTGCGACGGGCTCAACGCGTTGTGCTGGCCGCGTTCGCTGCCGGGGGATTTCGCGGAAGTCGCCGCGCGGCTCGCGCGCGAGGAAACCGGCATCCACACCCTCGAGGCAGATGAATTGCGCGCGCTCCCCGTGACTGCGGCGGGACGTCTCGCCCTCGACGCGATGCGGGCGGACTTCCGGCTGTTGCGTGACCGGCAGCTCGATCCGGTGCTGAACTTCATCAACGGTTCCGCCCACGACGATGCCGACGCCATCGTGGCGACGGATGTGTTTTCGTGGCACGCCGACCGGGCGCCGGTGCCGCTCGACACCTACCTGTGCACGTATTTCGGCCCGACGAGCGAAGGCCTGCGCAACGAGGACGCCACGCGCCGTGTCGACGATCCGCCCACGCGCGCCGCCTTGCTCCGGCAATACGGCGGCGCGGACGACGACGGCTTCCGCGAGTTCCTGGCGGAGCACTCCTACGACCTGCACTACGCCGCGAGGCCGGGCGCACAACCGTTCGCGTTCGGGTGTTTCAATCTCTGGCGCATCGCCGTGGAGTATCCGGGCAACCCGGTGCCGCCGTGCGTGCATCGCGCGCCGGAGCTCGGTCCGGGCGGCGTGCGCTTGCTGCTGATCAGTTGAGCTCTTTGCGCCGCGCCAATGTCATCACCGGGGACGGCGGCGAGCACCTCGGAGTCCTTTTCGTCATTCGCAGACGGTCGGCTCGCTCGGCGCTCGTCGCTACGGGTTTGCTCCCGCGACGGAGAGTCTACTCGCTACCCGCTACTCACTACTCGCTACCGCCCCCCTCTCATGCCTGAATTCAAATCCCACGATCCGCTGCACGGCGTCACGCTCGAGAAATTGCTCACGGAGCTCGTGGCGGAATTCGGCTGGGCTGAGTTGGGGCGGCGCGTGCCGGTGCGGTGTTTCCTTTTCGATCCGAGCATCAAGTCGTCGCTCACCTTCCTGCGCAAAACGCCGTGGGCGCGCGCGAAGGTGGAGGAAATCTACTTCAGCTGGAAGCGCGGCGCGTGAGCTTGCGCCGCACGTCTGTTTTCGGAGTATCGCCCGATGTCCCCTGAAAAAACGACCATCGATGCCTGGGTCGCAATCATCGGCACACTGACCCTCGGTGTGAGCATCTGGAACCTATTCGCCGTTCGACGCGCAGCGAGCCACCAACGCGTCTCAGTGACCGTAACCGGTGAGCGTCTGCGCTGGGTGCAGGAGCTGCGGACCGCGACCGCCGAGTTTATCGGCACCGCGGACGCGCTGACCGCGGCGCCATCGCCGGGAGCGACCAAGGCCGAAGATCTTCTGATCGCGCTCGCCACCCAAGGCCGCCGGATCCAAGTGCTGTTACAACCGACCGAACCCAACGAGGCTGACATCTTGATCCAGCAGCTGGTGGATGAGATTCGAGGGCAGATCGGCGCCGGCAAATTCTCGGAGGCGGCGCTCAAATGCCGCGCTCTGCTCGCCGCCGTGCAGAGCCATACGAATACAGAGTGGTCCAAAGTGAAGGCCGAGGCGCGCCAAGGCGAATTGCCAAGCTAGGCGGCAAATCGGACGGGCTGCCCCGCCGGAGTCGCGCGCGAAGGTGGAGGAAATCTACGTGGGCTGGAAGCGCGGCTGAACGGGCGGGGTTCGCGCCGCGCTCCGCTTCCTACGGCCAAAGCCACAGGAAGACCAACGCGCTGCCGACCGCATAGAGCGCGGAGTCCGCGAGGTATTTCACCGAACTCGACCACGGCCGCATCATCCAAATCGACTCCGTCACGGTGCCGAAGCCGTGCGCGATGAAGGTCACCGCTCCCACCAGCTTCGCGGCGGCGCGGGCGTGGTTGTGATCGAGGCCGAGCACGCGGCCGGCGAGGTAGCCGGCCACCGCGGCCACGACGAGGCTCCAGAGGAACCACTGGCCGAGATACTTTCCCATGTTCGGCTGGCCGTTCGGGCCGATGGTCAGGTGCCCGATGGGGCCTTCCGCGTATTTCCGTTTCATTTCCTCGCTCGCCATGTCCTTCATGTCGCCGCAGGCGGGGATGACGTAGCGTCCAGGCGGTGGATTGGCCGCGCGAATCGCGGCGCGGATGGCGTCCTCGTTGGCGAGCGTGCCGTAGTCGCCGGCGTGCCATTTGAGGACCATGTGGATGAGCGAGCTGATGACGAACACGGCAACTGCACTGAGCAGCACCGGCAACCAGAGGGCGGACAGGAGGTGCATGGAGGTAGTTTTGGGGGTGAACGAACTACAGAGGGCAGCCCAGCCATCGCAGAACGACCGCGCGGGCGGAAGCCGGAAAACGGCGAACCGGCGACTGGTGCGGCTCGTGCCGTGCGTCGGCGCACATGCTCCTAGCCGCGCCTCACTTCAGCGCCTGATAGATGACGGGCTTGTAGCGGTGATTGAGGTTTCCGCCGTCGGTGGGCTTGAGCTGCATCATCAGAAGCATCACGAGGCGCTCCTTCGGATCGACGGCGTATTCGGGATAGTAGGCACTGCCCCAACCGAAGGCGCCTTGCCCGATGTTCTCGCCGAGCTTGCCGGGGTCTTCGTTGACCCAGAAGCCGAGGCCGAAGGCGCGCGTGCTCCACTTGAAGAGATCGCCGGTGTGGTTGACGTGCATGAGCGCCACGGTGCGCGGGCTGAGCAGGCGCACGCCGTCGAGTTCGCCGCCGTTGAGGAGCATCTGGAGAAAGCGGCCGTAGTCGCTCGCGGTCGAGACGAGGCCGGCGCCGCCGGAGAAGAGCTTGCGCGGGCCGTCGATGAAATCGGTGCGCGTCGAGTCCTCCATGCGCGTGAGCTTGCCGTTCACGATGCCGTAAACGACGGCGAGGCGGTCGGCTTTTTCCTTGGGCAGATAGAAACCGGTGTCCTTGAGCGCGAGCGGACGGCAAATGCGCTCCTCGATGAACTTGTCCAGCGGCTGGCCGGAAATCACCTCGACGAGGTAACCGAGCACGTCGCTGCCGTAGCCGTAGTCGAAGCCTTCGCCGGGCTGCGTGGCGAGCGGGAGCTTCGCGAGGCGCTTCACGAAGTCGCCGATCGTCTCGTCGTGGTCCACGAGATACCAGCCATAGCACCTGGCCTTTTGGTAATCCTCCTTCGCAAGGAAATCGCCGTAGGTGAGCCCGGCGGTGTGGGTCATCAGGTCGTGGATCGTGATGCCGCGCTTCGCGGGCACGGTGACGTATTTCACGTCGGCCGGCGAACCGGGCGGCGGTGGCACGGCGACGACGGAGTGCGAGAACTCGGGGATCCATTTGCTGATCGGATCGCTGAGCAGGAAATAGCCTTCCTCGTAGAGCATGAGCGCGGCGACGGTCGTGAACGCCTTGCTCATCGAGGCGACGCGGAAAATCGCGTCGGTGCGCATCGGGAGGCGGCTCTCGACGTCGCTGTAGCCGTAGGCCTTGAGGACGGCATCCTGCCCGTCGCGCTTCACGATGGCGACGGCGCCGGCGAGTTTGCCGGCGTCGATCTCGCGCTGGATCATCGCATCGAGCCGCGCGAGCCGCGCCGGATCGAAGCCGAGGGTGGCGGGATCGGCGGCGCGGAGCGACGCGGAAAACAGCATGACCACCGCGGCGAAACACGCCGCGAGACGACGGAGGGCGGAGACACACAGCATGATGCCGTGCAGCCAACCGCATCGGCGCGCCTTTGGTAAGCGCGAAGTGTGTGCACCGGCGTCGGCGCAAAACTGTGCGATTGCCAGCCGCGCCGCGGTGCAGCTTCATGGCGGCGAATTGCGCCTGGGCCGGCGCGGCTCGCCCATGCATGCGCTAAACACCCGCCTCCTGTGGCTGGGCCTCGTGCTCGCCACTCTTGTCAACGCCCCCGCCGCCCAGGTCCGCCCCGCCCGCGATCCCGCGGTCGAGGGACCGATCGTCGAGGAACTGCGGCGCGCCGCGCCCGCCGCCGCCGAGACCTTCGTGGCCGCCACCGCAGCCTTCGACGCCGACGACTACGCCAAGGCCGAGACGCTTTACCGCCAGGTGCTCGCGAGTCAGCCTGACTTCGATGCCGCGCTGCGGCGCCTGGGCGCCGCGGTCGCACGCCTCGGCCGGCGCAAGGAAGGCATGGAGCTGCTCGAACGTGCAGTCGCCGTGCGGCGCACGATGCCCAACCTGATCTCGCTCGCCCGCGAGCTCGCCTATCCCGACCACGGCGAGGCCACCCGCGCCGAGCGGGAACGAGCCCTCGAACTCGCCCTCGAGTGCCGCACGCTCCCGGGCGGCGACGACCGCGACGTGCTCGCCACCCTCGCCCAGCTCGGTTTCCAGCTCGACCGCCCTGCGGTGGCGAAGGCCGCGACCGAGACGTTGCTCCAGCGCCACCCTGACGATTTCGCCGCCCACTACTTCGCCGCGATCGTGGCTGCGATCGACGAGCACTGGATCCGCGCCTCGGATGAAATTCACCGCGCCCAGGAACTCGGACTCGACCCGGCAGCGGCGGAACGTTTTCTCGCCTCCGGCATCCGCTCGCGCGCCCTCGGCTGGCGCGTGGTGCAGGTCAGCCTCTGGGCCGTGGTGGCGTGGGTGGGCGGACTCGGTCTGCTTTACGTCGTCGGCTTCCTCCTCTCCCGCGCGACGCTGCGCCAGATCGAGGTCTCCGATCCGGCTGTTCCGGTGAACCCCGGCGAACTGCGCCTGCGGAAGTTCTACCGCGCCGTGCTCAACGTCGCGGGCATCTACTACTACGTCTCGCTCCCGATCGTGGCGGTGCTCGTCGTCGGGCTGTCCGGCGGCCTGGTCTACGGATTCCTGATGCTCGGCACGATACCGATCAAGCTGACGATCATCATCGTCATCGGCGCGGTCGCGACGGTGTGGGCGATGGGCCGCTCGCTCTTCCTGAAGGTGAACACCACCGACCCGGGCCGCGCCCTCCGGCGCGAAGAAGCGCCCCGGCTCTGGGAACTGGCCGAGAGCGTCGCGCACCGGCTGCAGACCCGCCCGGTCGACGAAATCCGGCTCACCGTCGGCACCGACCTTTGCGTCTACGAGCGCGGCACGTGGCGCGAGAAGATGCAGAACCGCGCCCAACGCGTGCTCGTCATCGGCGCGGCCGTGCTGAACGACTTCAAGCAGGAGCATTTCCGCAGCGTCCTCGCGCACGAATACGGCCACTTCGCCAACCGCGACACCGCCGGCGGCGACATCGCCCTGCGGGTGCAGAATGACATGATCAAGTTCGTGCACGCGATGGTCCGCGCCGGCCAGGCGACGTGGCTGAACGCCGCGTTTCACTTCCTGCGCTTCTACGACTTCCTGTTCCGGCGGATCAGCCACGGCGCGACCCGCCTGCAGGAGGTGTTGGCCGACCGCGTCGCGGCGCAGGCCTATGGCGCCGCGGCCTTTGAGGGCGGGCTCCGGCACGTGATCCGCGCCGCCGTCGACTTCGAGGCGCGCGCCGACCTCGAGGTCACCGCCGCGCGGGTGGACAAGCGCCCGCTGCGGAACCTCTACGACAACTCCATCGCGGCGCCGTCGCTCGTGGTGGAGAGAAATTTCGCGGACCTCATCAACCGGCCGACCACCGAGGACGACACGCATCCGGGACCGAACGATCGCTTCCGCCTCGTGCAACGCGTGCCCATCCCCGCCACCGATCCGCTCGCCGGCGACGTCTGGGATCTCTTTCACGACCGCGACGCGGTGCTGCGCGAGATGATGGAGACCGTGCAAAAGAACGTGGCCCTCAGCTACGCCTGAAGTTCGCCGGTTCCCCTGCCCATGCCCGAAACCGATCCCGCGCCCCGCGGCAATCCTCCGCCCCCGCCACCCGCCGATCCCGCGCCCGCACCCGCGGCGCCGCCGCCAAACTTCGAGTGGCTGCCGCCGGTCATCGGCACTGTGCGGCCGCCAACGCTCGCGCCTTCCGCACTCCAAGAGCCGCCGCCGCTGCCGCTGCAGCCACACCCGGAGGGCTCCGGCGCGCCCAAGGCGATCGGCCCGTGGCTTCTCACCGCCACCATCGCGACCGCCCTGCTGGTGACCGTGGTGGTGCTGCATGCCGCTCACCGTGATCCCCAGAACAGCGGCGTGGCCTATACCATCGGAATGTTGCTCGGCGCATTGGTGCTCTATCCCGCGGTGCCTCTCGGCATTCTCTCGCTCTTCCGACGTTTCCGCAACGGAAGGAGCCGGTGCATCATCTTGCTCTCCTGCTGGGCCCTGATCGCGCTGGCGCTCGTCAGCAATCCCGCGCACCGCAACGTCCCGCGGCGGGTCGGCAATCCGGCGGTGGCGGATCGCACCGCCACCCCGGCTCCAGCCGCCGGCCGGCCCGCGCTCCCCGCGAGTCTGACTGTTTCGCGCCCGCCTCCGGCCGCGTCATCCCGCGCCGCCTTCGACTTCTCGCGGGGCAGTGACGTCCGACTCATCAAGCAAATCGAGAACGCACAGGAATCGGCTTATCACGAGATCGTGCACGGCTACGCCGCGGCCTGCGCGGAACGGCCCGACGATGCGCTTCTCGCCCTCG
Organism: Candidatus Didemnitutus sp.; assembly: GCA_019634575.1. Taxonomy (NCBI): domain Bacteria; kingdom Pseudomonadati; phylum Verrucomicrobiota; class Opitutia; order Opitutales; family Opitutaceae; genus Candidatus Didemnitutus; species Candidatus Didemnitutus sp. Next base: position 950,343 of record JAHCAY010000001.1, read on the forward strand.
AACGCGTGCGTTTCATCGAGCGCTTCGCCTACGCGGAGGATCTCACGTTCGCCTCCGCCGAATCGGACCTCGCCGAAGCGACAGCATACCTCGAAACCGCTTTCCCCGCGGCGCCCTCCACGCAACTCCACCAGTTGGAGCGGGCATACGGGGAGGCATTCGATGAGAAGGTCGACACCGTGTGGCCCGCCGTCGCGGGGTGGAACGCATCCGACCGCGCGCAATTCTGGCTGCTGCGCGCCCAGCGGGCCGCGGAGGGCTCACCGGAGGAGGACCGATTTGCCGCCAATGCCTTCGAGGCCAACCCGACGGCTGATGCCGCGTTGCGCCATGCGCGCGGTCTCTTGAAGAAATCCGATGTCACGGGGGCGCGGACCGTGCTGCTGCATCCCATCCTCGCCGACCTCCCCGAGTGGCAACAAAACCAGCGCCTGAAACTCTTGCTGGAGGCGGGAGCGGTAGCGGAAGGCATCGAATTGTGGGAGCGCCTGGAAAAATCGGCCCCGGCGCAGGTGCATACCACCGAAGTCGCGAAACTCCTCGCGCGCGCGGGGCGCATCGATCTCGCGCGTCAGACGTATGCGCGCATCCCCACGCAGAAATGGAACGCACGCACCGTCGCGCAGGAGCGCTTTGCCTTCGAACTCGAGCATGGCACCGGAGCGGAAGCGGCGACCGCCTATCGTGCGCTGCGCTCGGCCGGTTTCGAAGCTGATCCGTTCGCACGCGAGCGGATGTCGCTCCTGCTGAAGCATCCGCAGGCCGGCTGGCACCTCGACGAGGTCGGATCGTTTCTCGCGCTGGGATTTCTCACTCTGCTCGCCGCGATGCTACCACTCGTCGTTCTGGCTCCGGTTCACTACTGGGGACTGTGGCGGCGGGCTCGCGGACGTGTCGCCGAGTGGACGCTTTCCCCCTGGGGCCTCCGCGCGGCTTGGTTTGCACTGGCAGCAGTCGCGATCGGCGCGCTCGCCGGAATTTGGTGGTTCCAACCTGCGACGGTGCGGTCGTGGGTGCTCGAGGCACAAGCGCGGCCTCCGGTGCGTGCGCTGGCACCGCGTGAGCTGCTGGGACCAGTATTCGTCATGTGGTCCGTGGCGTTGTCGACAGTGGCGCTGCTGCTGCTGCTCGCGCGCAAAGGTAGCTTGCTCGGCCCGGGGAGTTGGTCCTGGGGCAAGGCCAGCGGGCTCGGCTGCGGACTCGCGCTGCTGCTCAAGGTCGGTCTCGGCGTCTACATCACGGTGTTGGGCCTGAAAGGGCTCGGCATGGCCGAAGTCACGCCATTGAGCACGCAGTTCTTCGGCACGGCGTATCGCACGCTCGGACCACTGGGATTCTGCGCGTTGGTCGCGGTGTTCGTGCCGATTTTCGAGGAAGCGCTCTTTCGCGGCATCTTGCTCGGCGCGTTCGCCAAGCACCTGCCCTTCTGGATCGCGAATGCGTTCCAATCACTCGTGTTCCTCGCGTTGCACGAGGAGATGCGCGTCGCGCCGTTTTTCTTTGCGTTGGCCTTCGTGAACGGAGAGCTGGTGCGACGCTCACGGGGTTTGCTGCCGGGAATCGTCGTGCACATCGTCAACAATGCGCTCGCGTGCATCTTCGTGATGACACGGGGAGGCGTTTAGCCGCGCCGCCAGAGGAAGAAGTCCGCGCTTGGGGACGAGTTCCGCGCAGGTGTCCGGAACGCCGGCGCGGGGCAATCAGTGAGGATCTTTCCCGACCGGCGGCGTGAGCCAGCCGTGACTGCGCATCCACTCGGCGGCGCGCTGCGGCCACTCGGATGTGGGGCCGTAGCCGGCGCGCAGGCCGAAGCCGTGCGGGCCTTTCTCGTAGAGGTGGAGCTCGGCGGGAACGCCGGCGGCGCGCAGCGCGCGGTAGAACGCGATCGAGTTCTCGAGCGGCACCGAGGTGTCCTCCTGCGTCGCGACGAGGAAGGCGGGCGGCGTGTCCTTCGTGACATGGCGGTCGACGGAGAGAAGGTCGAGCAGTTGGGGCGTCGGGTTCTTGCCGAGCAGCGCCTCGCGCGAACCGCGGTGAGTCGTCGCGTCGTCGGTGTAGACGACCGCATATTGCATCACAAGGAAGTCGGGGCGCGCGCTGATGGCATCGAGGGCGGCGCCGGTCTTGCCGTCGGGGTGATCGTAGAGCGTGCCGGCGCAGGCGACGAGGTGGCCGCCAGCCGACGAGCCGAACGCGCCGATGCGGTGCGGATCGATGCCGAACTCGGCGGCGCGCGAACGCACGAGCCGGACCGCGCGCAGCATGTCGCGCAGCGGCGCGGGATGGCCGTATTCCTTGAGCCGGTATTTGAGGATGAAGACGGAGACGCCGAGCGAGTTGAGCCACTTGGCCATGCCGTTGCCTTCGTTCGTCACGGCGAGACGCACGTAGCCGCCGCCGGGGCAGACGATCGCGGCCGTGCCGACGGCTTTGTCGGCGGGCGCGGGAAAATACGTGAGCGTGGGGACCTGGACGTTGTAGACGCGGTCGTCCTGCACGTATTCGTCGCCGGCGTGCGGCAAGGCGCCGGGCACGCCTTCGGGCCAGAGCGGGATGACGCGAGATTCGGCGGCAGCGGCGACGCCACGAGGCGCAGTGAACGCGACGATGAGCGCGGCGAGCAGGTAGAGCGAGGCGAGCGGACGGGTGATCATGGAAGGGAAAGAAGCCAGTTCACACGATGGTCGCCGACGTCCCGGCGGCGACAGCGAAGCACGTGCCACGTTCGCGGTGCCGCCGGGGAAGGCGGTGCCCACCCAGAACTACTCCGTGAGGTGCCTATTTTCTCTCGGAAGAAGCATGGTAGCCCGGCCTCTCCGAGGACGGATTTTGCATGCTCGCGTTCTGACTCCCGCGCCCGGAGGTCGCGGGCTACCGGGCAAGCGCACTTCCCGAACGGGGTAGTAGTTCTAGATCGCGTCGCGAAACGCGCAGGGAGCACGGTAAGGCAACGCTGGCGGATGGCGCACACAGTGAGCGGGCGGCGGGTTGCGGCCCGCCGCCGTTCAGTCGGAGAACATCAGAACGTCGTGCCGACGCTGAGGACGAACTGGCGCGGTTTGCCGCGGGATTGGTTCGCCGGGAAGTAGGTCTCGTCGGTGAGGTTCTTGATGTTGAGCGTCACGTCCCACGGCTGCTTGTTGCGTTTCCACGAGTAGCCGATGGCGGCGTCGAAGAGCGTGTATTCCGGGAGGAAGAGCGTGGGGTTGGCGGTGCGCTGGGCTTTCTGCGAGGTGTAGTTGCCGCCGCCAGCGATCCACAGGCCCTTGAGCGAGCCGTCGGTGAAGCTGTAGCGCGTCCAGAGGCTGGCGAGGCGCTCGGCGGAGCCTTCGGGCGTGGCGCCGAGGAGGAGGCGCACGGCTTCGTTGAAACCGGAGAGGTAGGACGCGTAGTCGCCGGAGACCTTCGGGTCGGTGGCGAGGCGCGGCGTGGGCAGCGTGACCTTCGTCGTGCGGATGTCCATCGACGTGTAGGTCGCGTAGATTTGCCAGTTGTCGCGCGGCGAGAGGGTGAACTCGAATTCGACGCCTTCGCTCTGGTCGACGGTGCCTTGTTTGCTGAACGTGACTTCGGTGGTGGAGAGCACGCCGCTGGTGTTGAGGCCGACGACGGGCTGGCGGACGGTGACGATGCGGTCGGCGCGTTCGAGGTGGAACCACGTCGCGGTGCCGGAAATGCGGCCGTTGAGGAAGTCGGTCTTGTAGCCGAACTCGTAGCCGAGGCCGCGCGTCGGGGCGGCGGGCGTGCGGATGGACTGCGGATTGGTCGACGTGTTGAGCGGGAGGTTCGGGTTGTAGTTCGGGTTCTCGATCGTGAGCGTGGTGCCGTCGACGAGGAAGGAGCGGCTGTAATTGGCGAAGAGCAGCGAGTCGCGCGTGATGTGCCAGCCGGCGCCGAACTGCGGCGTGGTCTTGTTGACGTCATAGGTGTAACCCGAAGCGCCGCCCGCGCGGTAGCGGTCGTAGCGCGCGCCACCGATGAAGATCAGGCGATCGTCGAGCGCCTTCGCCGTGAGGACGCCGTAGTAGGCGTCTTCGCGTCCGCGCGTGAAACCGCCGGCGCTGCTGACGGGGAGCGCGAACTCGTCGTAGTTGGCGGAGCGATCCCAAGTGGATTGGTCGAAGTAGTTCCACGGCGTGAAGGGCAGCGCGTTGTCGGTGGCGCTGTAGTTGCCGTAGGAAGAACTGGAACTGAGCGTCATGCCGCCGCCGCTGCGCGAGTATTGGCGATAGGCGCCGAAGAGCGGGTTGAGCTTGATGCCGGCGAACTCGTATTTGCCGGAGAGATCGACCTGGTAGGTGTTGTAACCGTCGGCGCTGGTCTGGATGCGCTTGCGGCGGTTGAGGAGCACGCTCGCGGTCTTCGTCGGGTCGTTGAGGACGGCGCTGGGGTTCGCGAGGTATTCGTGGAGGTAGTCGAAATACGAAGTCGTCGACGTGCGATAGGCGGCGGTCGGCGTGACGTCCCACTGCGCGAGGCCGGTGAGCTTGTAGAGGACGCTGCGGGCGTTCCAGCTGTAGTTGGCGCGCGCGACCCAGTGGTCGCCGATCTGGAGATTCATCTCGGCGTTGAAGTTCTCGTAGTCGGCTTTCTTGTAGTCGTGGTCGCCCTGATAATTGAAATCGCGATCGATCGGCGGCATGCCGAGGAAGCCGAGGTTGATCGAGCCGGCGTCGAAGAGGCCCTGCTGGTAGCTGCGGTCGGAGACCTTCACGAAGGTCGAGGCGCTGGGCGCGGCGTTGAAGCCGGCGATCTGCACGTTCGGCTGCATGCCGACGGGCGGCTCTTCGCGACGACTGAGTTTCTCGTAGTCGAGGACGAGCGAGAGTTTCTTCGTGACCTGAAACGCGAGCGACGGCGCGACCAGCCAGGTGTGGGTGTCGCCGGTGACGGCCCACTTCGGGTCCTGATTCCAGGAGCCGATGACGCGCGCGGCGATGCGGTCGGTGATGGGCTGGTTGACGTCGGCGACGACGCGATAATCGCCTTGGTCGCCGATGGAGGTTTTCAAATTGAAGAACGCACGCTTGGTCGTGGGGCGCTTCGTGATGTAGTTCACGGTGCCGCCGGGCACGATCTGGCCGTAGAGGAGCGAGGCCGGGCCCTTGATGACTTCGACGCGCGCGACGTTGGCGCTGTCGGTGTTGCGGTTGCCGGCAAAGCCGTTACGCTGCGGCGGCACGTCGCCGTCGAAGCCACGGATCGAGAAGCGATTGTTGCCCGCGACGAAGCTCTTGTCGCCACTGGTGACGGACGGCGCGTAACGGAGCACGTCCTGCAGATCGAGCGCGCCGAGGTCGTTGATGAATTGCTCGGTGAACGCGCTGACGGCGAACGGCAGATCCTTGATCGGCGTGTCGATGCGCGTCGCCGAGACGGAGTTCGCGGCGCGGTAACCGACGTCCTTGTCGGTCGACACGGTGAACGTCGGCAGCGTGACGACGCTGTCGTCGCGCGCTGGGGCGGCCTGCTGCGCGAACGCGAGCGGGGACAACAACGCGAACACCGGCAGGGCGAGGCGCCAGCCGGTGGTAGAACGTCCGGTAGAACGTTTGACGGATTGGGGTGTATTCGTGGTCATTGCGAAAGGTGCCGGAAGCACACGGGTTTTCGGTTGGGGGAGAACGACTGGACGCTCAGGTCCGGTCAGAAACAGCAGTCGAGGTGTCGAGTCGGCGGATCGTGCCGCACAGTCCGAACACCGCAGCGATACCCAAGGGCACGAGGGCCGCGCCCATGAGGAAAACGGGGACGTAGCTGATGCGGCTCAGCGCCGGCACGAGCCAGGTCGAGAAAACCAACACGCCGAACACCGCGCTCATGCCGCCGACGCCAGCCACGGTGCCGACGGACGAACCGGCGAAGAAGTCGCTCGGGAGCGTCTGGATGTTGTTAATCATGACTTGGAATCCGCAGAGGACGACCGCGATGGCCAGCACCGCCACGAGCGGCGACGGCGCGAAGGCCCCCGCGAGGAAACCGGGCAGCGTCAACACGCCGCCGAGCAAGATGACGCGTTTGCGCGCCTGATCGACGGACCAGCCGCGACCGATGAGATGACCGGACATCCAGCCGCCACTGAGGCTGCCGATAACGGCGCCGACGTAGGGCACCCACGCGAAAAGCCCGATCGACTTCACATCGAAACCGAAGCGATCCGCCAAGTAGATCGGCAGCCAGTTCACGAACAGCCACCAGATCGGATCGAGAAAGAAACGCGAAACGATCACGCCCCACGTCGCGCGAAATTCGAGCAGCGAGCGCAGCGAAGCCGCGGGCGCGGTCGGCACCGCGACGGCAGCGGCCGGAGTGTTCGCGGGACGTTCGCCGAGAATGTGCGCGCGTTCCTCGGGCGAAACCCACGGGTGCTTGTCCGGCGTCGAGCGGGCGAGAATCAACCACGGCGCGAGCCAGAGAAACCCCAAGCCGCCCACGACGACAAACGTGGCGCGCCAGCCGAAATGCGCGAAGAGCAGCGCGATCAACGGCGCAGAGACGACCGCACCGAGCGACGCGCCGGCGTTGAAAATGCCTTGGGCGAGCGCCCGCTCGTGGCGCGGGAACCATTCGGCGACCGCCTTCGTCGCGCCGGGCCAGTTGCCCGCCTCGCTGAAGCCGAGCACGCCGCGGGCGAGCGAGAGCGTGGCGAGGCTGCGCGCGAGCGCGTGTCCGGCGCAGGCGATCGACCACACCGTCACCGAGAGCACGAAACCGAAGCGCGTGCCGACGCGGTCGAAGATGCGGCCCGAAACCGCCTGCCCGAGCGCGTAGCAGACCATGAACGCGGAAACGATGTTCGCGTAGTCGCTTTTCGAGAGGTTGGTGTCGGCGGAGATGCTCGGCCACATCACCGCGAGCGAGGTGCGATCGACGTAGTTGATCACGGTCGCGACCGCGATCAGGCCGATGATTCCCCAGCGGAGATGGGTGCGTTGCGGCATGAGCTAATTTTTCGGCAGGAATTCGGCGCGCATCGGCGAGAAGACATCGACGAGCACGCCGGCCTCGATCGCGGTGGCGCCGTGGAGGACGTCGGACGGGATGTAGTAGAAATCGCCGGCGCGCAGCACGCGCTCCTCGCCGCCGATGTGCACGCGAAACGCACCCTCTTTCACGAACGTGATCTGCACGTGCGGATGGCGGTGAAGCGCACCGACAGCACCGGCCGTGAACTCGACATAGGCGGCCATCAGCTGGTCGCCGTAGGCCATCACCTTGCGTCGCACTCCCCCGCCCTGCTCCTCCCAAGGGATGGAATCGAAGGCGATGAAGAGCTGTTCCTTTTGAACGAACATCGGAGGATGCATCGGGAAAATCAGTCGCGGCGGAGTGCGGCGTTGCCGGTCCACATGTAGGTTTGGCCGTCCGCGTCGATGCGATGCTCGGCTTGCGCATCGGCGGCGCGGTTGGTGATCATCAACGTCCACGCGAGGCCATCCTTGCCCGTGATGGCGACGACCGTGCCTTCGTCGGTGGACGCGACGACGCGGACGGATTGCACCGTCGGAAAACCGCCCGTCGTGAACTCCTTCGTGCCGTCCCAAACGCCGTGGGGCTCGAGCACGCTCGCAAAAACGTGATTCGCGGCGCGCGTGCGCAGCATGAAGGCCGCTTCGTTGCGCAGGTTGAAATTCGGATCGTTCGCGCCAATGCGCGTGAGCACGAGCTGCGTCTTCGCGTCGGCGGACGACGTGACCGTGTAGTAGCGGCTGCCGTTGATCCAGGTGAACTGCACGGGGCCGGTCGCGACGCCCTCGCCTTCGAGCCAGAGATGCTCGTAGCCGTGGGATTTGCCGAGCGGCTTGCGCTCGGTGGTGGCGATTTTCACCGGGACGTTCGTCGAGAGGAAATGGCCCTGATAGTAGAACGGCAGATCGTAGTCGTGCTCGGTCGCGGAGGTCGAGCGGAGCACATCGACGAGCACCGGGAAGGGGAGCTTCGGATCGCGCACCATCGCGATCGTGCGCTGCATCGCGACGCCTTTGACGGCGGTGGTGTCCCGCGCGCTGACGATCTGGAAACTCGCGTTGCTCACGTCGAAGAAGTGCGCGTCGGAATGCTGGAGCTCAGCCGCATCGTAGTCGCCGCCGTATTGCGTGGTGCGGTCGACGACGAGGGCGTTGTGCGCGACGGTTTGCTTGGCGTAGGACTTGTTTTCCTTCAGATAGCGGCCGCCCCACTTCTGCTCAACGTTCACCCAGCGCGCGGAGCCGTAATCGGAGAGGATCTCGCGGCCCTGATCGTAGTAGATGACGCTGAGCTTGTCGTAATGGCCGTGCTCCATGCCGAAGGCGGAATACTTCAGCAGCGCAAGCGACTGGCTGTTGCCAGACGACGCGCGCAACACGCCAACGCCGCCGTCGGCGCCATGCGGACCGTCGCCGTAGGCGACGCTGCGATACTTAAAAGCGGGCGGCTGCGGCGTGGCGACGAGCGCCTGCGCGACGGCGAGGCCGGCGGCATTGAGGGCGACGGAGCCCTGGCGCTTGGCAATGTCGAGCAGGTGCGGGTCGCGGCCGTAGTGGATGTAGGCCCAGTCGACCGCGAGCGGGATCTCCGGCGACTGGAAGGTTTTCTCCTTCATCGCATCATTGAAGGGGATGAACTCGCCGTTGAGGTAAGTGAGCTGGAGGAGCGAATCCACCGCCTTGCGCAGCACGCTGTCGCGGCGCGCGAAGACTTTCAGTTCCGGCTGGTTGTTCTCGATCACCTGCGCGAAGACGTAGAACGGCATGATGACGTAGCGCGCGTAGTAGGGTCCTTCGCAGTAATAGCCGTCGGGCGCGTAGAGCTCGTCGAGCTGCTTGAACCAGCCGCCGGTCTTACCGTCCATTTTCGAACCGTAGAGTGCTTTCTTGACGAGTTCGTCGTCGCCCATGACGTAGCCGGCCATGCCGACCGCCGTGGCGGCCCATGTGCCGTGATTGTGGATGCGGTCGAATTCGTGCGCGCGCTCATCGGCGAGGAAATGCGCCATCGGTTCGAAGATGTGCGTCTCGAAATTCTTCCGCTCGTCCGTCGTGAGCGTGTCGTAGATGCAGTCGTAGGCCTGCGACGTGTGCACGAGCCAGACGCACTCGTTGAGGCTCTGATGAAACAGGCGACCGGGAGACGAACTGGCGGCGGCCGGATGGTTGCCGAGCGTCGGATAGAGCACGGCATATTTTTCCAGCATCGCCTTCACGAAAGCCGCATAGCGCGCCTCGCCGGTGATCTGGTAAAGAAAGCCGGCGAGCTGCATCTCGGCGTAGTTCGCCTTGTGGCGCTCGTGGGTGAAGCCGGCGGCGTCCTTCGGCTGCGGCACCAGGATCGGCGCCGCGAGCGCGCGCTCGACGCGCTCCTTCGCCTCGGCGTAGGCCCGGTCGAACAGCGGCGCGTGGCCCAGCGACGCGCGGATATCCTTCACTTCGGCGGGTGTCAGCAACAGGCGCGGATGCGTGCCGACGGCGAAGGCGACAAGCTGCGCCGCGAGCACGGCGCTGAAAACGAAGGCGGAGCGCAGGAGCTTCATGGCGCGCTCAGGCGAAGAAAATGCCACCGTTGATCTCGAGCGACTCGCCGTTGACGAACGACGCACGGCTCGACGCGAGGAACGCGATCGCTTCGGCGACCTCGTCCGCCCTGCCCTCGCGCCCGAGCGGCGTCATGCCCGCGACGCGCTGCCGCACTTCGGGCTTGGTGAAGGTGTCGTGGAACTGCGTCGCAATCATGCCGGGCGAAACGCAGTTCACGCGAATGCGGCGCGCGCCGAGTTCCTTGGCCATCGCGCGCGTGAAGTTGGAGACGCCCGCCTTGGCCGTCGCGTAGGCGCTCGCGCCGGGACCGCCGCCGTCGCGCGCGGCTTGCGAGGAGACATTCACGATCGTCGCGCCGTCCGGCATCAGCGGCAGCGCGGCCTTGGTGACGAGGAACACGCTCTTGAGGTTGAGGGCCATCACCTGGTCCCAAAACGCCTCGTCCATGTCCGCGATGGTCTTCCGCGCGACGAGCCCGCCCGCGAGATTCACCAGGATATCGATGCGACCGTTGCCCGCCTGACCGGCGGTTTCCACCACGCGCGCCACGTCGGCCGCGACTGCGATGTCGCCTTGGGCGAGCACGCCTTTGCCACCGGCGGCCTCGATCAGGCGCAGCGTCTCGTCGGCTTGCTCGCGATTGCTGCGATAATTCACGACGACCGTCGCACCGAGCTGCGCCAGGCGCACCGAAGTGGCCCGGCCGATGTCACGAGCGCCGCCAGTGACGAGCGCAGTTTTGCCTTGGAGTTCGAGCATGAGAGCGAGGGGTTGATGCGAGGTGACGAACAGCTTTTTCGGGGAACGCGGGGAAGTTGCGAGGTTGGCTTGGTTCAGTCAATCGTTTTAGTGTAACGTTTGACTTTTCTCGCAAGGCCACCTCCAGAAATCATCTATCGTTTCCCCAACATGCAGCCCATAAGACGCTTCCAGCTGCATGCAAGGCTCCGTTGCGCCGTCAAAAACCCGGACGCCCCGTCGAGCGCCGCAACACGAGTTCCGGCGTGAGCGTCAGATGTGCCGGCGGCTCGGCGTGCTTCCCCTCCATGCGATCGATCAGGAGCTCGACGGCCGATTTCATCAGCTCCACCAAAGGCTGACGGACCGTCGTGATCGGCGGATCCATGATCTCGCAGAGGTGGATGTCATCGAAACCCACGACCGAAATGTCGCGCGGGATGCTCAATCCGAGCTCCCGGCAGCCGGCGTAGATGCCGACCGCCGTCATGTCGTTGATCGCAAAAAATGCCGTGGGCGGCTCCGGCTGTTTCAGCAACGCGACCGCAGCAGCGCGCCCGATCTCGGTGACAACCTCCTCGTCGTCTCCGGCCTTGGCGTTTCCGGTCCACTCCAAGCGCGCGTCCGGCACGATGCCCGCAGAGCGCAAAGTGTCGCGATACCCGTCCAGGCGGTCGCGACGATTCGCGGAATTGATCGGTCCGGACACGAACGCGATGCGGCGATGCCCGAGCGACAGGAGGTGCTCGATGGCGAGCTTCGCGCCGAGACCGTTGTCCACGCGCACACTGTCGAGTTCGAGCCCGGCATCGTTCAGGGTCAACCGGTCGAACGCCACCGCCTGCAAGCCCCGCTTCACCACGCCGGCCATGTGGCGCAGTGACAGCGGCGACGAGCCGAGGATCACGCCGCGGATGCCGCGCGCGAGCATCGACTCCACATAGCGCTGTTCGCGCTCGGGATTGCCCTCGGCGTTGCACAACAGCACTTGGTAATTTTTTGCCATCGCCGCGTGCTCGACGCAGCGCGCGAACTCGCCCCAAAACGGATTCGCCACCGTCGGCACGACGAGCCCGATGGTCGGCACGTAACCGGTCTTCAGCGCGCGGGCCATTTCGTTGGTCGAGTAGCCGAGATCGGCAACCGCCTTCAGCACGCGCTCCTGCGTGTCCGGACGCATGCGGTCGAGTTTGCCGTTGAGCACGAGCGACACCGTCGACGTGGAGACGTTCGCCGCCTTCGCGACGTCGTGAATCGTGACTCGTCCCACCGGTTTGCTCGCCATCGGATGCGTTGATACCAGAAGCCTGTCGAACGGCAAGCGAGGTGTGCGACGCGGTCTTTTCTCCGAGGCGCGCGCGAGACACGCGCACTCCCCCATCCACCTCGTTTCACCCACACCTGCCCCCACAGCGAGTGAAACAACTCACGTCGCCAACGTGAGTCGCCCCCCGAATTTGTAACCTAATAGGTTACAATTCCGCTGGGGCACTCGGCGGAGATGGTCACGCTTTAAGTGACAATCGATGCCGCGGTGCTCGCGCTGGAACGGGCGGAATGTGGCGCCGACGCGGGGACGGCAGAACAAAGAAGCCCGCGTTTCCGCGGGCTCGTTGCGCCGGTCGCGCGCAGCGGCGCATGAGCGCCGTGGCGGAAGCGAATCGTTATGCCTCGACCGTCTTCGGCTTCGCGTTGCGCACGGCGTCGGCGACGGTCGTCGGCAGGGCCTCGGCCTCGCCGCTGACCTTGTCGAACTTCATCGAGAGCGTGCGGGACACGCCGCGCTCCTGCATCGTGACGCCGTAGATCGCGTCGGCGGCGGCGATGGTGCTCTTGTTGTGCGTGATGATGATGAACTGCGAGCTGTCGACGAACTGCTTCAGCAGGTTCGTGAAGCGGTGAATGTTCGACTCGTCGAGCGGCGCGTCGAGTTCGTCGAGCAAGCAGAACGGCGACGGCTTCACCATATACAGCGCGAACAGCAGCGCGACGGCCGTAAGCGTCTTCTGCCCGCCGGAGAGGAGCGTGATGCCCTTGAGCTTCGTGCCCGGCGGCTGCGCCACGATCTCGATGCCGCTCTCGAGCGGGTCCTCGGCCGTGACAAGTTCGATCTCCGCGCGGCCGCCGCCGAACAGGATGTTGAACGTGTAGGCGAAGTTCTTCCGGATCTGCTCGAAGGTGACCTTGAACTGCTCGAGCGACGTGTGGTTGATGTCGTCGATCGCCTTGAGGAGCGCGGTCTTCGCGTTGGTCAGGTCATCGACCTGATTCTTGAGGAACTCATAGCGCTGCTTCAGTTCGGAATATTCCTCGATCGCGACGAGATTGACCGCGCCCATCGAGCCCAGCCGCTGACGCAGCGCGTCCACCTCGGTCTTGATCGCGGTCCAGTCGGTATTCTCGAGCGCGGCCAAGTCGCCCTCGGTCGGATCGCTCTTGTTTTCCTTTTTCTTTTTCCGGCGCGCCGGCTTCGCGGCCGCTTCGGGAGCGGTCGCGGCATTCGGGTCCGCAGGCACCTCGGCGCTGGCGACGACCGGCTCCGCGGGCGCGGCGGCGGGCAAGGCCGGGGCCGCGGCGCTCTCGTCCTCTTCATCGAGGTCGAGATCCTTCATGCCCTCCGGCTCGTCGTCGGAGTGCCAGAGAAGTTTTTTCCAATCGAGAGTTGAGACGTCGGTCTGGAACTCGTGCGTCACTTCCTCGACGAGGAACTGCACGCGGGCGCGCGTCTCGGCGACCTTCACCTCGGTGCGGGAAAGCTCGGACATCGCGCTCTCCGCTTCGGTGCGGATCGAGCTCATGCCGGCCTCGCCGGAATTGATCTCGGATTCGATCGACGTGAGTTCGTTGCGCACCGATTCCACGTTCTGTTGCGCGATCGCGAGCGTCGTGCCGATTTCCTCGGCGCGGGCGCGCTGGCCGGCGGCCTCGTTCTCGAGTTGGGAAACCTGTTCGTTCCACGTCTCGATCTCGATCTGGCGCTCGTCGTGGAGGTCGGCGAGCTGCACGCGGCGACGCTCCATTTCGGAGAGGCCGCGATCCAGCACTTCGACCTTCTGGCGGCGTTCCGCGAGTTCGAGGCGGGCTTGCGCGAGGGATTCCTTCTTCTGGTCGCGCTCGGCGCGCTTGCCGGAAATCTCCGCTTCGGTCTGCGCGATTTTCTGCTTCTGCGCCTCCACCTCGGCCTGGGCCTCGGTGAGCTGCGCCTGCGCCTTGGCGTGGCGGGCGAGCGCTTCCTGGTGGTCGCGCTGCAAGTTCGCCAGCTCGTTCTGCATGCGGCCGAGGCGATTCGCCGCCTCGTCGTGCGAGCGTTGGGCGTTTTTCTCCTCGGTGTGCAACGACGCGGCGTGCTGCGACGCGGCGAGCACGTCCTTGCGCTTCTGTTCGAGATTCTGCTCCGCCTCGACGAGGGCGGTGTTCAACTTCTCGATCAGCGCCTTTTGCTCGTCGTGCGCGGCTTGCTCGGCGACGACGGCCTTGCCGGTCTCGCGGAGATCGACCTCGCGTTGCACGATCGAGTTGGCGGGCTTCTTGTGGTGGCCGCCGTAAATGAGACCACGACGGTCGACGAGATCGCCGCGGGGCGTCGCAACCATCAGGAAGCTGAAGGTCGGGTTCGCCTTCCAGAAATCAAGGAACGCGCCGAGGTCGTCGGCCACATAGCACGCCGAGAGGAGCGCCGCCGCCGGATGCGATGGCTCGAGGTTGGCGACGGCGTCGGTCGCGGGCTTGAGCCCGGCCGGCAGCTCGCCGTTCGAGGCGCCGCCCACGAAACCGGGCACCTGCAGGCACACGCTGCCGACTTGGTCGGTTTCGAGCTGGGCGAGAATCTTGCGGGCGGTGTCGACGTCGGCGACCGAGATGGCTTCGACCGACGAGCCGAGCAGCGCCTCGACGGCCTTGGCCCACTCGGCGCGCACCTCGAGTCCCTGCGTAATCGGGACGAATTTCTGCTCGCCGAAGATCGCCGCGAAACGACCCTGCAGGATCGCCTTCGCACCTTCGCCGAAGCCTTCCCACTTCTCGTGGAGCTGCTGGAGCAGCTTCAGGCGCGCGGTCTTCTGGGCGAGATTGCGGTCGATCTCCTGCAGGCGGCGCTGGCCTTCGCGGAAATTCTTCGTCGCGTCCTGCAACGCCACGTGGGCGGCTTGCGCCTCGTTGTTCTGGCGGCTCTGCTCGGCACGAGCTTCCTCGACGCGCGTGCGCGCCTCGTTCAGCGCCTGCGCGGCGGCCGCGACCGCCTGGCGGACTTCCTCGAGGTCGGCGCCGACCTGATCGTATTTGTGCTGGCTGGTGCGGGCATCGACCTCGAGCGACGAGCTCTCGGTGATGTGTCGCGCGACCGCGCTCTCGAGTTGGAGGAGATGAAACTTGTCCTGACCGAGCGCCTGCTCGACGCGCGTGAGTTCGCCTTCGAGAACCGCGAGCTCACGGTTGCGCTCCTGGAACACCGCGTCGGAGCTGCCGAGCAGCGAGAGCTGCATCTGCTTGTCCTGCGCGCCGGTGTCGACCTGCGAGGCGAGCTCGCGGATCTGCATCTCGAGTTCGGCGAGGTCGTCGTTGCTCGAGGCGAGGCGCTCGGCGAGTCCCTGGCGCTTCACATGCGCCATGTTGGCGGCGTTCTCGGCCTGCTCCTTTTGCGAGCGAAGATCGAAGACCGCCTGCTGGGCGTCCTGCACGCGCTGCATGAGCGCGGAGCGGTGCGCCTTGCGCTCATCGAGCGCGCGCGTGCGCTCGTCGAGCGTGCCGCGGCGCGTGTCGGCGTCGTGCTGCAGCCCGCTGACGCGGCCCTCGAGCTCGGCCAGCGCCGTGGACATCTGCATCCAGTGGTAATTGCCGTGGGCAAGCGCGAGGTGGCGGAGGCGGAAGCTGAGGCGCTTGTAGCGCATCGCCTTCGCGGCCTGGCGGCGGAGCGAGCCGATCTGGCGGGCGACTTCGTTGATGACGTCGGACACGCGCGCGAGATTCTGCTCGGTGAGCGCGAGCTTGTTCATCGCCTCGCGGCGCTGGCTCTTGTATTTCGTGATGCCAGCGGCCTCCTCGAACACCACACGGCGCTCCTCGGGCTTCGACGACAGGATCTGGTCGATCTGGCCCTGCGCCATGATCGAGTAGCTGGTCCGGCCAATGCCGGTGTCCATGAAAAGCTTGTGGATGTCCTTCAGGCGGCACGGCTGGCCGTTGAAGTAATACTCGCTCTGCCCGTCGCGGTGGACGCGGCGCATGATCTCGATCTCGTGGAACTCGCTGCCGAGCGCCTTTTCGCACTCGGTGAGAAGCAACGAGACTTCGCAGAATTGCGACGGCTTGCGCGTGTCCGCGCCCTCGAAGATGACGTCCTGCATCTTGCCGCCGCGGAGAGCCTTCGCGCTCTGTTCGCCGAGCACCCAGCGGATCGAGTCCGCGATGTTGGATTTTCCGCAGCCGTTCGGCCCGACGATGGCGGTGACGCCGGGTTGGAAATTCAGGGTCGTCTGGTCGGCAAAACTCTTGAAACCGTTAAGCTTGAGCGCGCGGAGATGCATTGAGCGGAAAGTGAATAAGTGAGGCTCCGGCCTCACCGTCGGCAACGGAAAAAACACGGCCACCCGGACAAGATATTCACAGCCGAAAAGCCTCGCGTTTTCTTCCTCCGTCGGTTGGTCCGCGCCGCTCGCAACGGGAGCGACAGGACGCAGATTTTCTCCGCGCCAACGCAACCTGGCGCGCCCGCCGGCGTCTGACAGCGCGAACGAATTTTCTCCCTGTGGTTTCCTCCAGCGCCACCACCGTTTCCTCCCGCGGCTTCGCCCGTTGGTCCCCGGCCGGCCTCGCGGTGCTCTGCGCCGCCGCCATCGCGGCGCGCGCCACGCTGCAGTTCGGCACTCCCCTCGCCCCGGGCATGAACGGCGCGTATTACTTCGTGCAAGCGCGCGCGCTGCTCGAACACGGCCGGCTCGGCATCCCGGACCTGCCGCTGACCTTCTGGCTGCAAGCCGGACTCGCCCGCCTGCTGGCCGCGCTCACAGGTTGGCCGCAGGACGAAGCGATCGTATTCGCCGTGAAATTCGCCGACTCCGTGCTGCCGCCGCTCGTGGCGTTGCCGCTCGCGTGGCTCGGCGCGCGCTGGCAGCGTGCGGACGGACGACCGTCGCTCACCGCCGCGCTGGCACCAGCCGTCATCGCCAGCGCCAGCGCCGCACCGCTGTCGATGGTGGGCGATTTCCAAAAGAACTCGCTCGCGCTCGTGTGGCTCGCCGGCACGGCGTGGGCGGCGCACCGGTTCCTCAGCGGTCCGACGCTAGCGCGCGCCGCAGCCGTCGTGGCGGGACTCGTCCTGTTGGGCCTGACGCATGTCGGGGTGCTGGGCGCCGCGCTCGTTTTCCTCGCGGTGCTGGGTGCCGTCGCGACCGTCACGGCACCGGCCGGCGTGCGACGCCGCGTGCTCATCGTCGCGATCGCGGGCGGCGTCGCGCTCGGCGCGGCGACCGCCGTGACCTTCCGCTACGACCCGGCGCGCGTGCAACGACTCTGGCGCGCCGTCACCGAGCCTTCCAGTATGGCCAGCGAAACCCGCGGCCCGCGCGGCGCCCGCGGCTTCGGTCCGCCGCCGGGTTTCGCGCCACCCGATGGCCGCGTCGACGCAACCGACCGCGCTCATCGCGGTCCGCCGCCCGGCTTCGCACCGCCGGGTGCGCCCGGTCGCCCCGGCGGAGCGATGCGCGCGGCGCCGCGCGTGCTTTTCATCGCCGTAGGTCTCGCCGCGCTGCTGGGCGTCTTCCTGCGCTGGCGGCACTTGCCGGCGGCCGACCGCGCGCTGGCCCTCGCCGCCGGCGCGAGCGCAGTCGTGCTCGGCGGGGGATTTTTCGACGAACAGAAATCCGAGCGCCTCATGCTCATCGCCGTCGTGCCGGCGGCGATCGCAGCGTCGTTCCTGTTCGCGCAAATCCGGCGCGGATTCCCGCGCGTGGCGCTCGGCGTCATCGTAGGCTGCATCGCCGCGCTGACCGGCGCGCTCTACGTCGGGCGCGGCGCACGGACGATCCTAACCGTCGAGCAGCGCGACGAACTGCGTGCGCTCGCGCCGCTCATCGCCGCCCCCGACCGCACGCTCGTCGTCGCGCATCACGGGCTCGAATGGTGGACCGCCTGGACGTTGCGCACTCACATCGCGCAGCCCATGGCCGTGAGTCGCGAGGACTGGCAGCGCTACGAGCATGTCTATTACCTGAGTGAAAAGTCCGGCGTCCCGCACGGCCGGGGTGGACCGCCCGGAGCGATCGGTGCGTCGAGCTTCGGGCCGCCGCCGGGCATGGGTCCGGAAGGTGCGACGCCGGAAGACGCCGTCACCGTCCACGATGGCCCGCTCTTCACGCTCTCCCGTGTCGATGAGGCGCCGGAAGACCAGCCGACCGACGCCGAAGTGCGGGCGCAGCGATTGAAGCGCCAATGATAAGTGAGCCGCGCGGCGGTTAATCCCGGCTACTGTCGGCGCGGTGGGCTTGCCGCGCCCGCGAACGCGCATTTTCTAACCGACGTGAGCAACCCGACCGTCGCCGCCGATATCGCCGAGACCAAACGGTTTCTCCCGTGGATCGTCGCCACGGCGCTGTTCATGGAGAATCTCGACGCGACGATCCTCAACACCGCCGTGCCGACGATGGCCGCGAGCCTGCAAGTCGCGCCGCTGAGCCTGAAATCCGTGCTGACGAGCTACACGCTGTGTCTCGCGGTGTTCATCCCGGTCAGCGGGTGGATGTCCGACCGTTTCGGCACGTGCCGAGTGTTCACGTGGGCGGTGTGGGCGTTCACACTCGGTTCGCTGCTGTGCGGCTTCGCCCTCAACATCCCGATGCTCGTCGCCGCGCGTGTGCTGCAGGGCATCGGCGGCGCAATGATGACGCCGGTCGGGCGCATCGCGCTCGTGCGGACGTTCCCGAAATCCGAGATGATGGCCGCGATGAACTTCGTCGTCATTCCCGCACTCATCGGCCCGTTGCTCGGGCCGTTCGTCGGCGGACTCATCGTGCACTGGCTGCCGTGGCGGACGATTTTCTTTCTCAACCTGCCGTTCGGACTCATTGGCCTCTGGCTTGTGAAGCGGCACATGCCGGACTTCCGCAATCCGGACGTGCCGTCGCTCGACCGCACGGGCTTCCTGCTGTTCGGCAGCGGTATCGCGCTGCTGTCGTATGTGCTCGAGGTGTTCGGCGAACACTCGATGCAGACCGGCTCCGTGCTGTTCATGCTCGCGGTCGCACTCGTGCTGCTCGCCGGCTACGGCTTTCACGAGAGCCGCGAGCAACATCCGGTGCTCGAGCTCGCGCTGTTCAAGACACGCACGTTCAAACTCGCGGTGCTCGGCGGCATCCTCACGCGCCTCGGCGTGGGCGGCATGCCGTTTCTGTTGCCTTTGCTCTACCAGCTCGGCCTCGGCTACGCGCCGTGGCAGGCGGGTCTGCTCACCATGCCGCAAGCGCTCGCGGCCATCCTGATGAAGCTCATCAGTCAGAAAATTCTCGGACGCTTCGGGCACCGTCAGGTGCTCATCACCAACACGGTTTTGTTCGGCGTAACGATGATGGTGTTCTCCAGGGTGGACGGAGACACGCCGCTCCTCGCGATTCTCCTGCTGGCGTTCACGCAGGGATTCTTCTCCGCGCTCCAATTCACCAGCATGAACTCGCTCGTCTACGCGGACATTCCCGATCGCGAAGCCTCCATGGCCACCAGCATCGCGAGCACGGCGCAGATGATGGCGCTCTCGTTCGGCGTCGCCGTCGCGTCGCTCTGCGCCGCGTGGTTCCTCGGGCACGCGCCGCAGTCCGACCGCGCGCTCCTCATCCCGGCCCTGCACAAATCGTTTCTGGTGCTCGGCAGTCTCACCGTGATTTCCTCGCTCATGTTCTGGCGTCTGCACGGCGACGACGGCAATAACGTCAGCAACCGCCCGCGCGCCGGCGAGGACGAGGCCGTCGCCGCTTGAACCGCCGAGCGCTCAGTCGTGCTCGAGTCGTTTGCCGAGGCTGATTGCGCCCTCGATCGCGAAGCCGATGCGCTCGTAGAACGCGATCGCGGCCTTGTTGTCGGGCCGCACCTGCAAATTGATCTTCGGGCAACCCGCCGCGCGCAAGCGCACCTCGGCTTCCTCCATCAGACGGCGACCCAGTCCGCCGCGCTGCAATCCCGGCGCCACGCCGAGATAGTTGATCCAGCCGCGATGTCCCTCATATCCCGCCATCACGCTGCCAACGATTGCGCCGCGCTGCTCGGCGACGAGGAACCACTCGGGATTCACCTTGAGCTTGCGCGCGATGTCCTTGCGCGGGTCATTCTGCGGACGCGTGAGCCCGCACGCCTGCCACAGCGCCACGACCGCCTCGCTGTCGCGCGTTTCAAAACGACGGATGATCCACTCGGTTTTCACGGCGCGAGCGTGCGGATTTTCTCGTGACGGCAAAAGCCCAAAGCGCGATTGGGCCTCGCCGCGACGCGGTGCCGGGGCGACGCTGCGGCATGCCCTCCCTATTTCGCTTTCTGTTCGCCTGCGGTGCTGCGCTCGCGCTGACGCTCACGACGGTCGCGCAAACGGTGCCCGCAACCCGCACGCTCTACCTCGTGCGGCACGGCTACTACGACTACGTCGCGAGCGCAGATTCGAAAACAGCCAATGCACTCAACGCCACCGGTCGCGCGCAAGCGGAGAAGGTCGCCGCCTACCTAGCAGCGTTGCCGGTCAAATTTGCCGCGGTGACCTCGAGCGAGTTCACCCGCGCGCGCGAAACGGGCGATGCCATCGCTGCTCAGCTCGGCCTTGCTTGTGTCCGCGACAAATCACTCAACGAATGCACTCCGCCGGGAATCGGAGTGGCAGGAAAGGACGTGGACGCGGGCGCGACGGCGCAGCTCGAGCGCGCTTGGCAACGCTACGCTCATCCCGCGAAGGCCGGTGCGGCCAGCGAAGTGCTCGCGTGCCATGGCAACGTCATCCGCTGGTTCGTCTGCCGCGCGCTCGGCGTCGACCCCGCGCGTTGGACGAGAATGGAAATCGCCAACTGCTCGGTCACGATCATCCAGATCAACGCCGACGGCAGCACGCGCCTGCAGGTGTTCAATGACGTCTCGCACATCCCGCGCGAGCAGCAGACTTGGA
The DNA here is from genome assembly GCA_019634575.1 of Candidatus Didemnitutus sp. NCBI lineage: Bacteria > Pseudomonadati > Verrucomicrobiota > Opitutia > Opitutales > Opitutaceae > Candidatus Didemnitutus > Candidatus Didemnitutus sp. The sequence continues at coordinate 970,725 of JAHCAY010000001.1, forward strand.
GCGGACACGGTCCGGGCTGGCCGTTGCCGGCGCAAGCGGAGCGGCGTTGAATCCAGCGCGCCCTACCCGCGCAGCTCCATGTCCTGCGGCACGGTGCTGAGCGCTTCGGCGAGCGTGGTGAGGCCTTCCTTCACCTTGTAGATGCTGTCCTGGTGCAGCGTTTTCATGCCGCCGCGCATCGCGATCTTCTTCAGCTCCGCGGTCTCCATCTCCTTGTTGATGCCTTCGATCAATTCCTCGTTCGTCACCATCAACTCGTGGATGCCGACGCGGCCCTTGTAGCCGGTGCCACCGCACTTCGGGCAGCCTTTCGGATTGGGTTTGAAAATGTGTCCGCCGGTCCAGCCGATGGCGCGCTCCATGATGTCGCGCTCACGGCCGTCCGGCTCGTAGGCGACGCGACACGTCTTGCAGACGCGGCGCATGAGGCGTTGCGCGCAGACGCAGACGAGCGAGGACGACACCATGAACGACTCGATGCCCATGTCGGTCAGGCGCGCGATGGTGCTCGGGGCGTCGTTGGTGTGGAGCGTGGAAATGAGCAAATGGCCCGTGAGCGCGGCCTCGACGGCGATGTTCGCCGTCTCCTTGTCGCGGATTTCGCCGACGAGAATGATGTCCGGGTCCTGACGGAGAAAGGCGCGCAGCGCGGCGGCGAAGGTCAGGCCGATCTGCCGGTGCATCTGCATTTGGTTGATGCCGGGCAGCGTGTATTCGATCGGGTCCTCGGCGGTGCGGATGACGATGTCGGGCGTGTTGATCTCGTTCAGCGCCGAGTAGAGCGTCATCGACTTGCCCGAGCCGGTCGGTCCGCAGTGCAGGATCATGCCGTAGGGCTGGCGGATGCACTCGCGGTATTTGGCCAAATTCTCCTCGGTGAAGCCGAGTGCGGGGAGCGGCAGCGTGGACTTCTGCTTGTCGAGGATACGCATGACCACGCCTTCGCCATGGTTGAGCGGCGCGGTGGAGACGCGGAGGTCGATGTCGACGCCCTTCTTGTTGTATTGCTTGAAGACGATGCGGCCGTCCTGCGGCAGGCGGCGCTCCGCGATGTCGAGGTTGCACATGATCTTCAGGCGCGCGACGAGTGCGCCCGTGACCTTGGCCGGGAGACGGAGCTTTTCCTGGGTGAGGCCGTCGATGCGGTAGCGGACGACGAGGTCCTTTTCCTGCGGCTCGATGTGGATGTCCGACGTGCCGGAGAAATACGCGTCCTCGATGATGCGGTTGGCGAGCTGGATGATGGGCGCGGAGTCCTCGTGCGTGAGGTCTTCCTCGCGAATCTCGACTTCGTCCTCGGAAAATTGCGCGCCGAGCTGGTCGACGACGTCGGAGAACTGCACCTGTTCGGGCGCGTTGTCCTTCTTGAGCTTTTCCTTGATGTCCTTTTCCGCACCGAGGAGGCGCGCGACGCGCATGCCGGTCTTCTCGGCAATCTTGGCGGCGAGCTGGGTGTCGAAGGGATTCGAGAACGCGACGAGCAGCATGTCGCCGACCTGGCCGACGGGCAGGATCGTGTTCTTCTGGCAGAACTCCAAATCGATCTTCTCGAACGTGGCGTTGTGCAGCTTGTAGCGGCCGACGTTGAACGGCGTGAGGCCGAGCGCGCGGCACTTCGCGAGGTGGAGCGGGAAGGGCGTGACCTTGTGCTCGCTCTGCAGCAGCGCGTCGAGCTGGTCGCCGTTGAGGTCGTCCGGGTGGTTGACGACGGCCGCGCGCGCCTCGGCGCTCAGCTTGCCTAGTTCGACGAGCTTGTCGACGATGTGGGTCTGGACGCGTCCGAGCGGCATGTCAGGAAGCGGGGTGGGCCTGCGCGGCGGCTTCGCGCTCGGCTTGCTGACGGTCAAGGAAATCGGCGATCACGTCCATCGTGGTCGCGTGCCAGACGATGGGACCGCCGAGCTTCTTTTCCCAGGCCGTGCGCACGGCGGGGCTCAGGTAATAGGCCGTCGCGACGAGCCAGAAATCCTCCTCCTTGTCGTAGGGCACGGTCCAACTGGCCCAGCACATGCCGAGATCGAGGTGCTTGCGGATGTCGTCCGGCACATCGTAGTGGCGCAGGTCGACGACGCCGAGCTGGTGTTCCTCCATCACGGCGTGCAGCACGTCCTCCTCGCGCACGACTTTCCGCTCCAGCGCGAGGATGCCGAGCACCGAGGCCTGGCGGAGATCGCCCTGCCCCGCCAATTCGAGCACGCGCTCGTTGGCGGCTTCGAGGTCCTCGAACTTCACCAGGTTATGCTCGACGAGCGCCGAGCCGAGGAGGCGGTTGGCGCGCATGAGGAGGGGCCGATGTTCCGTCATGAGAGAGCCGACGTTGCGTTACGCCGCGGGCGCTGGCGATGCCTTTTGCTTTTTCCGCAGCTTCCGCACGCGTTTTAGCAGTTCTTTCCTAAGCTTGGGAATGCCGTCCTCGCTCAGGCACGAGATCGGGACGAGCTCCACCTTCTTGTAGCGCGTCTTGAACTTCTTGAGGTTCGCGACGGCGGCGTCCTCGTCCATCTTGTTCGCGGCGACGAGGCGCGGTTTTTCGAGCAGCGCGGGGTCGTAGAGCTCGAGCTCCTTGAGCAACTGCTTGTAGTCGTCGCGCGGGTCCCGGTTGTCGGTGCCGGCCATGTCGACGATGATCAGCAGCAGTGCGCAGCGTTCGATGTGGCGGAGGAAACGGTGGCCGAGCCCCTTGTTCTCGCTCGCGCCGGCAATGAGCCCGGGGATGTCGGCGAGGATGAGGCGGTCGTATTCCTCCTCGTATTCGATGATGCCGATCTGCGGTTGCAGCGTGGTGAAGGGATACGCGGCGACCTTCGGGTGCGCCTTGGTGATGAGGCCGGTGAGCGAGGATTTGCCGGCGTTCGGGAAACCGACGAGGCCGATGTCCGCGATGCTCTTCAGCTCAAGGCGATACTCGCCGAACGCGCCCGGCTCGCCAGGGCCGTGCTGGCGCGGCGCGCGATTCACCGAGGATTTGAAACGCGTGTTGCCGAACCCGCCCTTGCCGCCCTGACAGAGGATGAACTCCTGGCCGTCCTCGAGGATTTCGGTGACGACCGCGCCGGTCTCGAGATTGTAGACGACCGTGCCGAGCGGCACGCGGAGGATCGCGTTGCGGCCTTCGCGGCCGTTGCAATCCTTGCCCTGGCCGTGCTCGCCGCGCTCGGCGTTCCAGTGCGGCTTGTATTTGAAATCGATGAGATTGTTCTGGTCGTCGTCGCCGCGCAGCACGACGTGCCCGCCGCGACCGCCGTCGCCGCCGTTCGGGCCGCCCCACGGTTCGTATTTTTCGCGACGAAAGCTCACGCAACCGCGGCCTCCGTCGCCGGCGCGGGCTTTGATGGTGCATTCGTCGATGAACATGCCTCCCACGGTGCAGAATCCCGCGCGCTTGCCAAGCGGAGTTAGGCGCCCGACAGGCGACCGAGGAATTCCTGCCAAAGCGCCTGCCCCACCGGCCACGCCCCGAGATCGGAGTCGGAGTTGATGTGCCCCAGCCTTTCCAAGACCCGGAGTTCCGCGCCCCAGCCTTCCGCCCATTCCGTCGCCCGCGTCAGGCTCGCGTAAGGGTCGTCCGTGCTCGCGATCACCAGGGCTGGGAACGCCAAGCGCTCGCGCGGGATCGGGCCGAAGCCACGCAACATCGGCAAATCCGGCGCGCGCTCCACGTCCGACGGCGCAACGAGGAACGCGCCCGCGATCTTGCCGCCGCCGCAACGCACCGCGTGGCGCGCTACGGTAATGCAACCGACACTGTGCGCGACCACGACCGCGGGACCGGGCAACGCCGCGAGCGCGTGCTCGAGCGCTTCTTCCCACTCTTGCGGCGAGGTCGAGAGCCAGTCGGCCAGCGCCATCCGCGCCCACTCCGGATTCGCCACATGCCAGACGCGCATCCAGTGCCGCGGTCCGCCGCCGGAGTAACCCGGCACGAGCAAAACCGGAAAGCTCCCGGACATCGGGCTCAGACCGTCACCTTGATGCCGCGACGCAAGTAGGTCGGCACGTCGAGGTCCTGGCCTTCGAAGAGATTGCGGTCGGACTTGTCGAACGAACCGCGGTTCGCCGCGGGTTCGGCCACGCCGCCAAAGCCGAACTCCTCCTGTTGCGGCTTGTTCGGATCGTGCACCGCGGCTTTGGCGGACGCGCTGCTGGACCGCGCCGCGCGCTCGCGTTCGGCGGGCGCGGCCGACTTGGCTGGAGCGGACTCACCCTCCGCATTCTCGCTCGCGGCTGGCGTGCGCTCGGGGCGTTTCGCGGGCGTGTTCGGCTTGGCGCGAGTGAAAGTGCGGCCGCCGATGTCGGTCGCGCCGATGACGCAGACCTCGACCTTGCCCTGCAACGCCTCGTCGATGACCGCGCCCATGATCACGTGTGCCTCGCGGCCGAACTCCTCGGTGACGGCCGTCATGAGCTGGTTGACCTTGGTGAGGCTCAGGTCGGCGCCGCCGGTGATGTTGACCATCAGGCGGTCAGCCTTGCGGGCGAACTCGGGCGTGGCGAGCAGCGGGCAATTCTTGAGATCCTCGAACGCATCGTCGGCCGCGTTCTCGCCTTCGCCGGTGCCGAGGCCGAAGAGCGTCTTGCCGCCGCGCGTCTGGAAGGCGGTGCGCAGCGCCTGGAAGTCGACGTTGATCAGGCCGGTCTGCGAAAGCATGGCCCAGATGGATTTCACGCCGCGCCCCATCCACACGTCGGCGCGCGCGAACGAGTCGAGCACGCTCGTCTGCTCCGTGCCCTCCTGCAGCAACAGATCGTTGGAGAGCGGGATGACCGCGTGGCACTGCTTGCGGAGCTCGTCGAGGGCTTCCTCGGCCTGCTTGCGGCGGCGCCCGCCCTCGAAGCTGAAAGGCAGCGTGACGAACGCGATCACGAGCGCGCCGGCCTCGCGGGCGATCTCCGCCACGATGGGCGTCGCGCCCGAGCCGGTGCCGCCGCCGAGTCCGGCGACGAGGAACACGAGGTCGTTGCCGCGCACGACGTCGGCGATCTTCTCGCGGTCGGCGTCGGCGGCTTGGTAGCCGAGCACCGGATCGCCGCCGGCGCTGAGGCCGCGCGTGACGCTGGTGCCGATGAGAATCTTGTCCTGCACCGGCGAGGAACTGAGCGCCTTGAAATCGGTGTTGATGACGGCGAGTTGGAGGCGGTCGAGGTTCTCCATTTTCAGCCGGTCGACGGCGTTGGAGCCGCCGCCGCCGATGCCGACGAGCTTGATGCCGATGTCGCGATCCGTGAGGGCCTCGAGGGGAAGTTCGTTGTTCATCGTCGAGTCCTCAGCCGAAGAATTTGGTCAAGCCCGCGAAGATGCTGCCGCCCTTGCGGCGGGCGGGCACGTGGTGCTCCGAGGCGTGTTTGAAACCGAATTGGAAGACGCCGAGGACGGTGCTGAACATCGGGTCCTTCAACTCGTCCTTCACCCACGACGGTGCTTCGCCGCGCCGCACGGGCAGGCCGAACACGCGGCTCGCCGCTTCGTCGATGCCGGGCATCTTGGCCGTGCCGCCGGTGAGGACGACGCCGGCGCCGCAGTGCTCGACCGAGAGCTTCGGGCCGAGCTTCTTCTGCACGATTTCAAAAATCTCCTGCACGCGCGCGCTCGCGATCGTCTCGATCGCGCCGCGGGCGATCTGACGGTCGCCGAAGGACATGTCGCCGTTGAGCCAGACCTTGTCGGCCTTGTCGCGGGTCTGCACCGTGCCGCGGCCGTGGCGCAGTTTCAGCATCTCGGCTTGCGTGGTGGTGACGCGGAGACCGAGCGCGAGATCGTTCGTCACATGCTCCCCGCCGACGGGGAGCGTGCCGGTCGCGGCGACGTGGCCGTCGCGATAGAGGACGTAATCCGTGATGCCCTTGCCGATATCGAGCACGAGCGCGCCGTGGATGCGCTCCTCCTGCGTCGTGAGCAGCGCGCCGCTAGCGAGCGAGGAGAGCACGAGTTCGCGGACTTCGAGGTGATAGCCGCCGACGACGTGGATGTTGTCGCTCACCTTGCTCTCCTGGCCGTGCACGATCCAGTAACCGACTTCGAGGCGGTTGCCCGAAAGATGCTCGGGATCGGCCACGACGCGGCCGTCGAGGCGGAACGGCCGGCGCAGTTCATGGATGCGCGTGCGGCCAGCGGGGAGTTCCTTCTCCTTCGCGAGATCGCAGACGGTGGAGATGTCGAGCTGCGTGACGGTGTTTTCGGCCGACTTCACGTTCACCGAGGCCTCGTTGTAGAAGCCGTCCAAGTGCGGACCGGTCTGCGCGAGCCAGACCTCGTCGAGGCGGGCGCCGGCTTTCTTCTCGGCCATCTCGAGCGCGTGGTGCGCGGCTTCGGAGGCGGCTTTGTAGTCGACGACTTCGCCCTTCATCACGCCGCGCGACTGGGAGAGGCCGACGCCGATGATGTTGAGCGCGCGGCCGCGGGCGATTTCGCCGACGAGGACCGCGATTTTGCCGGTGCCGATTTCGACCGCACCGATGATTCTGCTGCCGTTAGAGATCACGTGAAGGTTTCCGTTTCGGAGAGGAAGAGGGAGAAATCTGGAACGCCGGCGCGAACGTGCCGGCCTGCGCCTGTTTCGTAAGTTGCTCGGGCGTCTGCGCGAGCTTCACCGGCACCTGCGGGCCGAGCGCGAGGTTGACCGACTGGATCTGCGGATCGGTGAGCGTGCGCTTGGTCTCGTCGACGATCATGTCGAGCTGCGCGATCTGGCGGAAAAAATCCTGCTTTGCGCTGAACACGATCTCGGGAATGTCCTGTGCCTTGACCGCGATCTCCTCGTGCGTGGCGAGACGCGCGAGCGAAACGAAGAGCCACTCGCGATAAAGGTGCGGCGCCTGCAGTTGCGCGGTCGTGAGCAAATCGGAGACCTGCTTCATGCCGTCGATCGGCGCGTAGCCCTGGCCGTCTTCGGTGCGGCGGAGGCGGAAATCGGCCAGCCACGGGAGCGTCGCGAGCAGCGCCTTGTCGTAGCCGACGCCTTCGTAGACCACGCCGTCCTTGGCGACGAGCAGCTGCTTTTTCTCGAGCCGATCCTCGACCTGGATGCGCGCGACCGGCGTGCGCTCCTGGAGATTGATGACGAGCGTATCCGGGAAGTTTCGCGTGAGCACGGCGACGCGCACCTGGCCGACGGCGATCAGCTTTTCGCGCAGCGCGGCGAGGTCGAGGGCCATGAGGGTCGTGTTGCGCGGCAGGGCCAGCAGGCGTGCGGCCCAGTCCTTGCCGAGCACGCCGTCGGTCACGACCACGATATCCTTCACCGGCTCGCTCTTCACGGCGGAGGCGATGGCGGCGCGATCGTTTTCCCAGGTATGCACCATCTCGTAGATGCCCCAGCCCGCTGCGCTGGTGAGCGCAACGAGAGAGACGACTTTCAACCACGCGATCTGGCGCCGCCGGCGACCGCGGGCGGACATCGCGCGCGGCGTCACGTCCTGGCGAATGGTGCGCCAGGAACGCTCGGACGCGGCGTTGTCCTTTTCCTCGCTCATTTCTTCGTAGTGGCGCCGGCGAGGCGCTCGAGGGCGGGCGCGACCAACTCGCGGCAAAGCGCGTTGAAATCGAGGCCCACGCAACGAGCGCTCATCGGCAAGAGGCTCGTTTCCTTCATGCCGGGCAGCGTGTTGATTTCCAGCAGATAAAGTTCGCCGTCCGGCGTGAGGATGAAGTCGACGCGCGCGTAGTCGCGGCAGCCGCAGGCGGCAAACGCCGTCTCCGCCGCGCGCTGCACCTCGGCGGTCTGTTCCGACGAGAGCGGCGCCGGCGCGGTGTATTCGGTCATGCCCTTGGTGTATTTGCTCGTGTAGTCGAACACGCCCGACTTCGGCGTGATCTCGACCACGCCCATGGCGCGGCCGCGGAGGAGGCCGACGGTGAGCTCACGGCCGGCGATGCGTTTCTCGATCACCCAGTCGCCGTGGCGAATGCCGGCGATCGCGATCTCGAGACCGGCGCGCGTCGTGATCATCTGCAAGCCGACGCTGCTGCCCTGCCGGTTCGGCTTCAACACGACCTGTTCGCCGAGTTCGTCGGACAACACGGACGCCTTCGGCTTGCTGGTGACATCGAAGGCGCGGCCCGGCGCGACGCGCACGCCCATGGCCGAAACCGCCTGACGCGTGCGCCACTTGTCGAAACACAGTTCGCTGCTCTTCGCATCGCAACCCGCATAGGCGACGCCCGCCTGCTCGAGCAGGCGCTGCATGCCGCCGTCCTCGCCGAACACGCCGTGCAGCGTCGAGAACACGACGTGGCGCCGCGGATCGAGGTCCGCCGGCAGTGCGTCGGCCTCGATGTTGAACAACTGCGTCGGGAACGACGCGGCCATGGCCAGCGCGGCGGCCTTGCCGGAGCCGAGGGAGACTTCGCGTTCAGGTGAAGTGCCGCCCGCGAAGACGGCGATGGTGGGAGAGGAGTTCATTTTGGATTTTGGAATTCGGATTTTGGATTGGTCGTGCAACGGACGGTCAGCGCGGCAAACGCGCGTCGCAGGAAGATAGGGCTTGGAAATTCGCGAATCGAATCGGACCAACGAAGTCGCAGCAAATCGCACACACGCCAGCCAATCCAAAATTCACAGCACCTTCCTCCAATCTCCGCCGAACAGCATCACTTCGGGCTCGAGGTCGATGCCGCGCGCGGCTTTCACGCGGGCGCGGACGACGCGCACGAGCGCGACGATGTCAGCGGCGGTGGCGCTGTCTCGGTTGACGATGAAATTGGCGTGCACGCGCGAGACCTCGGCGCCGCCGACGCGCTCGCCCTTGAGTCCGCACTCGTCGATGACTTTGCCGGCTGAAGTGCCGGGCGGGTTCTTGAAGATGCAACCGGCGCTCGGCTCGCGCGGCTGCGATTCCTGGCGTTTCTTCGTGTAAGTTTCGATCTGCTGCTTGATCGCCGCGGCATCCGTGTGCTGACGCGGCAGGAGGAAGGCGCCGAGAGCGACCGCGGTCTCGAGCTCCGCGCAATGCCGGTAGTCGACGTGCATCGCGGCCTTTTTCATCACGCGCTTTTCGCCGGCGAGCGTCATGAGGTGAACCTCGTCGACGACATCGAACGTCCAACCGCCCATCGCGCCGGCGTTCATGCGCAGCGCGCCGCCGACGCTCGCGGGGATGCCTTCCATGAACTCGAAGCCCGAGAGGCCGGCCTTCGCCGCGAGGCCGCAGAGATTTTTCAGTCGCAGTCCGGCGCCAACCCAAACGCGGCCGTCCGGCTGCGGTTCGAAGGCCTGCCAATTCGGGTGCGCGAGGCTGATCACGAGCCCGTCGACGCCTTCGTCGGGCACGATGAGGTTCGAGCCACGTCCGAGCAGGTAAACCGGCAGGCCGCGCGCGTGCGCCGTCGCGAGCAAGGTGGCAAGGTCCGCCGCGTTCGCCGGCTCGGCGTAGACGCGGGCCGGGCCGCCGACGCGCATGGTGGTCTTCGGCGCGAGCGGTTCGCGTTCGACGAGCTTCGTCGCGCTGTCGAGCGAAGGACGCACGGCGGCGAGGAAGTCGGACCAGGAAGCGGAGACGCCCGTGCTCATCAGGAATGCGACGCCGGCGCCGGCGTGTGCCGCAGGTGGCGGCGCGGCGGGAGGCGTTGGGCGAGTTCCTCGAGGTCCGTGACGATCGTCGCGACGGCGTCCTCGTGCGCCATGCGGTGCAGGTTCTCGCGAAATTTGTTCAGCAACCAGTCGTTGAACAGCACGTCGAAGACTTCCTGTCGCAGCAGCGACAGCGCGTTCTGATCAACGACGAGTCCCCCGCCCTGCTGCTCGAAATAGCGCGCGTTGGCCCACTGGTGGTTGTCGGCGGCGAAAGGATACGGGATGAGCACCGCGGGCGCCTCGCAGCGGACGAGTTCCGCGATCGTGCCGGCGCCGGCGCGACTGACGACAAGGTCCGCGGCGGAGAGCAGCGTGCCGACGCGATCGGTGAAGGGCTCGAACCAGGCGCGGACGACTTCGCCTTTTTTGGAGCGCAGTTCGCGCACGGACGCCTCGCCCTTGCCGAGGCCAGTGACACACCAAACCTGCACGCCCTCGCCGGCCAGCGCGTCGAGATTGTCGAGCACCCATTGGTTCAAATTGCCGGAGCCTTGGCTGCCGCCAACGATCACGAGCAATTTTTGCGTCGCGTCGACGCCGAGCTGCGCGCGCGCGTCAGCGCGCGAGAGGCGCACGACTTCCGGGCGCACCGGCAGACCGGTGTGGCGCACGAGCAAGCCGAGGCGGCCCGGCAAACGCACGCCGGGCGGCAGATAGAGGCGCTGGGCGAAACGCGAGAGCAGGCGCACGGCGCGACCGGGGATGCGGTTCGCCTCGTGGAGCGCGACGGGAATGTCGAGAAACCGCGCCGCGAGCGTGACGCCGGCGTTGGTGAAACCGCCGAAGCCGACGACCGCGTGCGGCCGGAACGCCGCAAGGTATTTCAGCGAGAAGACCAACCCGTGCGTCTGCTTGAACACGCAGCGCGCGAGCACATCCGGCCGCAGGCCGAAGGGCGCGCCGGGGACGGCGGCGGTCGTGAGATGCGGGTATTTTTCCGCGAGCCGCGAATCGACCTTCTTGTGCGAGATGAAGAGGCGCACGTCGTGGCCGCGCGCGCGGAGGGCTTCCGCGAGCGCGATGCCCGGCGCGAGATGTCCGCCGGTGCCGCCGCAGGCGATGAGGAAACGGCTCATGCTTCGATCTCCGCCAGCGCGCGCTTGCGCTCGAGCGGCTTCGGCCGTTCCCACGTGCGCGCGGTGTTGATGATGACGCCGATGAGGAAACCCATCAGCAGGAGATTGGAGCCGCCGGCGCTGATAAACGGCAGCGACATGCCCTTCGTCGGCATCATGCCGGTGACGACCATGAGATTGATGATCGCCTGGAGACAGATCAGCAGGAGACAGCCGGTCACGAGGAGAAACTGGAACAGATTCGGCGCGCGGCGCACATGCCTCAGCCCGGCGACGAACAGCGCGACGAAAAGAATCACGGTGAGCAGCGTGAAGATCAGCCCCATTTCCTCGCCCATGATGGCGAAGATGAAGTCGGTGTGCGCCTCGGGGAGGAACGACTGCTGTTGCCGGCCGTTGCCGATGCCGACGCCGTCGACGCCGCCGGCCGCGAAGGCGAGGATCGCCTGCCAGAGCTGATAGGCGCCTTCGCTGCGATTCGCCTCGACGTCCATGAACGCCGTGATGCGGCGCAGGCGGTTCGGGTTGTGCAGCACGAGCAACACGAAACCCATGAGCGCGAACGCGACGCTCGGGAGGATGAACTTGAGGCGCCCGCCGGCGAGGAAGAGCAGAATCATGCCGACGCTCGCGCAGAGAAACGCGGTGCCGAAATCGGGCTCGATGATGATCAGGCCGGCGAAGAGTCCGATGCCGAGACACGGGTAGATGAACCCGCGCTTGATGTCCTCCATCTTGTTCTGGTTGAGCGCGAGGTAATGCGACAGCGCAAAGACCATCGCGAGCTTCGCAAACTCCGAGACCTGCAGGCGGGTGAAGCCGAGGTTCAGCCAGCGCCAGCTGCCCTTCACGTTGACGCCGATGTGCGGGATGCGCACGAGCACCAGGCCAAACAGGGTCGCGCCGGCGAGGATCCACGCGAACCGCCGCATGCCTTCCAGATCGAGTCGCGCCACGACCCACGCGATGCCGATGGAGAGCGCGAGGAAGATGAGTTGCTTGAACAGATACGACTGCGGGCCGCCGAGCGCACGCGAGCTGGCGCTGAACAGCACCGTGAGTCCCATGGCCAACAACGCGGCCACACACACGAGAATGACGCTCGCGGGAGTGATCGTGAGGTGGCGGCGGGGAGAGGAAGGTGGCGCGTCGCTCGAACTCACGGAATCACGCTTGGAGGGACGCAGTCTTGCTGCGCCCGAATGCATCGCGCGTCCAACGGGCGCAGCAAGACTGCGCCCCTACTCCGAAAATTGGCGAGAGAGCGGCCACGACGCACAACGCTTGATCAGCCCTTCGGCGGCGTTTGCGTCTTCGCGTCGTCCACCTTGATCGTCGGCACGTCAGCCGGTTGGTCCTTCAAGCCGGCGTCGAGGTCCTGGCCGGGAGGCGGCGGGGCGATTTCGAAATGCGGTGCGGTGCTCACGGTCGGCTCGGCGGCGGGCTGCGTCGCGGGCGTGTTGGCCGCAGCCGCGGCCTTCGGGGCGCTGGTCTTCGGAGCCGAAGTCTTCGCCGCGGTCGATTTTTGCGGGACCGACTTGAAGCCCGGGATGACGAGTTTCTGGCCGGCGCGAACCTTGGTCGGGTCGGTGATGCTGTTGGCGGCGGCGAGTTCGCCGACGGTCACCTGATAACGGCGCGCGATCGTGCCGAGACTTTCGCCGGATTGCACGACGTGCGTGACGGCGTCGGAGCTGCGCGTCGGCGCGGGCGCGACGGGTGTGGTGGCGGCCGACATGCTCGGAGCCGGTGCGGCGGCGAGGTCCTTCGGGACAACTTTGCCGGGGATGATGAGCTTCTGGCCGGGCTTCAAGGTCGCGCCGACGGCGAGGTTGTTGGCCTTGGCGAGCTCGGCGACGGTCATGTGGTTCTTCTTCGCGATGCTCCAGAGGCTGTCGCCGCGACCGACGCTGTAGGTGCTGACGGGCGCGACTTCCTCGGCGGGCTTCGCGGGCGTCACGGCAACGGCGTTGGGCGAGCCGGGGCGCGTGGGCTCGGCGCGACCGGGCTGCGTCGCGGGCGCGTAAGCGATGCCGCTGGTGTCGGCGGGCGCGGGATTGTAGGCGACGGGGGCGCCCGTCTCACCGCTGGCGGTGGGCACGGTGGCGTCCGGCGTCGGAATATTGCGCGGGCTCGATTGGCAACCCGGGCTGGCGAAAATGAAGATAAACGCGAGCAGGTGCACGGCGACGACTGCTCCGAAGATCTGCAGGATTTTCATGGGCGAAGTATGGGTCTGGGATTCGGCGATTTGCTATCTAAAAATGGGTCGCGGACGGAGGTTTGCGGGCGATTGACGAATCGCTCGCGAGACCCGCCGCGACGCGGGCGCTCACGGGTCGTTGCGCGGCGTGTCGAGGGTGAGCAGCGCCTGGACGATGAGGAGGGCGACGATGACGAGGACGAGGGTCATGGAAAACGAGCAGGTGTCCGTTAACAGCAGTGGTTGGTTCCGGTTAAGGTGATGGATAAAGAACCTGTCAGCGGACTCCTGCGAAAGTGCGGGCGGTCTTCAGCGGCAGCTCGGGCAGCGTCACGCCGCGGCGGAGGCGGCGGAGCTTCGCGGCCGAGCGAACGAGCGGCTTATGGAGAAGCAAAAGACCGGCGTGGGAAATTTCACGAAAGCTGGGCGAGAGATCGGAGCTGAAGTCGACGGGCATGGTTTTTCGGGGGTTAGCGGAGTTTCAGCGTGGCCAGGCCGACGAGGGCGAAGCCGAGGGAGAGCACCCAGAAGCGCAGCACGACCTTGGTCTCGGGCCAGCCGAGCTTCTGGAAATGGTGGTGAATCGGCGCCATGCGGAAGAGCCGGCGGCCCTCGCCAAAGCGGCGCTTGGTGAACTTGAACCAGCTCACCTGGAAAACGACCGACAGCAGTTCCATGACGAACACGCCGCCGATGATCACGAGCGTGAACGGCTGGTGGATCATGAACGCGATGACGCCGATGAGGCCGCCGAGTGCGAGCGAGCCGGTGTCACCCATGAACACCTCGGCTGGATGCGAGTTGAACCACAGGAACGCCATGCAGCCGCCGATCAACGCGCCGCACACGACGGTGAGCTCGCCAGCGCCGGGAACGTGGCTGAGCAGCAGGTATTCGGAGAAGATGTGATTGCCCGCGATGTAGGCCATGATGCCGAGCACCAGCGCGACCGTGATCGTGCAACCGACGGCAAGGCCATCGAGGCCGTCGGTGAGGTTGATCGCGTTCGAGAAACCGACGATCCAGAGGTAAATCAGCACCAGCAGCAGCCACCACGGCATGTGCGCGATGATGGCGTCCTTGAAGAACGGCACCCACAGCTCGCGGATTTTTTGGGCGCTGGTCGGATGCCAGAGCAGTGCGGCGAGCGCGACGCCGGTGGCGAGCGACTGCCAGCCGATCTTTTCCCAGGCCTTGATGCCGTCCTTGTTCTTGTGAACGACCTTCAGGTAGTCGTCGCGCCAGCCGGGAACGGTGAGCGCGGCGTAGACGAACAGCGCAACGAAGACCCAGATGTTCGGCCGCGCCCAGAGCGCGCTGCTGAGAAAGACGGAGAGAAAGATGATGAGCCCGCCCATCGTGGGCGTGTGCTTCTTGTCGAAGTAAGTCGCACCGAGCGCGCCCGTGCGCTCGTCGATGTAGCCGTGGCCGAATTTCAGCTCGCGGAATTTGCGAATGAGCAGCGGCCCGATGATGAAGCCGATGAGCAGCGCCGTGGCCGAACCCATGATGATGCGGAACGTCTGCGATGCGAACAGGCGCAGCGGTCCGAAGTATTGCTCGTAGTCGGCGAGGTAGCTCAACATGGCTCAGTGCGTGGCGGCGTGGGGATCGAGGATGGTTTCGAGGCGATAGCGGCGGCTGCCTTTGAGGAACGCGGCGCCCTTGAAAGTCGCGAGGCGCGCGCGGACGGAGGCGACGTCGGTGACGACCGCGATCTGTGCGGGGTCGTTGCCGTTTTCGAGGAGCCCTTCGCGCAGCGCGGCGGCGTGTGTGCCAATCGTGAAGAGAAAATCGCCCGGGCGGAGCAGGATCGTGCGACCGAGCTGCTGGTGAAACTCCGCCGCCTGCGGGCCGAGTTCCTCCATGCCGCCGAGAACGTAGAGGCGTGGGAGCTCCGGCCGCGCGAGGCTGGCGAACGCCGCGATGGCGTCGGCCATCGAGGCGGGATTGGCGTTGTAGAAATCGCAGTAAACCTCGGCCTCCCCCACCCGCTGCATCTCGCCGCGCCACTTCGACGGCTGCCACGTCGCGAGGCGTTGCTGCAGCGTGGCGTCGTCGACGCCGAGCTCTGAGGCGAGCGCGAGCGCGAGCGCGGCGTTTTGCGCCATGCCGCCGGAGACGCGGCGCAGGATGAACGTGCGCTTCGCACCGAGCGTGACCTCGGTGCGGTCGGGACGATGGAGGACCGTGAAGACCAGCGTCCGACCGTCGACGCGCACCATCGCCTCGTTGGCCGGCACGAGCACCAGCGGGTGCGCGAGATGGCGGAACGGCTCGTATTGCCAGCACGACACGGGAAACACCTGTAAGCCGCCGGCGCGAACCTGAGTGAGCAGCTGGACTTTCTCCGCCGCGACGCCTTCGAGCGAACCGAGTCTCTCGAGGTGTGCGGGGCCGACGAACGTGACGATGCCGTGGTCGGGCTGGATCATGTCCGCGAGATCGCGCATTTCGCCGGGCATGTTGATGCCGGCCTCGATCACGGCGGCGCCGTGCGCGGCGGGATCGAGCTGCGTGAGCGTCAGAGGGACGCCGATGAAATTATTGAGGTTGCCCTGCGTCGCGAAAACCGACGGCGCGCCGCCGAGGAGCAGCGTGACGAGATCCTTCGTCGAGGTCTTGCCGGCGCTGCCGGTGATGCCAATGACGCGCCCGGGGAACGCGCGGCGATGCGCGGCGGCGATGGCTTGGAACGCGCGCAGCGGATCGGTGACGACGAGTTGCGGGAGCGCGGAGTCGGGAATCTCGCGCGCAACGAGCGCGGCGGCGGCGCCACGCGCGGCGGCAGCGGCGAGGAAGTCATGGCCGTCGCGCTGGTCGGTCTTCAGCGCGACGAAAACCTGACCGACCGTCAGCGTGCGGGTGTCCTGATTGAAGCCCGAAAGCGACGAGACCGGCATCGTTGTCCAACGACCACCGGTCCACGACGCGAGCGACTGCGGGTTGAACTCACGCATGGTGATTGCTCGCGAGGTTGATGGCGCCGAGCTGCAAGGCGCTCGCGCGGTCGGTTCGTTTGCGACGTGGCGCGCGTTGTCCGCGCACCCAAGTCGCCGCCGGTTTGACGGTGTCGGTCGCCCCGGCCTTGGGCGCGGAGCGGGAAGAATTGTCTTTGGCGTGGTTCACGGGCTCAGACCGGCTTCAGCTGCTTGATGCCGATCAGTTCGCGGGCGACCTGTCGGTCGTCGAACGGCACGACAGTATCCGCGAGTTCCTGGAAAGTTTCGTGGCCCTTGCCGGCGATGAGCAGGCAATCGCCCTCGCGTGCGGCGTCGAGCGCGAGGCTGATGGCGCGACGGCGGTCCTCGACGAAGGTGATCTTCGCGGCCGCGGTGACGCCGGGTTTCATGTCGGAGAAAATCTGGAGCAGCGGCTCGTTGCGCGGGTTGTCCGCCGTGGCGAACGCGGCGTCGGCGAACTCCTGCACGGCGGCGGTCATGAGCGCGCGCTTGGCGCGGTCGCGGTTGCCGCCGCAGCCGAAGACGACGAAGAGCCGGCCCGGCGTGATCGCCTTGAGCATGCTCAGCGCGTTGCGGAGGGCGTCGTCGGTGTGCGCGTAGTCGACGAGCACATTGAACGGCTGGCCGGCATCGATGCGTTCCATGCGGCCGGAAACGCCGGCGAAGGACTTGAGGCGCTTCGCGACGATCTGCGGATCGCGGCCGAGCGCGTAGCAGGCGGCGAAGGCGGCGAGGAGATTGGAGACGTTGTAGCGGCCGATCAGCGGGCTCTCGATCTCGGCGCGGCCCTCGGGCCAGACGAGTGTGAAGGTGGCGCTTTGGAACGAGAGACGGACGTTCTCGGCGCGGATGGTGGCGTCGGATGCTTCGCCGAAGGTGACGAGCTTCATGCCGGCGGGAACTTCACCCGCGAGGCGGCGACCGTGGGCGTCGTCGAGATTGATCGCGACGGCGCGCGGCGCGGGCGCGGTCTCGCCGCGGAAGAGGCGCGCCTTCACCGCGAAGTAGGCGTCCATCGAGCCGTGGTAATCGAGGTGGTCCTGCGTGAGGTTGGTGAACACCGCGACGCCGAACTGCATGCCGAGCACGCGCTGCTGATCGAGGCCGTGCGAGCTGACCTCCATCACGGCCTGGCGGCAGCCGGCGTCGCGCATTTGCGCGAGCATGCCGAAGAGGTCGAGCGCCTCCGGCGTGCTGCGATACGACGGCACGACGCGCGCGCCGAGGTCGTAGTTGACCGTGCCGATGAGGCCGACGCGCTGGTGGTCGGTGGAGAGCAGGTGCTTCGCGAGCGCGGCGACAGTGGTCTTGCCGTTGGTGCCGGTGACGCCGACGAGATCGAGCGAGCGATCCGGGAACTTGAAGAAGCGCTGCGAAACGCGCGCGAGGGCGCGGCGGACGTCGGCGACCTGCACGTAGGTGACACGCTGCGAGGTGATGGCGGGAATTTTTTCCGCGATGATGGCGACGGCGCCGCGATTGACGGCTTCGTCGATGAAGAGATTGCCGTCGGCGCGGCGGCCCTTGATGGCGAAGAAGAGGTTGCCGTGCATCACGCGGCGGCTGTCGAGCGCGAGGCCGGAGATGGGGCGGTCGAGATCGCCCTTGCTCGCGACGATTTCATCGTCGTTGAGGAAGTCGGAGAGCTGCGGGGCCATCTTGAAGATTTGTTGGGACACGCGGTCGACCGGGCGGCGGCGGGTGGCCGGCAGCGAGCGGAAGGCCGCGATGAGCGGATAGTTGGGCGTGAGATAGCCGATCATTGGGCGGCTCCGGTCAGCGCGAGCGCGAGGCGGGACGGCGTGCGCACGGGTTTGATGTCAAGGTATTGGATGAGTTGTTCCGCGACGTGCTTGAACGACGGCGCCGAGACGGCGCGGCCGTAGGCCCGGCCGCCGGTGACCTTGGCGTCGTCGACGATGACGGAGAGGACGACCTGCGGGCGGCTGGCGGGAAAGAAGCCGACAAAGGAGGCGACGTAGCGGCTGTTGGAATAGACGCCGTCGATGATTTTCTGCGAGGTGCCGGTCTTGCCGGCGACTTCGAAGCCCTCGATGTCGAAGCCGGCGGCGGTGCCGCCTTCCTGCACGACGCCGTGGAGCATCTGCGCGAGCGTGGCGGCGGTGCTGGGCTTGAGGACCTGGGTGCGTTTCTCGGGTTCGAAGCCGCGGACGATTTTACCTTCTGGGTCGCGGATTTCCTTGATGATTTGCGGGCGGAGCAGCGTGCCGCCGTTGGCGACGACGCTCATGGCCATGTGGATTTGGAGCGGCGTGGCGGCGACGGCGTGGCCCATCGGCATGCGCGTGATGGTGAGGCCGTCCCACTTGGCGGGCGGTTCGAGGATGCCGCGGACTTCGCCGCCGAGGCCGAACTTCGTCGCTTCGCCGAAGCCGTAGAGCTTGGCGTATTCGTAGAAGCGCTGGGCGCCCATCGCCATCGCGATGTGCGCGGCGCCGCGATTCGAAGAATGGCTGACAATTTCGCGCACGGAGAGCGTGCCCATCGTGTGGTCTTCCTTGGGCAGGCGACGCTCTTTGCCGTCGATGATGACGGTGGGCGCTTCGCAGTCGAAGGTGGTGGTCGGCTGAACGGTGCCGTCGTTCAGGCCGCCGCCGGCGGCGACGATCTTGAAGGTGGAGCCGGGCTCGACGATGTCGGTGACGGCGTTGTTGCGCTGGACGTCGAGCGGGGCCTTGAAGAACTCGTTGAGGTTGTAGCTCGGCCAGTTGGCCATGCCGAGAATCGCGCCGGTCTGCGGGTCGCTGACGATGATGGTGGCGAACTTCGGGTTGTATTTGCCGGCGATGGTCTCGAGTTCGCGCTCGATGATGTTCTGGATGACGGAATCGATGGTGAGGACGACGTCGTTGCCGTCCTGCGGATCGACCTCGCGGGTGCGGAACTGCGCCATCTCGCGGCGCGCGCCGTCCTTCTCGGACTCGATCCAGCCGTCCTGGCCCTTGAGATAGAGATCGAGGTGCTTCTCGGCGCCGGTGACGGGAATGTTCTCCTTATTAATGTAGCCGAGGACGTGCGCGGCGAGCTGGTTGCCCGGGTAGACGCGCTTGTAGCCGCGGGAGCCGTAGATGCCGCGGATCTTGAGATCCATGATCTTGTCGTAAACGGCTTCGTCGACCTCGTCGGCGAGCTTCACGTAGCGGACGCGTTTGTCCTTCACCGCTTCGTCGCGCGAGGCGAGCGCGAGCTGCGAGGCGGCGATGGACTTGCGGAGCGTCTTGTCGAGCTCGAGGTAATTGGTGTTCAGCAGGCGCGCGAGGTCGGCCCATCTGGCGCTGTCGGCGTCCTTGAGCATCTCCGGGTCGGCGCCGAGGACGATGTAGGAGCGCGAGGTGGCGAGGACGTTGCCCTTGGTGTCGAGGAGCGCGCCGCGACGGGCGTGCTCGACGACGATCTGGCGGCGGGCCTTGTTCACGAACTTCAGCAACTCGTCGCGATGGAGCACGTGCAGGTAGACGAGTCGTCCGCCGACGGCGGCGAAGAACCCGAGCACGCCCACGGCGAGGAGCGTCATGCGGAAGTTGGAGGCAAAGCCCTTGGACATCGCTCAGCGCTGGTAAGAAGCGGGGATGACGCGAAACGCGAAGGCGTTCGCGTTCTGCGCGGCGGCGGCCGAGTTGAAGATGGCTTCGGCGGAGCGCTTGCGGCCGAGTTCGAGGACCGGATCGCGTTCGACGCGGACGACCTGGACTTCCTTCGCGGTGGCGAGGCCGAGGTGGAGAGAGTCGTTTTGCTGGAGCAACGCGGCGACGCTCTCGGCGGTGGCGATCTGCGCGCCGACCTCATCGAGCTTGCGGTCGATGTCCGCGCTCTCGCCCTCGAGGACGCGGATGCGGTTGGCGGTGGCGAAGATTTCCTGGCGCACCCACACGGCACCGAGGCCGAGGGTGCCCGCGAACATGAGGAGCACGAGCGTCAGGAGGACGACCTTGTTGACGAGCGCGTTGGGAGGAGGCGGCTTCATCGGGGGGGACAGGTTGGACAGGAGCGGCTAGAGTTTGCGGAGGACGCGCAGCTTCGAGGAACGGCTGCGGGGATTGGCGGAAATTTCGGCGTCGGTCGGCACGACGGGCTTGCGCGTGAGCAACTCGGCGTGCTTCGCGCGGAGCTGCTGCGGCGTGGAGTCGTTCTCGTCGACCGGCAGGCCGCACATGCGGCGGAAGAACTGCTTCACCGGGCGATCTTCGAGCGAGTGGAAGCTGATGACCGCGAGCACGCCGCCCGAGACGAGGCGCTCGAACGCGGCGGGCAGCGCGCGCTCGATGGCGCCGATCTCGTCGTTCACGGCGATGCGGATGCCTTGGAACGAACGCGTGGCAGGGTTGATCTTGCTGTCGCGCTTCACCGCGGCGGGGATCGCGTCGGCGATCACCTGCGCGAGCGAGGCGGTGCGCGCGAGACGGCCGGTGCCGCGGGCGGCTTCGATCGCGGTGACGACGCGGCGCCAGTTCTGCTCTTCGCCGTAGTCACGGATGGCGCGCACGAGGGCGTCGTGCGATGCGATCTCGAGCCAGCGCGTGGCCGGCTGGCCTTCGCGCGGGTTCATACGCATGTCGGCCGGCGCGTCGTGGCGGAAGGCGAAGCCGCGCTCGACCTCGTCGAGTTGGAAGGACGAGACGCCGAGGTCGAACAGGATACCCGCGAAGTCGCGATCGGGCAGCGAGGCGAGTTCGCCGAAGTTGATGTCGACGAAGCGAAAGGCGCCCGGGAACTGCGCCTGCACCGACGCAGCCCGGGGTTGGGCGGATGGATCCCGGTCCAGTGCTACAACACTGGCGCCACGGCGCAGAATTTCCTGCGTATGGCCACCACCGCCGAAAGTGCAATCGAGGTAAGCCCGGCCGCTCTCGGGCGCGAGGTAGGCGAGGACCTCGTGCAGGAGAACCGGCTGGTGCCCCGTGGTCATGGTCCGGGTCGGAAGCTCAAGCAGCGCGGCGCACATGGGTCTTCTTCCGGCGGAGCGAAAAGGCTCCGCTCGCATCGCGCCGGTTGGCGCAACGGACCATGGCAAGCTTGGGCAAAGGCTGAGGACGAACAGTCGGAGTGTGCATGGTCGTGGTGGTCATGGCTCAGAGGCCGATGCGGCGCATCATGTCGCCGAAGTTCTCGCCCGCCGTGGCGCGCTGCATGTCCTGCCAGCGCGACGGGCTCATGATGTTGAAAGTGTCGCCCATGCCCACGAGCACCGCGTCCTTCGCGATGCCGGCATGGTTGAGCAGGTCGGCCGAGGCGCCGAAGCGACCCTGCTTGTCGAACGTGAACTGGAGCGCCGACGAAAAGATGCGCGCCTTCACCGCCTGCGCGTCGCGATCCGAGAGCTTCATCTCGCCGATCTGCGCGAGGAGTTTTTCAACCCGGGCCGGCGGTAGCACGGCGATGTAACCATCCGGGTGCGGCATGGCCAAAAACGTCTCCGCGTCCGTGTGAACCCAACGCCAGAGCGACGGAATCGTGAGACGATTCTTGTCGTCGAGCGTGTGCTCAAAACGGCCGGAATAAACGGTTGTGCCTGACTGCGCCATGAAACGGGTGAAGTCCTGTGCGCTTCGTGTGGTGCGCCCCAGAACGCCCCATTTATCCCCATTTTCCTCCCAAACTACAAGTAAAAACCCACGTAGATTTCCCGAAACTTATTCACAAACCCCTGACAGGCGCAAAGGTGGCGATGGCACGGCAGCCGGTCGCCACAGATCATGTTTTGATGTTAAAACGAAGCATCGCTCGACGTCCGAACTGGTGCCCTACCGCGCTAATCGAAGCAAGACAGCGCGGTGCCACCGGCGCGTGACCAAGCATCCGCTCAGCCGCATCGGTGCCCCAACGGACACGTGCACTACGCAGCGGCACCACCGTCGTTTCACTCACCTCCGACGCGCGAGAGCGCCTCGGTTCGCGCTAGTGCGCCTCAGCCGCGGCAGCGGGCGCGTCGGGCAATTTGATCTTCAGCACCAGACGCGTCGGCTCCTGCGACTCGTCGGTGGTCACGACGATTTCCTTTTCCTGCAGCCCGCTGCGCTTGCCCACAGTGAAGAGCACATGCAGCACGCCGCTCTCGCCCGCGCGAAAGTCACTCGCTGAAGGCCACGCTTCCGTGCATCCGCAGGAAGTGGTGACGCCGAGCAAGCGCACGGATCTCTTCGCCGTGTTCGTGAATTCGAATTTCGTGCGCACGAATTCCACGCCCGGATCCGCCACGAGAAACAATTCGGTTTTCTTCCATTCGAGCGCGCAGGTCGAAGTCACACTAACCAGGAAGGACAATATCCAGGCGAGGATCCGATTTTTCATGTCAGAGAGCGGAAGAAAGCCCGTCGAGCGCGCCCGCCGGCAGTGACAACCGCGCGGCGATCATCGCTCCGTAAGCGCGCTCGAGCCGCTCGACCTGCGCACGCTTGTCGCGATCCGACCCGGCGGCATTTTGCCACACAGCCTGAATCGACTCGATCGCCTGCGCTCGCGTGATGGCCAGCCAACCCACGTTTTCGAGCGGCAGACCGTGACGCCGCAAATCATGCAGCGCCGTCTGCACCGCTGGCGCCTGGGTCGCGCTGAATTCCGCGAACCGCTCCGCGCCCAGCTGCGCCGCCAAATCAGTGTCGTCCGCCTGCGTCGTGCTGCGCTGGATCGCGAGAAATTCCGCTTCCGTCGGATCGAAACCGGCAAGCCGTTCCCGCAACGCAGCCGCAGCGGAATCGTTCCACTGACGATAAGTCGTTAATTCGGCGGGCGACAACACACGCTCCGCCGCATGCGCGAGCCAGTCCGCCCCGTCCGCCGGCTCGCCCGCGTGAGCGAGAATATCCGCCTCCAATCGCGCGCGCGACGCAGCCGAGAGGAAGCTCAAGTTCGGACCCGGACGGTCGGCGGCGAAAAAGCCCGGCAAACTCACGACCTCGCCATCCTCTCCGGAGAACAGTTCGCGCAGGACCTGATTCGCTTCGCCGGTCAGCTCCTGGATCATCGTCTCCCGCGCGCGCTGCAACGCGGCGAGCTCGCGTCCGTCGGATCCGGCCTCCCAGTAGTTGCCCGCGTAGCGCCGCTGCTCGAGGTCGAGTTCGCGCGATAGTTGTTCCTGCCGATACTGCGCACGAACGAACGCCACGAATTCGTGGCGCGAAAGTCCCGGTGCCGCTGCCGGTGCGAACGCCATCGGCCGCGCGTCGAGCGGTCGCGGCTCATCGCCGCGAGCGACTGCGTGCGAAACAACATGAACCGGCCTCGGCATCGCGTTCGTCGCTCGCCAAAACAGCAGGCCAACGCCGAGCGCGCAGATCAGCAGCAGCAGATTCCTTGGCGTGAACATAGGGGCAGTCGCCAGCGAAAGGGGTAGCTGGCGACGCGAGCACCCTACCCGAGCGCGATCCGTCCCGCATCCCTCTTTCGAGGTCGGGAATTTCCCTCCCCTCGGAAGAGGGATGAGCCGGCGACATGTTCCCGCTACGCTGTCGATACCCCGGAAGCACCCTGCTGCTTCGATTCCGCGTCGCACCCCATCAGCGACCCGACGCAGCGCTTACCGGCGGGCACTACCTCAAGAACACCCATGAAATCGCGTCTCACGACCGGTCTGCTGGCGGCATTGGCTTGCCTCGCCGCGACCACCACCTCGCAAGCCACCGCGAGCTTCCACAACTCGGGCACGATCGCCAACGGCGGCGGCTTCTCGAATTGGGACGGCTCGAATCTCGACTCGCCGTGCGCGATCACGCAGTCGACCAGCGTGCTCTACCCCGGCACGAGCAGCTCCATCAAGTGCCAGGCCGACTACCAAGGCAGCGGCTACACCGGACGCTACCATGCGATGAAGACGCACAACAGCGGCTACACCTACGGCGAAACCGGCTTCTACGGCTTCGCATTCTACCTGCAGAGCGCGTGGGATTTCTCCGGCTCGCAGCAATACCAGCTCTTCCAGATGATCGCGAACTACGCGGGCGACAGCAAAAACACCTGCGGCGAAGACTGGCAGCCGAGCGCGATGATTTGGGTGCAAGGCAACCAGCTCGCCTCGCGCCGCAACTACGGCAGCGACGAGTGCCATCGCACCACGCAGTCCTACACCGGCCTCGCCGGCGTCAGCGCTGGCGTGTGGCACCGCATCGTCACGCAGGCGCACTGGACCAACGACTCAACCGGTTACTACAAGGTATGGTTCGACGGCACGAAGGTCCTCGAACTCCTGAACCAAGCCGTGACCATCAACCGTCCCGTGCAATACCGCATGGACGTCGGCATCTATGCGAACAGCTGGCACGACCAGGGCTATTGCACCGGGTCGACGCAGCGCATCGCGTGGTTCAGCAAAGTCGGCAAGGGCACGGTTTTCGCCGACGCCGATCCCGCGCAGTGGTGAGCGCACCGAACGAAGCCTGATCTCCCGCGGGCGGCCGGCCGTCAGGTCGCCGCCCGCTTCCTCTCATGCGTCCCTTCTTGTCGCTGTTTTTCGTCGCGATCTCGTGCGCGCTGGCGCCGGCAAACGAATCGCGCCGGCTGTTCGATTTCACGCCGGTCTCCGCGGCCAACCCGGTCGTCGCCACGATCGACGGTGCGATCGAAATCCCACTCAGCGAACTGCGCGCTTATCGCCACGGCGAACGCCTCCGGTCGTCCGTCGCGTCGCCCGCGGAAAAACGCGCGCTGCTCGAGGACCTGCTCGACCAATACCTCCTTGTGCACGAGACGTATCGCACCGGCGTCGCGCTGTCGCCGCGCTTCGCGAAGCAAATGGAGGCCACGCGCACGCTCATCCTCTCCGACTTCATGGCGACCCGTGCGCAGCAGGAAAAGAAGCCCGGCGAATCGGGCGACGCCGCCGTCGCGCTCGCCGACCGCCTGTTTGAGGCAGCGACGATCGACATCTCCAACGAAGCCTACGACGTCATCAAGCGCGCCGCGCGAGCAATCGACGCAACCAACTCCGCGCCGCGTCCCGGTCCGGTCCTCCCGTCGCCCGAGGACAAGGCGGCGAAGCTCTATGCAATCATTTCAGCCGCGCCCGAAGCGGTGGCCGTGAGATATGCAGGCCGGACGCTCTCCATTCATGAAATCCTGAGTATCTACTCCGGTCTGCCGGCGCGGCGACCGGACGTGCAGACGCAGGACGGATTCGTCGCGCTGATCAAACCGCTCATCACGCCCGAGCTGATGGCGCTCGAAGCGGTGAGGCGCGGCATCGCCGATGAACCCGAATTTCAAAACAAGCTCATTCAAAACCGGAACGCGCTCTTGCGCTTCCACGCCCAAGGCGCGATCGAGGCGCGGGCGAACGAAATCCTGCGCAGCCCCGAACTCAGCGCGACGTTGCAAGCGTGGTATCGCGAGCACGCCGACGCCTACGCCACGCCTGGTGAAAAAGGCGGCGTCAAGCCGGCCGATTTCTCGGCCGTGCGCGAGCGGGTGCTCGCCGACTTCTCCGTCGACCTGTGCGAGCGCTTCCGCGCGGAGGCGACACGCGACCTGAGAAAGCGCCACGCGATCGCGATCGACGACGCCGTGCTCGCCGCCCTCTGAGTGCAATCGCATCCGGAGGTCGCGCGCCGAGGACGAATTTCGGACCACCACACGGGTTTGCCCGCTAAGCGCTTTGACTCGGCGCGGCGGACGGCAATTTTCCCCGCGTGGCGCTGCGCTACCTCACCATCGACTTCAACTCGTTCTTCGCCTCGATCGAGCAGCAGGAGCGACCGGAGTTGCGCGGCAAACCCGTGGGCATCGTGCCGGTGATGGCGGAGACGACCGGCTGCGTCGCCGTGAGCCTCGAGGCGAAGGCGGCTGGCCTGAAACGCAACGCCCGCATCGCCGAGGCGCGCCAAATCTGTCCCGGCCTCGTCGTCGTCGAAGCGCGGCCCGAGGTCTACATCAACTACCACCGTCGCCTGCGCGACGTGATCGCGTCGTGCACTCCGGAACTCACCGTGCAGTCGATCGACGAAGTCACGGCGTGCGTGGCTGGCCTGATCAACACCCGCGCCGACGCGGAAAAACTCGCGCACACCATCAAGGCCAAGATCACGCGCGAAGTCGGTCCGCTGTTGCGCAGCTCGATCGGCATCGCGCCGACCTGGCTGCTCGCGAAGGTCGCCTCCGACATGCAGAAGCCCGACGGCCTCGTGATCCTCGACGACGATGACCTGCCCGCGCGGCTGCTCCACCTCGCACCCGGCGACATCGCCGGCATCGGTCCGAACATCCAACGCCGCCTCGCCGAGCACGGCATCACGACGATGGAGCAGCTTTGGGCGGTGAACCACCAGGTGTTTCGCGGCGTGTGGGGCGGCGTGCGCGGCGAGCAGATCTGGCGGCTGCTCCACGGCGAGGACCTCCCCTACTTCGAACAGAAAACCGGCCAGACCATCGGCCATGGCAACGTGCTCCCGCCCGAGCGGCGCAACCACGACGCCGCGCTCGCGGCGCTGCACCGCCTGTTGCAAAAAGCCGCGATGCGCCTGCGGCATTCGCAGCTCTACGCGGGCGCGCTCAGCGTATCCATCGACTACCTCGGCGATCGGAGCTGGGCCGAGGAAATGACGCTCACGGAGACGCAGGACACCTTGCGACTCACCCATGCCTTGAACGAACTCTGGACGCGACGCCCGGCGAAGTTCGCCCGCCTGAAACCGCTCCGCGTCGGCGTGCATCTCACGCACCTCATCGACCTGAAGCTGCACACGCCCGATCTGTTCGAGGAAAAAACGGAGCAATCGCGCAGCGAACTCTTCAAGGCGGTCGATCATCTCAACAAGGTTTTCGGCAAAAACACCGTCTATCTCGGCGGCGCGCACGGCGCGACGAAGGACGCGCCGATGCGCATCGCCTTCACCCGCATTCCTGAGCCGGAGATCGAGGAAATCGACCGCAGCTACGAAGGCCGGCTCAAGAAGCCGGCGAAGAAGTTGCCGCCGCCGGCGGAGCCGGAGGTCTGGTGACGCGGACGCCGTGCGGTGCCGCGCAGGCGGGTGACGACGCTCACGTGGGCGGCGCGTTCGCGGCGCACGTTTCGTCAGGGGCGGGACGCCGGAGATCGCGCGCGGAATTTCGGGACTTTTCAGCGCGCCGGATTCGCGTCTAGTTCACGACCCATGCAAGACGCTCTTCGCCCGCTCGACGTGCAACTCATCGGCCCCGAGGTCGCCATTCGCTGGAGCGACGGCGCAGAGAGCTACATCGGCGTGGAGAAACTCCGCGCGAATTCCCCGAGCGCGGAGGTGAAAGGCGAACAGGACATCTTCGGCAACCAATACGGCGGCGAGGCACGGAAGAGCCACGCCGGCGTCGAGGTGACCGGCTGGGAACAAGTCGGCAATTACGCAATCCGCTTCGATTTCAGCGACGGACACCGCACGGGACTCTACAGCTACGCGCTGCTGCGGGAGCTGGGCGCGAGCTGAGGCGGGATCATCCTCCAGAGGACTCCCGCGAATCGCGCGAATCGACGCGAATTTCCGCAGGCGGAGTCCATCACGTCGTTCCAGCGCGGCGGCGCTCGAGGCGCACTGGAAATCGATGGCTTCATCCTAAATTACGCCGAACTACCCCACCACGGATTACACCGCTCACCCGGATGAATGAGACTACGCGAAGCTCGTTACGCCTGATTCGTTCACGGGCGGGGTGAACGGCAAGGCTTGGCCGACGGATCGAGTATCCGTGCCATCCGTGAAATCCGTGGTTCCAACGGCGTTTTCTAGGTTCAGTGCGGATCGCTAGAGTCGAGATGCGCGCCCAACTGCGTGAGTCCGGCTGAACGAGGCTCGGTGCAGCGCAGGCTTCGCACCTGCGCAGGTTGAAGGCAGGCAGGCGGGACGCCTGCGCTACGCCTCAGCGGCCGGCGACGAGGCCACGGTCGCTGGACGTGACGAATTTCAGGAACGCCTTGAACTCCTCGGTCGCGGCGAGCGCGTGCGAACTCATCGCGTCGAGGGCCTGCGTGCGATTGTAGCCGGCGCGGTAGAAAAGGCGGAAGGCGTGCTTCACGGCATCGAGCCGCTCCGGCGAAAAGCCGTGGCGTTCGAGGCCGATTTTGTTGATCGAGCGCGCGATCGCGGGGTTGCCGTCGGCGATGATGTAGGGCGGCACGTCCTGCACGACCTTCGACATCGCGCCGACCATCACGTGCGAGCCGACGCGGCAGAACTGGTGCACGCCGCACTTCGCGCCGAGAGTGACGTGGTCGTCGACGATCACATGGCCGGCGAGGCCGACCGAGTTGCTCGCGATGAGGTGATTGCCGATCTGGCAGTCGTGCGCGACGTGGCAGTAGGCGAGCAGCAGGTTGTCGTGGCCGATGGTGGTGAACTCGCCGTCGTTCGTGGCGGCGTGCACGCTGGTGTATTCGCGGAAGACGTTGCGGTCGCCGATGCGCGTGCCGGGGCGGCCGCCGCGATACTTGAGGTCCTGCGTCTTCGTGCCGATGCAGGTGAACGGGTAAATCTCGCACTGCCGGCCGACGACGGTGTAGCCCTCGACGGTCGCGTGATGATGCAGGACGGTGCCATCGCCGATCGTCGACTCGCATCCGACGAAGGAATAGGCGCCCAGCGTAACGTCGGCGCCGAGCTGCGCGCCCGGTTCGACGATGGCGGTCGGGTGTATGTTCGACGCCATGGCTCAGTCCATCGCGCTGGTGTCGACGAGCGCGAACATGAGTTCGCCCGACGAGACGACTTGGCCGCCGACGGAGCACTCGGCCTCGGCGCACGCAATGGTGCCGCGGGCCTTGGTCATCTTGACCTTGATGTTGAGTTGGTCGCCAGGACGCACGGGCTTGCGCCACTTCACGGCGTTGCAGCTCATGAAGAGCGCGGTCTTGTTCTCGATGTCGCTGGTGCGACGGATGAGCAGAATGCCGGCGGCCTGCGCCATCGCCTCGATCTGGAGGACGCCGGGCATGACGGGATTACCCGGATAGTGTCCTTGGAAATACGGTTCGTTGATCGTGACGTTCTTGATCGCGGTGAGCGTGTCGTCGCCGACTTCGACGACGCGGTCGATCATGACAAACGGATAGCGGTGCGGGATCGTGTCGAGCACGCGGCGGATATCGAGCGTGGTCTCGGTGGTGATCTCGGCCTTCGGCGCGGCGGGCTTGGCGGGTTTCTTGCCGCCCTTTTTCCACGCATCGTATTTCTCGAGGAGGAGCTTCGTCAGCTCGGCGTTGATGGCATGGCCGGGGCGTGTAGCGACGATGTGAGCCTTCAGCGGGACACCGAGGAGCGTGATGTCGCCGATGATATCGAGGATCTTGTGGCGGACGAACTCGTCGGCGAAGCGCAGCGGCTCCTTCGAGATGATCTTGTCGCCCTTGATGACGACGGCGCAGTCGAGCGAGCCGCCCTTGATCTTGCCCATCTTGAGCAAGCCCTCGATGTCCTCGTAAACCGTGAAGGTGCGCGAAGCGGCGACTTGCGTGACGTAGACGTCGGGGTCGATCGTGAGCGAGAGGTGCTGCGTGTGGATGCCGCGATCATCGGCGCTGGTGCAGGAAATTTTCAGGCCGTCGTAGGGCAACGCGATGACGGAGGAGTTGCCGCGCGAGACGGAGATCGGCTCGGTGAGGGTGAAGTATTCGCGCTCGGCGTCCTGTTCGACCGGCTCGCCTTGCTGGATCATCTTCACGAATTCACGCGAAGATCCGTCCATGATCGGCGGCTCGCCGGCGTCCATTTCGATGAGGAGATTGTCGATGCCGCAGCCGCTGAGAGCGCTGAGCACGTGCTCGACCGTGTGGATCTTGGCGTGCCCCTGCTGGATGGTCGTGGCGCGCACGAGGTCCGTGACGAGATCGACCCGGGGTTTGATTTCCGGGTGGCCGTGCAGGTCCGCGCGCTTGAACACGATGCCGTGGTTCACGGGCGCGGGCTTGAAGGTCATGTGCACGGCGTCTCCGGTATGCAGGGCGTTGCCCTTGATGGAGACCTCGCGCAGAAGGGTGCGCTGCTTCATGGGTGTGTCGGCGGAGTGTCCGGAGGGCGTTGGAAATGACAAGCTTGGAGATGATTCCGGCGCCGACGCGTCCGCTCGCAGCCCCGACGGCAGGCGCGGCGGAAAAATCGCCCAGACGGCTGTTGACAGAGTGAAAACCCGCTGGGTATTCCTTTAACCTTTCCAAACTCAACTTCGTTCCGAAATCGTCATGCCCGCAGCCAACGACCTCCGCAAAGGCCAAGTCATCAAGTTCAACGGCGAGCCCCACCTCGTCATGGAGACCCAGCATCGCACGCCGGGCAACCTCCGCGCCTTCGTGCAGGTGAAGATGCGCAATCTGCGCTACGGCAAGTCGCTCGAACAGCGCTTCAACTCGCCCGACCCGGTCGAGGTGCTCCCGACCGACCGCCGCACGCTCGAGTTCAGCTACGCGGACCGCGAAAATTTCTCCTTCATGGACCCGGAGACGTTCGAGACCTTCGAGCTCACCGCCACCATGATCGGCGACTCCAAGAACTACCTCGTCGCCGGCGGCAAAGCCGAAGTCCTCTTCATCAACGACAATCCGGTCACGATCGACCTGCCCTCCACCGTCACGCTCAAGATCACCGAGAGCGCCGAGGGCATCAAGGGCGACACCGCCTCCAACGTCCAAAAGCCCGCCACCTGCGAGACCGGCCTCGTAATCCAGGTTCCGCTCTTCATCAAGGAAGGCGAACTCGTCCGCGTCAGCACGCTCGACGGCACCTACATGGGCCGCGCCTGAGCGAGGAAGCAGCTGTCAGCGATCTGCTGTCAGGTCTCAGCCTTCTAAAATCGAGCCCGCGGCACGCGCCGCGGGTTTTTCTTTGGGCGCGAGCGGCGGAATTGCGTAGCCGCGCCATCGCTCACTCCCCCCGTGCGGCGCGCCGCGCCTCACCACGGCACCGAGGTCGCGTCGCGACGGTCGAGCGCGTCAATCGCCTGCTTGTAGGCCGCCGTGGCCTCGTCGGGATTGCTCGCCGACGTGTGCAGGTCGCGGATCAATCCGTCGCGCAGTCCGTAAACCCAGCCGTGCACGGTGAGATCCTGCCCGCGCGCCCAGGCGTCTTGCACCACAGTCGTCGCGCAGACATTGGCCACCTGCTCGATCACGTTCAGTTCGCAAAGCCGCGCACTGCGCGCCGAGTCGTCCGGCAGCTGGCAGAGGCAATTCTCGTGCTTCACCTTCACATCCTGCACATGGCGCAGCCAGTTGTCGGCCAATCCGACGCGCTGGCAGCGCAGCACGGCGTTGACGCCACCGCAGCCGTAATGGCCGACGACCATGATGTGTTTCACCTTCAGCATCTCGACGGCGAACTGGATCACCGAGAGCGCGTTGAGATCCGCGTGCACGACCACGTTGGCGACATTGCGGTGCACGAACACCTCGCCGGGCAGCAACCCGATGATCTCGTTCGCCGGCACGCGCGAGTCCGAGCAGCCGATCCAGAGATATTCCGGGCTCTGCTGGCGCGAGAGCTTCTGGAAAAACTCCGGATCGCGCTGCTTGATGGCCTCGGCCCAGGCTTGGTTTTGTGCAAACAGGTGTGGAAGCTGATGCATGCGGCGGCGAAGTTGAGCGAAGAGCGCCCGCGTGTGAAGCCTATCCGCCACCACGCATCGCCACCACGCGGACGCTCCGAATGGGCCGCTCTTGTCGCCCCGCCACCCATCCGTAGTCTCCCGGCATGACCTCCCCTGCCCGCTGCCTCGCCCTCGCCTGCGCTCTCGCCGCCGTCCCGCTCGCCGTCGCGAGCTACGACTTCGGCCCGTGGTCCGCCGGCCAGTCGCCGCAGGAAATCGGCCGGCGTGTCGCCGCGAACTTCGTCGCCCGTCCGCACATGCCGATGTGGGAGCCCAAATTCATCCACTACGCCGAAGCGTGCGCCTGGTATGGCGCATTTCAATTCGCCCAGGTCACCCACGACGACGCGCTGCGCACGCAACTCGTCGCGCGCCTCGAGCCGCTCTTCGGGCCGGAGAAAAATCTCATCCCCGAACCGTATCACGTCGACGGCACCGTTTTCGCCATCGTGCCGCTCGAAGCTTACATCCAAACGCGCGACCCGCGCGCGCTCGAGGTGGGCAAGCACATGGCCGATCGCCAGTGGGTAGGCGAACCCTACGGCCCGCGTTTCGCGAAAGACGGCGACAAAGCCTGGAAGGAAAACGTCGCCGCCGGACTCTCGTGGCAGACGCGTTTCTGGATCGACGACATGTTCATGATCACGATGGCGCAGTCACAGGCCTACCGCGCCACCGGCGAGCGCCGCTACATCGACCGCGCCGCCCTTGAAGCCGTGGCCTACCTCAATCGCCTCCAGCAGCCGAACGGCCTTTTCTATCACGCGCCGGAAGCCAAGCATCACTGGGCGCGCGGCAACGGCTGGATGGCCGTCGGCATGGCCGAACTCCTACGCATCATGCCGAAGGACAGCCCGCACCGCCCGCGCGTCCTCGCCGGTTTTCAGCTGATGATGTCTGCACTCCTTGCCCAACAGGACGCGAGTGGCATGTGGCACCAGCTCATCGACGGCCCGGACTCCTACGCAGAAACGTCAGGCACGGCGATGTTCACCTACGCATTCATCACCGGCGTGCAACTCGGCGTGCTCGACGAAAAAACCTATGGCCCGGCCGCGCGTAAGGGCTGGCTCGCGCTGCTCACTTACCTCGACGCCGACGCCAATCTCCGCGAAGTCTGCGCCGGCACCGGCATCCGCGCCGATCGCGAGCACTATCTGAAGCGCCCGCGCATCACCGGCGACTTCCACGGCCAAGCGCCGCTGCTCTGGTGCGCCGCGGCGCTGCTGCGGTGACGCGTCCCGCTCACTCCATGAGCGTGAACGGCATGACTATCTGGCAAAGTGTGCGCACCGCCTGACCGGATTTTATCCCAGGCGAAAACTTCCACTGCGAAATCGACGCGCGCGCGGCTTCACCGAATTCCACGCTGGAGGCGTCTTCGATCTGGATTTCGATCACACGTCCGTCGGTTTCGACGATGAACCACAGGCGCGCCTCTCCGCTGTAGCCCGCGCGTCGCAGCTCCGCCGGGTAATGAGGCACGGCCTGGCGTATCGCATGCGGAGGAACGTCGCACTTTGACACCTCGACATAGTCGCCGGAAAAATGGAGGGCATTGTGCACGGGATGAGGGACGACTCTGGAGCCGGCGGAATTTGCGCACGAACTGAGCGCGACGGTGAAGGCCGCCAAGACAAGGCCAATCAACTGGCAAGGGAGGATCGATTTCATGGTTAGGTTGGCCCGCGTCGAAAAGCCAGCCGCCACTCCCAGCTGGAGCAAGCCGTTTCGGGCGGCGGCGCAGCGGTCTTTCGCCGCTGACTGGTTTCAGCTTCTTATACCACTCGCGCCCAGAGCACCTTGAGGTAACGGCTCTCGAGGCAGTTCGAATAAACCGGATGGTCCACGCCCGGGCCGGTGCGATCGAAGAGTTGCAAGCGGCGATTCAGC
The DNA here is from genome assembly GCA_019634575.1 of Candidatus Didemnitutus sp. Taxonomy (NCBI): domain Bacteria; kingdom Pseudomonadati; phylum Verrucomicrobiota; class Opitutia; order Opitutales; family Opitutaceae; genus Candidatus Didemnitutus; species Candidatus Didemnitutus sp. The sequence continues at coordinate 1,003,981 of JAHCAY010000001.1, forward strand.
CGGTGCACGCCCTTGATCACGACCTGCTCGAAATCCTCGAGTGAAACCAAGCCCGAGCACGAGCACGTGACGAAAAGGCCGCCAGGCTTCACGAGGCTCGCGGCGATGGTGTTCAGGTCGGCGTATTTCCTCATGCCCTCGGCTGCGCCGGCCGGCTCGCGCGTCATGACGAACTTCGGCGGGTCGCACAGCACGAGGTCGAACTGCTCGCCGTTCTTCTGCATCTGACGAGCGTAAGCAAACGCGTCGGCGTGCACCCACTTCAGTTTGTTCGGGGAAACCTGATTGAGGTTCGCGTTGCGGCGGCCTTGCGCGACGGCCTTTTCGTCGAGGTCGACTGCGGTGATCTCCGTCGCACCGCCGAGCGCGGCGTTGATCGAGAAGCCACCGGTGTAGCTGCACAGATCGAGCACGCGCAGCCCCTTCGCGAGCTGGCCGAAGCGCCGGCGGTTGTCGCGCTGGTCGCAGAAGAAGCCGGTCTTGTGCCCCTCGGCGAAGTCCACCTCGAAGCGCACGCCGTGTTCGCGCACACGCACCTTGTCGGGCGCGCTCGCGGTGATTTCTCGCATCATCGACGGCTTGATGCCCTCGAGGCTGCCGAGGTCGTGATCGACGTGGACGCGGACGTGCTTCGTGCCGAGCAGCTCGTGCAGCAGCGGCAGCCACTTCGGCAGGCGCTGGAAAATGCCGAGCGAGTAGACGTCGCAGAACAGCGTGTCGCCGTAGCGATCGATCGTGAGTCCGCTGATGCCGTCGCCGTCGGAACCGACAACGCGGTAGGCGTCGGTGACTTCGTCGAGCTTGAACATGTCGCGGCGCAACGCGACCGCGCGGCGCAACGCCGTCTCGAAATACTCCTCGCCCACCGCCTCGGCGGTGTGGGTGACGACGCGCAGCGGCATCTTGGCGCGCGGGTTGAAAAGCCCCGCGCCGATGCGATTGCCGAACTTGTCGTAGACGGAAACAAAGTCGCCCGGCCGCGCGTCGCGCGAGACGTCACCGAGCATGCGCGGGAAGATCGCCGGCTGGAACGTGACGAACTTCAGCTGCGCCCACGGCCGCGGCCACAGCGCCTTCTCCTCGGGCGTGGCAGGGCGCGCCTTCTCGCGCATGAGCGCATTCGGCTCCGGCGCGGCAGCGGGCTGGTTCTCGAGTTCGTCGTCGAATTCTTCGGCCATCGCTTCCACGGAAACGCGGAGGGTCACGGCGCGCGACTCATTTCTCGCGGGCAAAAAAGGCCGGTCCCGTGTGCACAGGACCGGCCAGGGGTGCCGAAAGCAACGGCGGCAAAACTTTCTCGCGTCAGGCGACGCGCTCGACGACGAGCGGCGGCGGGATCGGGCGCTTCGGGGCGAGGCGGTAGGCTTCCTTGAAGTAGTCCAGCGCCTGCTCGAGCTTCGATTCGTCGTTGTAGTGAATCATCATGAGCGGCTCGCCCTGCTTCACCTGCGTGCCGACCTTCTTGATCTCGGACACGCCGACCGCGTGGTCGACCTTGCCGTGCGAGTCCTTGCCAGCGCCGAGGATGGAGACGCCCTTGGCGATGAAGGCCGCATTGATGGTGTGCACGTAGCCGCGCTTCGGGGCGGGCAGCTTGCGGATGTGGCGGGCCGTCGGGAATTTTTCTGGATGATCGATGAAGGACGTGTCGCCGCCCTGGGCGCGGATCATGTCCTTGAACTTCTCGAGCGCGGAGCCGTCGCTGAGGTGGCGCTGCACCGTCTGCTTGGCGGAGAGCGTGGAGCCCGCGACGCCGGCGAGGCGGACGATTTCCATGCCGAGCTTGAGGACGAGTTCCTTCATGTCCTCAGGGCCTTCGCCCTTGAGGAGCTGGATGGCTTCCTTGATTTCGAGCGCGGTGCCGACGGAGTCGCCGAGCGGCTGGTTCATGTCGGTGACGAGCGCGACGCAGCGGCGCTTCATCGAGCGACCGACGCGGGTCATGGAGCGTGCGAGCTGCTTGGCCTGCTCGAGGTCCTTGATGAAGGAGCCGTTGCCCCACTTCACGTCGATGACGAGGCCTTCGGCGCCCTCGGCGAGCTTCTTGGAGAGCACGCTGCCGGTGATGAGCGGGAGGCTCGGGATCGTGCCGGTGTCGAGGCGGAGATCGTAGAATTTCTGGTCGGCCGGGGCGAGCTCCTTGCTCTGCTCGACGATCGCGCCGCCGACGCGGGCGAGCTGGTCGGTGAACTGCTGGATGCTCAGGTGGCTCTTGAAGCCGGGGACGGCCGCGAGCTTGTCGAGCGCGCTGATGACGAACTGCTGTTCGACGCCCACCATCATCGGGACGACGACGCCGCTGGCCATCGCGAGCGGGGCGAGCACGAGGGCGGTCTTGTCGCCGACGCCGCCGGTCGAGTATTTGTCGATCTTCGGCTTGGTGATGTGCGAGAGATCGATCACTTCGCCAGAGAGCATCATTTCCTCCGTGAGAATCGCCGTCTCCTGCGCGGACATGTTGGCGAAATAAATCGCCATCAGGAGCGCAGCGAGCTGGTGCTGAGGCATCTCACCGTCGAGGGTCGAGTCGATCAGATAGCGAATCTCCTCTTGGGTGAATTCGCCATTATCGCGTTTCTTCTCGATCAACGAGGTGAACGACGGCTTGATGAATCGGCGCGTCGGAATGGGACGTTTTCTCATGGAATGTGTCACGGTGGATAAAAGAATCCCGGCCGGGCCGGGCGGCGCAAAGCCCGCAAAGACAAAGAGTTTCGCGTGTTTAAGCAAGTCTAAAGTAGCGATAGCACGCGATTTCCGGCGGCGACCCGCTTGGTAAATCCGCGGACGGGGCAGGCCGCAAAAATCCTTCTTGCTCAGGGCCAAGCGCAATTTCTCAATGCCCGGATGGACCTCCCCTTTCACGTCGCCAGCCACGTTGATGCGGCCCTCCGGGCTGCCGCCGCCCGCTTGGGGCTGGCCGAGCGCGGCTTCCAGCCGGAGGTTCGGGTGGCCGATCCGGCCCACGGCGATTTCCAAGCCAACGGCGCCCTCGCCTTCGCCAAGCGCGAGAAGCAAAACCCGCGCGCGCTCGCCCAGCAAGTCGTGGACGCGCTCGACGCCGACACCCGCGCAGCCTTCGACATCACGCTCGCCGGTCCGGGCTTCATCAACTTCCGCCTCAAGCCCGCCACGCTTCTCGCCTGGCTCGCACGCTATGACTCTGAGGAACACCTGCACTCCGGTGCCGCCACCGAGCACGCGCGGCAAACCTGGGTCGTCGACTACTCGTCGCCGAACACCGCGAAGCAAATGCACGTCGGCCACCTCCGCTCGGCCGTCATCGGGGAAGCGATCTGCCGCTTGCTCGCGTTCACCGGCGCGCGCGTGATTCGCGACAACCATCTCGGCGACTGGGGCACGCAGTTCGGCAAACTCATCTACGGTTACAAGCGCTGGGCCGATCCTGCCGCGCTCGCGACCGACGCGATCGAGGAACTCGAGCGCCTCTACAAACTCGGCAACAACGCCACGCCGGATGGCTCGCCCGAACTCGACGAGGCGCGCCGCGAACTCGTGAAACTCCAGAGCGGCGATCCCGAGAACGTCGCGCTCTGGAAAAAATTCTCCGAGGTCAGCCTCGCCGCGTTCCAGCAGATCTACGACCGCCTCGGCATCACCTTCGACCACAACCTCGGCGAATCGTTCTACAACGACAAGGTCGAGCGCATCTATCGCGAGCTCACCGAAACCGGCCTCGCGCAGGAAAGCGAAGGCGCGCTCGTCGTCTTCCATCCCGAGCATCCGCGCTTCAAGACGCAACCGTTCCTCATCCGCAAAGCCGACGGCGCGTCGAACTACGCCTCTACCGATCTCGCGACCGCCGCGTATCGCGCCGAGCATTTCCAAGCCGACGGCATCGTCGTCGTCACCGACTTCCGCCAGGCCGACCACTTTGAACAACTCTACCTCACGGTGAGAAAATGGTTCGCGGCGAAAAATTACCGCGTGCCCGAGCTGCACCATGTCACCTTCGGCGCTGTCACCGGCGAAGACGGCAAGGCCCTGAAGACGCGCAGCGGCGACGTGATCAAACTCAAGGCGCTGCTCGATGAAGCCGAAGAACGCGCCTTCGCTCTCGTCACGGAAAAAAGCCCCGAGCTACCTGAAGCCGAGCGCCGCGACATCGCCCGCGCTGTCGGCGTCGGCGCCGTGCAATACGCCGACCTCGCCCAAAACCGTTCGAGCAACTACGTCTTCTCCTGGGACAAGATGCTCGCCCTCGACGGCAACACCGCGCCGTATCTCCTCTACGCCGTCGCGCGCGTGCGCTCCATTTTCCGCAAAGCCGAGCTCGATCCGACGCAGCCGCCGACTGCCGGCGCGTCCGCGCCCGAGACGCCGCAGGAACTCGCCCTCGCCCGCAAGCTCGTGCAATTCGCCGACGCCGTGCAGCTCGCCACGAATCAACTGCGCCCGCACTTCCTCTGCCTGTATCTCTTCGAGCTCGCCGGCGCCTACAGCGCGTTCTACGCCGCCGACAAGGTTATCGTCGACGATCCGGCCGTGCGCGCGCGGCGGCTGCTGCTCTGCCACCGCACGCTCATCGTGCTCGAAACCGGCCTGCACCTGCTCGGCCTCCGCACGCTCGAGCGCATGTGAGCATCGTTCACGAAGCCGGCCGCAAAAGGTAGCGGGAGCTTCCAGCTCACGTGTGGCAGACCGGGAGCAAGATGCTCCCGCCACGGACGACGGGGTCAACGCGCGTGCGGAGCTCGCCCCAACTTTTTAAATCCGCGTAAGCTTTCCTCTCGGTCGCACTCCGGGCCGTTTGCGGACCAATTCACTCTTGCCGGTGTCCGGAGCCAGCCCAACATTCCCGCCACTATGTCGAGCGGCGCTTCCCCCTCCTCCAGCCCCGATTACTACGTCCGCGGCATCAACGACGCCGAGGCGCGCGGCCCGTTCACCGTCGAGCAACTCGCCTCGCTCGCCGAGGCCGGCCAGGTCACCGTCGACACCTATTACTACGATCCGGCCAGCGAGCAGTGGCTCACCTTCGGCAGCAACGAGTCGCTGAAAGCCTCCATCTGGCCCGAGAAAAAGAAGCTCGGTTTCAAGGAGAAGGAATTCAAGACCGTCAACCAAGCCGGCGACAACGCCCCCGCCATCACCGTCCAGCAATTCCTCGACGCCGCCGAAGGCAAAACCGACGACACGAAGGGCAAGAAGGACAAGTCTCTCGACATGATGAAGGCCGCCATGTGGGGCACCAAGGGTGCCGCGGTCATCATGTTCGTCAGCGCCGTGGCGCTCATGTTGCCCGGCCTCGAGGCGCTCACCGCGCTGGATTTCGGCAAGCTGCTCGACAAGCCGCTCGTCTTCCTCGGCGCGCTCGATCTCTTCCTCGGTCTTCTGCTTCTGCTCGGCGTCATCAGCCTCTACCCCTTCGTGCGCTTCCGCGCCGTGTTCGGTTTCGGTTTCCTCGGCTTCATCCTCTGGACCCAAGGCGAACCGGTCGCGATCGCCGCGCTGGCCGCCGGCTCAGCGGGACTTTATTTCAGCACGATCTTCCTCAGTTACATTCCGCTCGGCGTCGCGCTGCTCGCCGGCATCGGCGGCATGGGCGCGCTGGCGGCGATGAATCTGCTCTGAACACCGCGGCCGCCCGCGCCGCGCCCGCATGAACTGGCTGAAACAACTCGCCGCCCGTCTCCAGCGGCTCTGGCACACCGACATCTGGGCCGCCGCCACGGCGCGGGATCGCTCTTTCAAAGGCCGCGCCTACGCGGTGCTCCGTGTGATCTCGATCACGATCTCCGGCCTGCAGGAACTCAAGGTCGCCGCGCGCGCCGCCGCGCTCAGTTACAGTTCGCTGCTCGGTCTCGGCCCTCTCGTCGCGCTCACGGTGCTCATCGCCGGCTTCGCGCTCGGCGATCGCGATCCGGTGATCCTCGCGCGCAGCCTGAACAACATCATTTCGTTCGTCGCCCCGCAGGTGGCGCAATACGATCGCGCCACCGTCACCGAACCGGAGGACGACGCCCCACCCGAGCTGCGAGAGGCCGCGCCACCCGGCCCGCGCGCCGCGGCGACAGCCCAGCCCGATCCGGAACTCGTCAAATTCATCACGCATCTCATCGAGAGCTCGCGCTCCGGCGCGGCGGGTGCGCTCGGCTTGCTGACACTGCTCATCATCGCCGTGCAATTGTTCACAACGGTCGAGAATGCCTTCAACGACATCTGGGGCGTGCGCCGCGGCCGCAGCTGGCTGACGCGCATCGTATATTACTGGACCGTCATCACGCTCGGCGCGCTGCTGTTCTTCACGTCGTTCACGCTGCTGTCCGCCGGCACGTTCATCGGCGTGTTTCTCGAAAAGCTCCCGATGGGCGGACACCTGAAAGCGCTGTTCGCCTGGATGCTGCCCTCCTCGTCGGCCGTGCTTTTGGTGATCGTCCTCACGCTCTTCTACCGCGCGATTCCCAACACCCGTGTGCGTTGGACCGCCGCGCTGATCGGCGCGATCGTCGTCACTGCACTCCTGCTGCTGAACAACACGCTCGCGTTCCTCTACTTCAAGCGCGTCGTTCTCTCCAAGAGCCTCTACGGCTCCGTCGCGCTCCCGATCGTGCTCATGCTCGGCCTCTACATTTTCTGGTTCTTCGTGCTCGTCGGCGGCCAGATCACCTATGCGGTGCAGAACGTCCACTATCGCAGCAGCCAGACCGCGTGGCACAGCCTGAATCACTTCGCCCGCGAAAGCCTCTCGCTCCTCGTGCTCCTGCTCATCGCACGGCGCTTCAAGGAGTGCCTCGCGCCCTACTCCGTCACGCAACTGGCCCACCGCATCCGCGTGCCCTCGCAGGTCCTCAACGAAAGCCTCAACCGCCTCTGCGATCTCCAGCTCATCGCGCAGCTCCCCTCCGCCGAGGACAAGGATCCGAACGACTACCGCTACCAACCCGCGCGGCCGCTCAACAAGGTCACGCTGCTCCAGTTCCAGCAACTCTTCGTCCACTACGGCGAATCGCCCAGCGGCGAGATGCTCGACAGCGTCGATCCCATCCTCGCCCACTATCACGCACGGCTCGCCGCGGTCCTTCCGGAAGCGATCGGCGGCCAGACACTCGACGAACTGCTCGAAAGCTTCGAGTCAAAGGTCACTCGCGCGCCCTTCGTCGCGCCCGATAGCCACTGACGCGCCCCGCCAAAAGCAAACCGCTCGCTTGGTTGAACACCCAAGCGAGCGGCACGTAGTGCTAAACTAAGTCGAGTTGAAAACCCAACACGCGGGCGGGAGATTACCGCATCGGGGATTTTTCGTCTGTAGGACCGGGCATAATCCTTCTGTCAGACTCGCCCGGACGTGCGTCCGATCACAACACTCCCTCGGTCCAACGCACCGCGGCGCGCATGAGCTCCGTCGCATCGGCGAGACCCAGCTTGTCTTTGATGCGTGCCTGATACTCCTGCACGGTCTTCATGCTCACGCCGAGATCGGTCGCGATGCGCTTCGTCGCGTGACCTTCGCCCATCCGCCGAAACACTTCGAGCTCGCGATCGCTCAACGCATCGACCGTGCCCGGTGCGTTGCGCCGGCCCACCATGCGCTCGGCCAGCCGCGACAGCACTTCCGGATTCGCGTAGACGCTGCCGCTGCGCACCGTGCGGATCGCCTCCACGATGCGAGTCGTCGACTCGCGCTTCATCACGTAGCCGGCCGCGCCCGCGCGCAGCGCCCGTTCCACCTGCGCGAGCTCCTCGTGCATCGACAGCACGATGACCCGCACTGCCGGCAGCTGCGCCCGCAGATCCTTGATCAAATCGAGCCCGGTGCCCGAACGCAGCGTGAGATCGACGATGGCGATGTCCGGTGCCGATGCCCGCATCGCGGCGAGCGCGCTCGCCGCATCCTCGGCCTGCCCGACGACTTCGAAACCGGGCTCGCCGCGCAGCAGCTGCTCGAGCCACTCGCGCACCAACGGGTGATCATCGACCAGAAAGATTCGAATCGTCTCTGTTTTCATGGGAAATTCTGCCGCCTCCGCCCGTGAGCGGCACCGCGCACATGATCCGCGTGCCGCGCCCGCGCTGCGAGGTGATGAGCAACCGCGAGCCGAGGTGCTCCGCGCGATGCCGCATGATGCGCAGCCCCATTCCCGCCGTCCGCCCGTCGTCCGGCCGCAACCCGCGCCCGTCGTCCTCCACCGAGACCAACAGGTCCGGCCCCACCTGCCGCAACGTCACCGTCACGCGCGTGGCGCCGCTGTGCCGGCAGGCGTTGCGCGCCGCCTCCTGCGCAATCCGGAAAATCTGCGCGGCCACCGCCGCGTCCGCCAGCCCTGACGGCGTCTCGACGCTCGCCCCGCAATTCACCTTGGGGAACTGTTGCCGCAAGCCCGCGCACAGCTCGACCAGTTCCGAGGCCAGCCGCTCGGGCTCGATCCGTTCGAGCAGCAAGCCCCGCGCGAGCTGGCGCGTCTGGGCGATCCCCTGCTCCACGAGATCGGCGATCTTGCGCGCCTCGCGTGCGCCGTTCTCGTCATGCGCGTGCAGTCGCTGCGCGAGCACCTGTGCCGCCATCGCGGTGCCCACGAGGTGTTGCCCGAGTTGGTCGTGCAATTCCCGTCCCATCGCGCTGCGCTCGTTCTCGCTGAGTTCGAGCAGCTCGCGTTGGACTTGTTGTCGCTTCAGCGTCTCGAGTTCGAGCTCCGCCGTGCGCTCGGCCACGCGCTGCTCGAGCTGGCGATGCAGCTGGATCAGCGTGTGCAGAATCCAGATCACGGTGAAATATATCAGCAGCGCCGTCGCGGAGTTCCACCACAGCCACGTCTGGTGCCAGGCTCCCAGATCGTTCGTCAGATCGGCCATGACGCGCACCAGCCAACTCGCGATCGCCATCGTCGCCCCCGCACCGACCCCCAGCCAGAGCACCGACAATGCGACGGGGAACAGATAGAAGAACCCCATCGAGACCCGCGTGCCGGTCACGTAGTCGACCCAGCCGATCGCCGCGAGGAGCAAGACGATCCAGCCGATCGCCGCGCGCCGGCCTCCCTGCGGCACTGCGGTCAAGCGCCGCATCGTCCAATCGGTCAGGCGCTCCCACACGCGCACCGCGGCGGAACGGGAGTCGCGATGCGATGAGACCATGTCCGATTGCATGACGGCCGCCGCGCGCCGCCAATTGTTTTCTGAGTGAAAATCTGTCCGCTGCCGCCCGACCGCCCGCGCGGATTTATCCTGACGCGCCTCCACCGGAACCCGCGGTTGACAGCCCCCCGGGCGCGCCCTAGCCAGAACGTTTCCATTCCATGATTTCCTGGATTCAAATCTACTTCCAGAAGCACTTCCGGACTGTCTTCGCGGTGCTCCTGGGCGTCACCATCATCTCGTTCATCTTCACGATCGGCGCCGCCCCCGGCATCGGCCGCGCCGGCAACAAGCTCCTCGAGCAGCCGTTCTACGGCCACAACCTGGGCAGCGAGCAGGAAGCCCGTCGCATCTTCCGCGACGGCAACTTCTCCGCCCAGCTCCGCGGCGCCTATCAGGCCTCCAACGCGCAGCTCCAGGAATACTCGCTCGGCCGCATCGCCGGCCTCGCGCTGGCCGACGATCTCCATGTCCCCGCGCCGACCGAGAAGGAACTTGGCGCCTTCATCGGCAATCTCCCCGCCTTCAAGAACGAGCAAGGCGCCTTCGACCAGACCCGCTACAAGCAATTCGAAGACAGTCTCAAGACCTCGCCCGAATTCACCATCGCTGACGCCAACCGCGTTTTCCGCGACGACGCGCGCCTCGAAGCCCTCGGCAAGATCATCTCCGGCCCCGGCTACGTGCTGCCCTCCGACGTCGCCGAGCAGCTCAAACGCTCCGACGCCACCTGGTCGCTCGCCGTCGCCTCGTGGGACTACGCGTCCTTCGACGCCGGTGTGCAGGTCAACGACATGGCGCTCCAAAAATTCTTCGACGAAAACGCATTTCGCTACGAGGTGCCCGCCCGCCCGAAGCTGAGCCTCGTCGAGTTCAAGACCGCCGAGTTCGTCCCGCCCGTCGCTCCGACCGAGCCGGAAATGCGCGCGTTCTACGAGGCCAACAAAAATCGTTTCCCCACGCCCGCCGACGACAAGAAGGACGCCACCAAACTCGCCGACGCGTCGAAGACTCCCACCGACGACTTCCCGAAAGTCCGCGCCCAAGTTGAGCAAGTCATGAAGGACGCCGCCGGCCGCAGCCGCGCCTCGAAAGCCGCCAACGACTTCACCGTCGCCGTCTACGAGCGCAAGGTCGCCGCCAACTCCGCCGACCTCACCGCGCTCCTCGCCGCGCAACACCGCACCGCCATCCAGCTCCCGGCCTTCACCTTCGACAACCCGCCGGCCGACCGTCCGTGGCTCGCGAACTACGCCGAACAAATCTCGCGCCTCGACAAGGACCGCTTCTTCTCCGACCCCGTCCCCTCGCCCGACGGCTACATCGTCCTCCTCTGGAACGATTCCCTGCCCGGCCACAAGCCGATGCTCGGCGAAGTGAAAGACAAGGTCGCCGCCGACTACAAGGAAGCCGAGAAGCGCAAGCGCTTCGTCGAAGCCGGCAAGGCTCTCCGCACCAAACTCCAAGCCGCCGCCAAGTCCGGCAAATTCGAGGACGTCGCCAAAGCCGAAAAGCTTGAGGTCAAATCCTACGCCAACTTCTCGGTCCGCCAGCCCCCGCAAGATCTCCCCTACGCCGCCTACGGCGCCATCCAGTCGTTCCTCGACAAGGGCGAAGTCTCCGAGATGGTCGCCACCGGCGACAAGGGCGTCTTCACGCTCGTCGTCGATCGCAAGCTCCCCGACACCTCGACCGCCAACCCGCGCTACGCCGAGATTCAGAAACAACTCGCGCAATACACCGCGGCCGCAAACGAGAGCGCCACGCTCTCCGCCCTCGTCGAAGCCGAGCTGAAGAAGCACGCGCCCGCGAAGAACGCCGCGCCCTGACCACGCGCCTCGCGCAAGTCGCGTCGCATTCCCCCGGGGGCGCAGTTCGCTGCGCCCCTTCGTTTTTTCCCACCGTTCGATTCGCGTCTCACGCGTAACTCGCTGGCCAGCACGCCGTCTATCCCGTCGAATGACCGCCCGCCCGCAATCCCCCTGCCGCCCCGCTCGCCACCCGCATACTCGCTGACCTCGCAGGGATCGCGCGCCATCGCACGTATCACCCGCAAAATCATCCAACTTTCGCGCCGCCCGCGTGTCCTTTTTCCACTCCTTTCCGATAACCGAATGAACCTCCGCCGCCTCGCCCTCGCCTCCACGGCCCTTCTCGTCTCCGCCCTCGGTCTCGCCGCGCAAACCGCCGCGCCCGCCTCCGACAGCCTCACGGTCGACGCCGCCATCAAGCGCGCGCTCCAGCGCAACTTCACCCTCGAAGCCGGCCGCCTCAGCCCGCAAATCGCGAAGGACCAGATCGACATCGCGCAGAGCGCCTACCTGCCGAACTTCTCCTTCAGCACCTCGCGCGGCATTTCCCGCACCACGCAGGACGGCACCACCCCCGGCACCAAGGTCAAGACCGGCGACACGCGCCTCAGCGTCAGCGAAGTCTTCCAAACCGGCACCACCGCGTCCGTCAGCACCAAGCTCGATCGCACCGAGACCTCCTACCTCTCCGCCGTCAACCCGGCCTACAACGCCGACCTCACCGTCTCTCTCCGCCAGCCGCTCCTCGCCGGCGCCGGCCTCGAAGTGAACCGCGCCACCATCAAGCGCGCCCAAATCGGCCTCGAACGCGCCAACCTCGGCTACGAAGCCGACGTCCTCGACATCATCCAGCGCACCGAGAACGCCTACTACGCCCTCGCCTACGCCCGCGAACAACGCGAAGTCTTCAAATTCTCCCTCGCGCTCGCCGAACGCCTGCTCGACGAAGCCAAGACCCGCCGCCAGACCGGCGTCGCCACCGACCTCGACGTCCTCCAAGCCGACGTCGGCGTCGCCAACGCCCGCCGCAGCGTCCTCCTTGCCGAGCAAAACGTGAAGGACTCCGAGGAAGCTCTCCTCGCCCTCATCGGCCAATTCGAACTCGATTCCGCCGTCGGCACCGTCGCCCTCCCGTCCGCCACGCCCGAGATGCCCACCTTCGCCTCATCCTACAACGCCGCGAAACTCCACCAGCCCGACTACATCGCCGCCAAACTCCTCCTCGACCAGCTCCAGCTCGACGCCCGCGTCGCCAAGAGCAACCGCCTCCCCGACGTCAGCGTCGGCGGCGCCGTCGGCTTCAATTCCTATCCCTCCGCCACCAGTTACTCGTCCGCCGTCAGCAGCGCGCTCGACCGCGACAGCAACTCCTGGCAAGTCGACCTCACCGTCAACGTGCCCTGGGGCCAGAAAGCCGACCGCGCCCGTTACCGCCAGGCTCTCGCCACGGTCAACCAGCAGGAAATCAGCGTCCGTTCCCTCGAACAAAGCATCGAGGTGCAAGTCCGCGCCGCCGTCCGCGCCGTCGAGACCAACACCGAAACCGTGAAAATCTCCGCGCAAGCCCGCGCGCTCAGTGAGAAGCAATACGAGCTCGAGCAAGCCCGCTTCAGCGCCGGCCTCTCCACCTCCCGCCGCGTCCTTGAAGCGCAGAACGATCTCGAGTCCGCCAAAGTCGCCGAGCTCCAATCGAAAGTCGCGCTCCGCAACTCCTACACCGCGCTCTACCGCCTCGAAGGCAGCGCCCTCCAGCGCTACGGCCTGTCGCTCCAGTAACAACTTTTGCCGGAGGGTCCGCGTCCCCGCGGGCCGCCAAGCCCCGCCCACCGCGGGGCTTTTTTCTTTTCCCCGACCCGGCTCCGAACCGATCCGCGGACGCGCTAGCCCAAACGGCCTACCTACTTTCCGTTGGCACGCGCGTCGTGCGCGGCGATATCCTGCGGGCAAAAACCCCGCATGCACTTCAAGACCATCATCGAGCCGTTCCGCATCAAGGCGGTCGAGCCCATCCGCTTCACCACGCGCGAGCAGCGCGTCGCCGCACTCACGGCCGCGGACTACAACCTCTTCAAGCTCCGCGCCGAGGACGTCATCATCGACCTCCTCACCGATTCCGGCACCGGCGCCATGTCCGCCGCCCAATGGGCCGGCATGATGCAAGGCGACGAGTCCTACGCCGGCGCGCGCTCCTTCTTCAAATTCGAGCAGGCCGTCCGCGACATCACCGGCCTCAAGCACATCATCCCCACGCACCAAGGCCGCGCCGCCGAACGCATCCTGTTCTCCAGCGCCTGCGCCTCCGGCCAGGTCGTCCCAAACAACACGCACTTCGACACCACGCGCGCCAACCTCGAAGCGCTCGGCGTCCGCGCCGTCGATCTGCGCTGCGCCGAAGCCACGCAACCCGCGCTCGTCGCGCCGTTCAAGGGCAACATCGACCTCGCCGCGCTCGAACGCTGCCTCGCCGAAAACGCCGGCCGCGTGCCGTTCGCCATGATCACCGTCACGAACAACTCCGGCGGCGGCCAACCCGTCGCGCTCGCCAACATCCGCGACGCCGCCGCGATCTGCCGACGCCACGCCGTGCCGCTGATCCTCGATTGCTGCCGCTTCGCCGAGAACGCGTGGTTCATCAAACAGCGCGAGCCCGGCCAGGCCGACCGCACTCCGCTCGAGATCGCGCGCGAGATGTTCAGCTACGCCGACGGTTGCACGATGTCCGCGAAGAAGGACGGCCTCGTGAACATCGGCGGCTTCCTCGCGCTCAACGACGACACCCTCGCCGCGAAGTGCCGCAACAATCTCATCCTCACCGAAGGCTTCCCGACCTACGGCGGCCTCGCCGGCTACGACCTCGAAGCTCTCGCCGTCGGCCTGCGCGAAGTGCTCGACGAAAACTACCTCCACTACCGCATCCGCTCCGTCGAATACCTCGGCGAAAAACTCACCGCCGCCGGCGTGCCGATCGTCCAGCCGACCGGCGGCCACGCGATCTACATCGACGCGAAAGGCATGCTCCCGCACATCCCGCAAAGCGAGTTCCCCGCTTGGGCACTCTCCTGCGCGCTCTACCTCGAAGGCGGCGTGCGCTCCGTCGAGATCGGCTCCGTGATGTTCGGCCGCCAGCCCGATGGCACTGAGAAACCGTCTCCCATGGAACTCGTCCGCCTCGCCTTCCCGCGCCGCGTCTACACGCAGAGCCACGTCGACTACCTCGCCGAAGTGCTCGTCCACGTGAACACCTTGAAATCGCGCATCCGCGGCATGCGCCTCGTCGAAGCGCCGCCGCTGCTCCGCCACTTCACCGCCAAGCTCGCCCCCATCGGCGGCGCCCTGCTCGCCTAAGCTGGCCCGCGACCTCCGGACGCGGCCCGAATCGCGGTCACCTCGCCGCGCACCTCGCGCAACACCCGCGACATCTTCGCCAACAAACGCCACGCGCCCGCGCTCGACGCCGCGCGCCGCTCGCGCCAGCTTCATCGCCATGGCCAAACCGTCCGCGCCCTCCACGCCGCCGCCCGCGCAACCGTCGTTCTGGATTCCGTTCCTCATGGTCGGCATCGTCGGCGCGCTGCTCGGCGCCACGATCACTTACCTCGCCCTGCGCCCCCAGCTCGATCGCGCCGCCTCACTCCAATCCGCGATGGCCGCGATGAACAACGCCAACGCCGCCGGCACCGGGATGGGCGCCACGCCCGCCGACATCAATCACCCGCCGCCCGCCGACCTCACCGCCGGCATGGTGCCCGCGCAAGCCGAGCGCACGCTGGGCAATTTCTACTACGACCACCAAAACTGGCCCGAAGCCATCCGCCGCTACGAGTCCGCCATCAAACTCGGCAACGACGACGCCGACATCCGCACCGACCTCGGCAACGCCTACCGCTTCACCGGCCGCCCGCAGGACGCGCTCACCCAATACGAGCTCGCCCAGCGCATGAACCCGCAGCACGAGTTCAGCCTCTTCAACCAAGGCGGCCTCTACCTTGAGGACCTCAAGAATCCCGCCAAGGCGATCGAAACCTGGACCGCCTACCTCGCGCGCTTCCCGAACGGCACCAACGCCGCCGCCGCGCGCAACCTCATCGCCCAAGCCTCGGGCGCGCCCGCACCGATGATGCCGGTCGGCGCCTTGCCGCAATCGAACGCGCCGGGCAGTTCGGCGTCACCCGGCCCGAACGCCGCCGATCAGCGCCTGTTCGACCTGGTCAACAGCGCGCCGAAAAAGCCGTGATTTAACGCTTCGTCGCCGCGCGCCCCGGACGCAAAAATCCGGGCGAATGGGTCACCTATTTTTCCCATTTGGCGCAAAACTCCACTGGACGCAGTCGAAGCGCGTGCCTATCACCGCACGCACTTAATCGCCGGACACGACGCGCCCCACGCCACGCCGTGATACCCACTGCCGTGGCATGGGCCGTGCACCGAACGGCGCACTGCACCAATGAAGCCAAAGTCCCCCCTCCTCGGCAGATTCCTTCTGCCGGTGTTTCTGTTCATCGCCGCGCTCGGGCTCCAGCCGAACGCGTTTGCCCAAGGCATCGTGTCTTCCGGCATGACGGGCGCCGTCACCGACAAGGCCGGCGCACCGCTCGCCGGCGCGACTGTGGTCGCCACGCACGTCCCCACCAACGCCGTGTTCACCGCCACCACGCGCGCCAACGGCCATTTCACTTTCCGCGGCCTCCCGCCCGGCGGCCCCTACACCGTCACCGCCACCGCCGCCGGCTACACCACCGGCAGCGTCAGTGAAGTCACCACCGAGCTCGGTCGCGAAATCGACGTCAACCTCACCCTCAACTCCGAGATCGTGAAGCTCGACGCCTTCAAGGTCACCGCCACGAACGATGACCTCGACTCCACCGCCAACGGCGCCGGCTCCGTCCTCACCTCCGCCCGCCTCGCCGCGCAGCCCTCCGCCAAGCGCTCCATCGGCGACATGGCCCGCACGAACCCGCTCGTCACCTTCCGCCAGGCCATCACCGACCGCGACGACCAGATGATCACCGCCGTCGGCCAGAACAACCGCTACAACTCCATCCTCCTCGACGGCGCGCGCATCAACGACCAGTTCGGCCTCAACGCCTCCGGCATCCAGTCGTTCTTCAATCCCATCTCCCTCGACACCGTCGAACAGTTCTCGATCTCCATCTCGCCCTACGACGTCCGCAACAGCGGCTTCACCGGCGCTGCGATCAACGCCGTCACCAAGTCCGGCACCAACAAGTTCTCCGGCTCCGTCTACACTTACTACACCTCGAAGAATCTCGCCGGAAAGGACGTCTCCGGCACCTCCTCCGCCCCGATCGAGGGCATCAAGCCGCTCGACACCCAGAAAACCTGGGGCGCCACCCTCGGCGGCCCGATCTGGAAGGACCACCTCTTCTTCTTCCTCAACTACGAGAAATTCGACCGCGAATCCGCCGCCAGCGTCCCCGGCTTCACGCCCGCCTCGGCCGATCTCACCGCAATCAACAACCGGCTCGCCGCGATCAACACCGCCCTCGGCACCAAGAAGGCCGACTTCGGCACCTTCGGCGGCTCCCCGCTCGAGACGCAGGAAGAAAAACGCCTCGGCAAGATCGACTGGCGCATCAACGCCGATCACCGCCTCTCCGTCCGCTACAACGAGACCAAGGGCACGCTCCCGCAATTCGGCCGCTTCAGCACCACGAGCACGTTCGCGCCGTCGACCTCGCTCGTGAACACCGCCTCCCGCGGCACGAACCTCTCCTCGAACTTCTACACCCAGCAACGCACCGAAAAAGTTTGGGCCGGCACGCTCTTCTCCAGCTGGACGCCTGACCTCAAGACCGAGCTGCGCTACGCGAAGACGTCCTACGAACAGCTCACCACCAGCCCGATCGACTTCCCCGAAGTCCGCATCTTCGGCGTCTCCGGCATCAACAACGCCGGCGCCGCGATCAACAACGGCGTCCTCTTCTTCGGCACCGAGCAGTTCCGCCACGGCAACATCATCCGCGTCGAGACCAAGAGCTACGCCGCGCACGCCGACTATTTCCTGAACAACCTCACGCTCTCCGCCGGCCTCGACCGCGAAGACAGCGACTTCTTCAACCTCTTCCGCGCCGGCTCCTACGGCCTCTTCGAATACGCCGACATCGCCTCGTTCCTCGCCGACACGCCCAACGCCTTCCGCCGCGAATACTACGTCAACGGCACGCCCGTCGCCGACGTCTCCCAATTCGACATCACCGGCCTCTACGCGCAGGCCAAGTGGGACGCGACCCCGCGCCTCAACTTCACCTTCGGCGTCCGCGAGGATCTCGTCGGCTCCAGCATCCGCCCGATCCTGAACACCGCGTTCCAGTCGGCCTTCGGCCTGCGCAACGACGGCCTCCCCGACGGCGTCACCGAGTTCTCGCCGCGCGCCGGCTTCAACTGGTCCATCGACGACAGCCGCACCGTGCAACTCCGCGGCGGCCTCGGCCGGTTCCTCGGCCGCGCGCCGTGGGTGTTCTTCTCGAACTCGTTCTCCAACCCCGGCGTCGGCCGCTTCGGCATCACCAACACCCTCAGCACCGCCACGCCGCCCCCGAGCCTCGTCAGCTACATCAACAACCAGTTCGATCCGGCCAGCCCCATCGGCGTCGCCGCGACCGATGGCGACCCGAACGCCCGCCGCACGATCAACCTCCTACAGGACAAAATCCACCTGCCCGCCGTCGTGCGCGGCAACCTCGCGCTCGACTGGAAGGCCAACTTCCTCGGCGGCAACTTCACCGTCGAATACGTCTACACCAAGCAGGACAACGCGCTCTTCTCCGACAACCTGAACATCAAGCCGCTCGTCGTCACCGCCACCAGCGGCCCCGCCATCGGCCTCGACGGCCGCCAGCGCTTCAACTTCGTCGTCAACCCGAACGGCAGCATCTCCGCCGGCTCGAACAGCGCCGCCGCCTTCAACACCGCCTTCAACGAAGTCATCCGCGTCCGCAACGTCTCCGAAGGCGAGAGCTCCTACGCCACCCTGATGTGGGACCGCCCGATGAAGAACCACTGGGCCGCCAACCTCGCCTTCACCAAGGGCCGCTCCACCGAGGCGCAATCCACCGGCCAGACCGTCGCCGTCGACGGCTGGACCCGCAACGCCGTCTTCAACCAAAACGCCGTCGAGGTCTCCACCTCCGACTTCGAGGTCAAGAACCGCGTCCAACTCACCCTCACCCGCGAATTCGAGTTCCTCAAGAACTGGAAATCCTACGCCTCGCTCTACTACGAAGGCCGCACCGGCAACCCCTACTCCTTCGCCTACTCGAACGACCTCAACACCGACGGCGTCTCCGGCAACGACCTCGTCTACGTGCCCACCGGCCTCAGCGACTCGAAGGTCGACTTCTCCGGCCTCACCGCCGCGCAAGCCCAGGCCTACGTGAACTATTTCGCGAACAGCGAGCTCGGCAAATACGCCGGCGGCTACGCCCCGCGCAACAAGTTCACCCTGCCCTGGCAGAACCGGCTCGACCTCCGCTTCAGCCAAAAGATCCCGCTCTACAAACCCGCCGAGCTCGAGCTCTTCGCCGACTTCATCAACTTCGGCTACTGGCTCAGCCGCCAGACCTTCGGCTACGTCGAGGAACTCGGCAACAACAACGGCGTCTACGCCCGCCGCCTCGCCGGCAGCGCCGCCTACACCTCCACCGGCCAGATCAAGCCGAGCGGTATCACGCTCAACTCCAGCGGCAACTACGTCCCCGGCGAAGCGACCGTCAACCCGCTCGCCTCGCGCTGGCGCATCCAAATCGGCGCCCGCCTCCGCTTCTAAGCGAGCCACGGCCCACCGAACGCTCCCTCTTCAAGGCGGCTCCCATACCGGAGCCGCCTTTTTCGTGAACACGTTCCTTGTGGGTCAGCGCGCTCGCGCGCGCCCCAAACGCACCGCACCTCACGCCCGCATCGCGTCGCCGCCGGGACGGCGGCGACCACCTCGAGCCCATCGCGCTCGCAACACGTCCTCCATCACAACCTCAGCCCCTTTGCGCTTCTTGTGCTTTTTGTGGCCTCCCCAAAAGCGCCTCACCCAAACAGCTCTTCCACCCGCGCCACGGCCGCCGCCACCCGCCGATGCTCCGGCAGCTGCGTCTTGAACCACGTCCGCTGCTTCTTCACCAGCGCCCGCGTATTCTTCACGATCGCCGGCCGCAATTCCGCCTCCGCCAGCCGCCCCTCGAGAAAATCGATCGTCTCGCGATACCCGATCGCCTTCGCCGCACTCGGATTCTCCTTCAACCCGCCCGCGAGCAGTCCACGCACTTCCGCGACCAAGCCATCGCGCAGCATCTGCCGCACGCGTGCCTCGACACGCTCCTCGAGCTCCACCGGCTCACGCACGAGCTCGCACAGCCTCACCTCGAAATCCGCAAACGGCCCCGGCCGCGCCGCAAACTCCGCCTGCAACTCCGCCAGCGGCCGTCCACTCGCCCGGCAACGCTCCAGCGCGCGCGTCACGCGCCGCGGATTCGCGATGTCGAGTGCACCGAGCCCCGCCGGATTTAATTTCCGCAGCTCCTCCACCAACGCCGCCAGTCCGTCACGCTCCAACCGCGCCCGAATCTCCTCCCGCAACGCCGCCGGCACGTCGACCTCGTCCGCCACCGGCCCGAAGAACGACGCGAGATAAAACCCGCTCCCACCCGTGACCAAAACTCGCCTCCGCCGCGCCAAAACATCCTCCACCGCCGCCCGCGCCTTCATTACGTAATACGTAATGTTCATCGGCTCGCGCACGTCGCACACGTCGATCAGGTGATGCGGCACGCGCGCGAGCTCGGCCTTCGTCGGCTTCGCCGTTCCGATGTCCATGCCGCGATAGAACAGCAGCGAATCGCACGACACGATCTCGGCGCCGTTCGCCTCCGCCCAGCGCAGCGCCAGCTCGGTCTTGCCGACCGCCGTGCAACCCGTGAGCACCTGGATGACGCCGTTCACGCGGCCACAGAACGGCGTCACGCGATTGTTGCCAAACTCCTTTTGCCTTCAACCGCCTGCCCCTTTCGGCTCTGCTTTCCGCACGCCCCCTTGAAAGTCCGGTTCATCTTCAATCCTCACTCCGGTTCCAATCGCCGCAACCCGCACCTGCGCGACAAGGCGGCGGAGTTCATCGCGCACTGCGGCTGGGACGGCAAAGTCGTCTCGACCGAGCGCCCGCGCCACGCCACCGAACTCGCCCGCGCCGCGGTCGACGAGGGCTGCGAACTCGTCGTCGCCATCGGAGGTGACGGCACGATGAACGAGGTCGCCAGCGCGCTCGTCAACACGCCCGCCGCGTTCGGCCTCATTCCCTGCGGCTCCGGCAACGGCCTCGGCCGCCACCTCGGCATCCCGCGCGCCGGCCGGGGCGCGTTCCGCGCGCTGGCCGAAGGTGCTGTGACGACCATCGACGCCGGCAAAGTGAACCAGCATCTCTTTTTCTGCGCCGCCGGCACCGGCTTCGAGGCGCTCATCGCCGAGCGCTTCGCGCTGCTCACGTCGCGCGGCTTCGCCGGCTACCTCAAGGAAAGCGCCAAGGCGTGGTGGAGCTACCGGCCCGAGCGCTATACGATTCACCATCCTGGCGGTCGCGATGCCGTCGAGGCCTTCACCCTCGCGATCGCGAACTCCTCCCAATACGGCAACAACGCCTATATCGCGCCCGACGCGTCCGTCAGCGACGGCATGCTCGACGTCGTCGCCGTGCCGCACGTGAACGCCTTTCGCGCCGTGCCGCTGGCCATCCGACTTTTCCACGGCTCGATCAACCGCGTGCCCGATGTCCGGCATTTCCAAGGCAGCCAGTTCGTCATCGAGCGCGCGAAACCCGGCTGGATGCACACCGACGGCGAGCCGCGCGCCGAGACCTCGCGCATCGAAGTTTCCGTGCTCCCGCGCAGCCTGCGCGTGATGGTGCCGCGCACCGCAGCGCTCGAGACGAAAGCCTGAGCTTCGCTCCTGCGACCGCATCAAGGTGACCCGCGACCTCCGGGCGCGGGTGCTCGGCTCACGAATCTCTTCCCGCGCCCAGAGGTCGCGGTCTACCGGCAACTGTCAGCCGCTCAATCTTTCAAACTGTGCGCCGTCACCACGCGGTTGCGCCCCGCGTGCTTCGCCGCGTAGAGCGCCTTGTCCGCCGCGGAAATCAACTGGTCGCACGACGCCGCATCGTCCGGCATGATGGCGAGGCCGGCGCTGAGCGTGACGTTCAGCGTCAGGTCCGTGCCGGCAGGCTGGCAGGGCGTCTCCGCCAGCAAGGCGAAGAGGCGTTGGATGCCTTCCACGGCCTGTTTGCGATCGGTCTCGACCATCAGGATCGCGAACTCTTCGCCGCCATAGCGCGCGATGCGGTCGACGACCCGCAACTGCCCCGCGAGGAGACTTGCGACGTGCTTCAGCACTTCGTCGCCGACCTGATGGCCGTGCGTATCGTTGATCTTCTTGAAGAAATCGATGTCGGCCATCACGAGCGCGAACGGGTGCCCGAAGCGCGTGGCGCGCTGACATTCCTCGGCGACCATGCGGTCGAACTCGCGGCGGTTGTGCAGGCCGGTGAGCGCATCGCGCGTCGCGAGCAGCTTGAGCTGCCCCATCGTCTCGCCGAGCTTGCGCGCGTAGCGGATCGAGTGCTCGAGGATACGTGCGTTGAGCTCGCCCTTGACCAGATAATCCATCGCGCCCGCTTCCATCGCAGCGTCGTCGATCTCGTCGCTGGCATCGGCGGTCAAAAACACCACGGGCGTCGCGCTGTCGGTCGATCGCGCCTCGCGGAGCAGCTCGAGTCCGTCGCGTTCGCCGAGACGGTAGTCGAGCAGACAGACGGAAAATTTGCCGGAGAGGAGTTTCTTCAGCCCGCTGTCGTAGTCCCCCGCCACCTCCAGTTCCCACGGCCCGCTGCGGAACTTTGCCACGAAGCCCTGCACGAGGTGATGCTGCAGGCGATCGTCGTCGATCAGCAGAATCCGGCGCGCGCGGGTGACCATGGCGTTCAAGCGGCGCCGCGCACGCCGGCGACGAGGTCGGTGGCTTTGGCTTTGAGCTGCGGCGCGATCGTGTCGCGCGCGGCGAGGTTGGCCTTGATGACGTTGACCAGCGCCGAGCCGACGACCACGCCATCCGTCCGCGAAGCCGCGACGGCGCGGACCTGCTCGCGATTGGAAATGCCGAAACCGACGACGACCGGCAGCGCCGTGCGCGCCTTGATGCGCGCCACCGCCTCGCCGATGCCGGTGGCGACTTCGCCGCGCTCGCCGGTCACGCCCTCGCGGGACACGTAGTAGATGAAGCCGGTGGCCGCGCCGCAAATCTTCGCGAGGCGCGCATCGGGCGTCGTCGGCGCGACGATGAAAACGCTCTTCATCCCGTGCGCACGACACGCCGCGCCGAACTCGCCGGCTTCCTCCGGCGGAAGGTCGAGCACGAGCATGCCGTCCGCGCCGGCTTCCTTGGCGGCGCGCACCGAGGCGTCGACGCCGTTCGCGAACACGAGGTTGTAGTAGGTGTAGAAAACGACCGGCACCTGGCTGAATTCGCGGACGCGGCGCACGAGCTCCAGCACGCGCGCGATCGTCATGCCGCTCTCGAGCGCGCGTTGCGCCGCGAGCTGGTTGGTGAGGCCGTCCGCGAGCGGGTCGGAGAACGGCACGCCGAGTTCCAGCACGTCGACGCCCGCCTCGATCACGGCGCGGCAGGCGGCGAGCGAGGTGTCGAAATCCGGATCGCCCGCGCACAAATACGAGACGAAAGCCGCGCGTTTCTCGGCGCGGCAGCGGGCAAAAGCGTCGGCGATGCGATCCATGGAGTGGCGAACAGAGCACACGCCTCCGGCGAGGCGCAACGCGGAATTGCGTCAGGCCGCCGCCGTAGAACGCATATCCGCCCTGTCATCGCACGACAGACCTTGTCGGGTGTGCGATCCAATGCGCCGGATTGCTTCGCCGCCTTGCTTTGCTGGGCTCCTCGCAATGGCAGTGCGAAATGCTACAGCCGGAACTCCACGAATACCGGCCGGTGATCCGAGAGATAGCTGCGCACCACGGTGACGTCCGGATCGCAGCACTGGCTCGGCAGATAGATGTAGTCGAGGGCGCGGCTGGGAAAAAACGACGGGAACGTGTGCAGCGCGCGCCCGGCGAGCCCCTTCGGCAGGAGCGTGTAGTTGTCGAACTCCTCGAAGTAGCCGAGCAGCATCGCGGTGGCATCCGGCGTATGCGAGGGGTTGTTCATGTCGCCGCACACGATCGGCCGCGCGCGCCACTGCGCCCCGCGGTGGACGCGCTGGTGGTCGAGAAACTCGATCAGCTTCGCCGCCTGCTTCAGGCGCGACGCCCGCGAGCGATGGTGCATGTGAACGTTCATCACCGGCACGAGGCCGGCGGGCGTCTCGATCTCGGTGAACAGGGCGCCCTTCTCCCCGAGCAACCGGCGGCCGAACGGCACGTTTTCGTGATGCGCGATCGGGTAGCGCGAGAGCACGGCGTTGCCGTAGGCGAGGTGCAGGTGCCCGCCGAAGTGCGCGAGGCGGTTGTTTACGCCGTGGACGAAATGCGGCAAACCGGTGTGCTCCGCGAGAAAGGCGAGGTGGTCGAAACTGCCGTTCCAACGCGAGTTTTCGTCGATTTCCTGGAAGGCGACGATGTCCGCATCGAGGCGCTTGATCAGGTGCGCGATGTTGACCAGCTGGGCCCGGATCCGCGCGCGCGACCGCAGCGTCTGGTGGAGACTGAGCCCGCGGGCGTGGGCGATGTTGTAGGTCAACAGCCGGATCCGCGCCATGTTGTGAAGCCAAGCCCGCTCCACTCCGGGCGCAACGGGGAAATAACGAGAGAAGGATTGACAGCGACCGGGCCGCTGGGGAACTTCACCGCTCGATTTTTCACGGCGGTCATAGCTCAGTTGGTTAGAGCACAAGATTGTGGATCTTGGGGTCGCGGGTTCGAGTCCCGTTGGCCGCCCCATTTTAGCGAAGGCAGGACCGACTCCCGCAGGGATGCTGTTAACGGGAACGTAACGTCCGATCCGTTGCCCGAGCCGATGTTAGCAGGCAGCTAGTTTTCCCATGCTGCATGCCTCCTCTTTGACCCACGAAATACCCGGCCCCGAGTCGGCGGAGGATGCCACCGCCTTCAAGGTGGACCTCGCCCATCTCGTGCATCATCGCCAATGCGTGGAGGGCCGGACTCCGCTCGCCGAAGTGCAGAAGCTGTTTCAGCAGATCCCGCAGGACTTTTTCGCCATCACCGAAACGGGCAAAGTGACGGGACTCTGCTCGCGCGCGACAGTCGGGTTCATGCTCGGGTCCCGTTACGGCTTTGCTCTCTATGGCTCGACTCCGGTCGCAGCAGCCCGGGCGCCGCGCCCGCTCATTTGCCGTCCGGACGCGCCGCTCCGCGAGGTGCTCGACGGCGCGCTCTCCCGGTGCGGCTCGGAATTCTTCGAAGATGTCGTGCTCGTCGACGAGGCGCAGGAATTGCTGGGCCTGATCCCCGTGCCGCGCCTGGCGCGCCTGCAGCTCCAGCTTTTCGGTCACCAGCTGAAGCGGGCGATCGAACAGGACGACGCCCTGCGGCAGCAGAATCTCGAGCTCTTTCAGATCAATCACCAGCTGCGCCAGTCGCAGGGGCGCTACAAGGCGCTGTTCGAAAACAACGCGCTGGGCGTGGCGTTGCTCGACCCGCACGGCGCCGTCGTCGCGCACAACCGTCGCTTCGAGCAGATTCTGCGACTCGAGGCCCGACCGAGCCCCGCGCGCTTCGAGCTGGGCGAGTGGCTGGTCCCGCCCGAGCGCGGGCGCCTGGGGCAACTGCTCGCCGCCCTCGAGCGGCAAGGCTCCGCTTCGGCGCCCACCATCGGTCAGTTTCTGTTCGAGTTCCCAGGCGGCGCGCCCCGCATGATCGAGCTGCACTGCAGCTGGGTCGCGGAGACCGGCCAGGTCTGCGCCTTTCTCGAGGACATCACCGACCAGCACGCGCTGGAACAGCAGCTCGCACGGCAGGAAAAGCAGAACATGCTCGATACGCTCGTCGCGGGCGTCGCGCACGAACTGAACAACAAACTCACGCCGGTCCTCGGCTTTGCCGAGCTTCTCGAGGTCGTGGCGCCACCGTCGCTGCGCCCGCACACGCAGTGCATCCGCCAGAGTTCGCACGAGGCGGCGCAGATCATCAAGCAGCTGCTCAACATCGCCCGGCCCGCCGACTCCGACTTCGCGCTGGCCGACCTCGCCGCACTCTGCCGCGAGGCCGCCCAGATGCTGCGTTACCAGTTGCAGGAGCATCGCTGCGAGATGCACCTCCGGCTCCCGTCCGACGCCGTCTGGATCAAGGGCGACGCCGCCCAGCTCAAGCAGGTGCTGATGAATTTCATCCTGAACGCGCTCCACGCGATGGAACAGGTTCCCCATCCCGAGCTGACGCTCACCGTCGAGACCAGCCCGGAGGGGGCGTGGCTGCGCGTGCGCGACGTCGGCACCGGCATCAAGCCCGAGCATCTCTCGCGGATCTTCGACCCCTTCTTCACTACCAAAGGCCCGCGCGGCACCGGGCTGGGCCTCAGCATCTCGGCCAGCATCGTGCGTCAACATGGCGGTGAGATCGCCGTCGAAAGCGTGGTGGGCGTCGGCTCGACCTTCTCCCTGCGGCTGCCGGTGCAAGTATCGGAAACGCGCGCGCGCCCGGCGGAGGGGCGCAGTGTCCGGCCGGCGCATTACGACGCTTCGCGGCGCAGTGTCCTGATCGTCGATGACGAGGAATTCGTGCGCCAGTTCATGCAGGAAGTGCTCCGCGCAGGGTTTTCCTGTCGCATCGAGATCGCCGCCGACGGGCACGAGGCGGTCGAAAAACTACGGACCGCGACCTTCGACCTGGTGCTCACGGACATCCGCATGCCGCGACTGGATGGCCTGCAGCTGCGCCGGTGGATCGAGGAAAACCGGCCGGAACTGGCGGAGCGCGTCGTCTTTGTCACTGGCAACGCCGGCGCGCTCGACCTCGACTCCGGACTCGCCCACATCCCGGGCGCCGCGGTGATCCGCAAGCCGTTCACGGTCGACGCCATCATCGGCGCCTGTCGTCCCTACCTCGTTTCGGCGGCCTGAAGTTTCGGCGCGCCGTCGCGCAACCCGACGACGGCAGCTGTGTGCTGGACCGCGGTCTCCCTCACCGTGCTCCCACCCGAGAAGTCCCGCAACCACACCGCGTCCTCCGCCAGCTGGCTCGAATATCCCTGCAGCTCCGTGGCGAACTGAGCCTGCCGTTGCGCCTGATCGGCGGACGCCGCACCGCGACCACTGAGACTCCGCAGCGCGGTGTGGATCGCCGCCGCAGCCTCGACCTGCCGCACCGACGCCGTTTCGGCGACGGCCAGCAAATCATGCAGCTCGGCCACTGCCCGGGCAATGGCGGCGAAGTTGGACGCCACCGCCGATGCCACCGCGCTGCCGCGGCGATTCGTCTGCTGCGAGGCATTGATCAAGTTCTCGGATTGCCGCGCCGCCTCCGCGCTGCGCGAGGCCAGGCGCCGCACTTCGTCCGCCACGACCGCAAAGCCGCGGCCCGCTTCGCCCGCCCGCGCGGCCTCGATGGCGGCGTTGAGCGCCAGCAGGTTGGTCTGAAACGCGATCTCCTCGATCGAATCGATGACGCGTTGGACGCTGTCTCCGGAGGAAGCGATGTCCGCCATCGCGGCGCTGAGCTCGCCGACGCTCCGTCCGCCCTGCTCCGTCTCGCGCGAGGTGCGCAGGATGAGCTGGCCCATCGACTGCACGCGCCCGCGGGTCTCATCCGCCGCCTCCGCCACGCGCGAGGCGTTGCCCGCCGTCTCCTGCAACGCCGCGGCTTCCTCTTCGGCCGCGGCCGCGAGTTGCCCGGCTTGGTCGCCCGCCGCGGCAGTCTCCCGTTGCAAACGATCGGCTCCCGCCCCCATGCGCGACGCAACCGCTTGGAGGCGGTGGCTGACCCGATTCGAGAACGCGCGGGTCATGGCGAGCCCGGCGACCGGCAGCAGCAACGCCGCGGCGCCGACGATAAGCACCGTGGAGTTCAGGCGGGTCGCGGATTCCTGCGCCGAGACCAAGGTCGCCTGCATCGTGCTTTCCAAGACCGGCTGGAGACGGTCGGCGGTCTCGGAACCGAGTCCGGAAACCACCTGAACCAAGCGCACGCGTTCGTGGATGGAAATTTTCAAGTTGGCCAGCTCGTCACCCAGGTCGCGCAGGCGCCCCTGCACGTCCTCGATGAAATCGCGGAGGTCCGAGGGAGGCGTGGCCGGCAACAGACCGGCGATCTCCGGCAACAGCGCAGCCTGCTTCTGGCTGGCGCGGCCGGCGAATTCCGGATCGAGCAGCGAACTCGCGAACAGCACGTTGTTCTGGATCTCGGCAAGCGCCCCCAGACCGCGCGCAAACACCTCGCGATGCCCCGGAGCACGGGCACCGGGAATCTGCGTGCCGTCATCGGTCGCCAGTTGGAGGCACAAGGTGGAGAGCAGGGACGCCTGGGCCGCGAGACCACGGACGGAGCGCTCGTTGCGGAGATTGGCCTCGGCGAGTTGCTCGAACGCGGTCTGCCAGCGCTTCAAGCGCTCGGCGGTGGCCACGAGTTCCGGCGGTTCCGCGCCGGCGGCGAACTGGACCCGGGTGACGGCCAGCGCATGCCGCGCGCGCTGGAATTCCGCGACTGCCTGCCGCCGGTCCTCGTCTGTGCGCGTGCGGTTGTATTGCGCGACGTGCATCGCCACGGCGTCCACCAGACGCAACACCTCGGTCGCCGGGATCGCTTCGCCGCCCACGGCCTGCGCGACGCCCGCCACCTGACGATTGACCCGCCACATCAGCCCCAGCGCTGCCGCGCATACCAGGAGGCTGGCCACCCCCATGCTCACAAAGAGCCAGCGCATCTGCGCAGGCAGGGAGACTCCGATTCGCTTCCTCGATGCCATAAGGTCCCCCTCATCGGCCGGCCGCGACGGCAATTAATGCGCGCGCTCTAATCGTAACATCGTCGCTCCCTGCCGCCGGAAATCGTGACCTTTGTAAATTAACCCTCGCCTGCCGAGGTGCCACGGGTATCGCTGGAGCACGTATGATTTCTTTCAAGAAGCTCCTGGGCAAAGAGGAGAAGTTCTACGACCTGTTGGACGCGAGCGCGGAGGAAGCCAAACTGGCCGCCGGCCTGCTGGCCAAAATCCTCGTCAACGAGAGCGCCGCACAGGCTTCGAGCATCCACGACATCATCCAGACGCGCCGCAAGGACAAGCGCATCACCCAGCAGATCACCGAGGAACTCTGCAAGACCTTCGTCACCCCGCTCGAACGCGAGGACATCGAGGCGCTTTCGCTGGCGCTCTACCGCATCCCGAAGACCGTCGAAAAGATCGTCGAACGCCTGACCATCTGCCCCGCCCGCGTGCCGCGCGAGAGCATGCAGCGTCAGGTCGTGCTGCTCGAGGAAGCGGTCGAGAGCGTGCACTTCATGGTCACGCAGCTGCGCAAGGGCACGAACATCGAGCGCATCCAGGACGCGCACTCCCGTCTGCAATTCGCCGAGGGCGAGGCCGACAAGGTGATGCTCTCGCTGGTCAAGGACCTCTACAACGGCCCCTACGACGCCAAGGAAATCGTGATACTCATGGAGCTCTACGATCTCGTCGAAACGGCCGTCGACCGCGCGCGCGACGCCGGCCAGGTCGTGTTCCAGATCATGCTGAAATACTCCTGAGCCCCCGCCGACGCAGGTCATGACCATCTTCCTGATCGTCCTCGGCGCGGCGCTGGTGTTCGAATACATCAACGGTTTTCACGACGCCGCGAACGCCATCGCCACCGTCGTCTCGACCAAGGTCCTCACGCCCCGCCAGGCCATCATGCTGGCGGCGTTCTTCAATCTCGTCGGCGCCCTCGCCGGCACCGCCGTCGCCAAAACCATCAGCGGCGGCATCGTCGAGGGCGGCGTCGTCACGATGGTGACGATCCTCGCCGCGTTGATCGCCGCGATCGTGTGGAACCTGCTGACCTGGTGGCTCGGCCTGCCCTCGAGCTCCAGTCACGCGCTCATCGGCGGCCTCTGCGGTGCGGCCTTGGCCACTGCCAACGACAACTGGTCCGTGCTCGTCTGGTCGACCGTCGACAAGAAGGGCGCGGCGGCCGGCCTCTGGCCGAAGGTCGTCGCCCCGATGTTCAGTTCGCCGGTCGCGGGTTTCATTGGCGGCGCGATCCTGATGTTTCTCCTGTTGCTCGTCGTGAAACACTGGACACCGCGCTTCGTGAACTACTGGTTCGGCAAGGCGCAGCTCGCCAGTGCCGCGATGATGGGCTTCAGCCACGGCTCGAACGACGCGCAGAAGACGATGGGCATCATCACGCTCGCGCTCGCCACCGGCACCGCGCAGGGCGTCTTCAAGGATCTGCCGCCGTGGGCCGACTTTCTCCGCGTCGCCGAGTTCAAGGAAATCCCCATGTGGGTCGTGGTCGTTTGCGCGCTGACCATGGCCGCCGGCACCGCGGCAGGCGGCTGGCGCATCATCCGCACGATGGGCCACAAGATGGTCAAACTGCAGCCTGTGCACGGCTTCGCCGCTGAAACCACGGCGGCGGCGATCATTCACGTCGCTTCCGGCCTCGGCATTCCGGTTTCCACCACGCACGTCATTTCGACCTCCATCATGGGCGTCGGCGCGGTGAAGCGCTTCGGCGCCGTCAAATGGGGCGTCGTCGAGCGCATCGTGTGGGCTTGGGTGCTGACGCTCCCCGTGTGCGGCCTGCTCGGCTACGCCGCGGAAATGACGCTCCGGCATTTCGGCTACAAGTGAGCCGGCTGGCGTGTCGAGCCGCGTCAGGTCACTTGCCGGCGGGCGGAGTCTGCTGCTGGACCGCCTGCTTGATCTCCTCGGAGTGGCGGACGTCCTTGCCGCGCACGAGGTAGATCATCTCCTCCGAGATGTTCGTGGCGTGATCGGCAATGCGCTCGATCGACTTCGAGACGAACATCAGCTCGAGCGCCCAGGCGATGGTCTCGGGCTTCTCGATCATGTAGCTGGTGAGGCGGCGGTAAACGAGGCGGTTGATGTTATCGACCTCCGGATCGCGGCGGATGACCGCAAGGGCCTTCTGCTCGTCCTCGTGGACGAAGCAGTCGAGCGCATCGCGCAGCATCTCGAGCGCGATGTTGGCCATGCGCGGGATGTCGGCGTAAAGCTCGACCTTGGGCTCGATCGCGAGCTTGCGGGCCCGGCGGGCGATGCTCGTCGCCTCGTCGCCCACGCGCTCGAGGTCGTGCGAAGCCTTCATGCCGACGATGACCAGGCGCAGCTCGGAGGCGATCGGTCCGCGGAGGGTCATGTAGCGGATCGCCTCTTCGTCGATCTTCACCTCGAACTTGTCGATCTCGTCGTCGGCGGCGATGACCTTGTCGGCCAGCGCGAGGTCGCCCTCGGCGAGCGCGCGCACGGCGCGGCGGGTCTGGTCGATGGCGCGATCGCCCATCTGGAGCAGGTCGGTGCGGAGAGCTTCGAGTTCGGCGTCGAAAAAGCGTTTCATGTCGGTGCGGGCGGGGGTTGGGTAATCGATCAGCCGAAGCGTCCCGAGACGTAGGCCTCGGTCTGCGGGTTGGCGGGGTTCATGAAGATGGTGCGGGTCTCGGAGTATTCGATCAGGCGGCCGAGATAGAAGAACGCGGTGCGGTCGGAGCAACGCGCGGCCTGCTGCATGTTGTGCGTCACGATGACGATGGTGAACTTCGACTTCAACTCGTGGATCAGCTCCTCGACCTTGGCCGTGGCGATGGGATCGAGCGCCGAGCACGGCTCGTCCATGAGGATGATCTCGGGCTCGACGGCGATGGCGCGAGCGATGCAGAGGCGCTGTTGCTGGCCACCGGAGAGGCCGAGCGCGCTCTGGTGGAGGCGGTCCTTCACCTCGTCCCACAACGCAGCGCCGCGCAGGCTCTTTTCCACCACCTCGTCGAGGCGCGCCTTGTTCTTCACGCCCTGGATGCGCAGGCCGTAGGTGATGTTCTCGTAGATCGACTTCGGGAAGGGGTTCGACTTCTGGAAGACCATGCCGACGCGCTTGCGCAACTCGATGACGTCGACGCGCGGGTCGTGGATGTCGACGCCGTCGATGCGGATCTGGCCGGTGGTCACGCGCGCGCCGTCGATGAGGTCGTTCATGCGGTTGAGGCAGCGGAGCAGCGTGCTCTTGCCGCAGCCGGAGGGGCCGATGAAGGCGGTGACCTCGCGCTCGCGGATGTTCAGCGTGATGTCGTGCAGCGCCTGCGAGGCGCCGTAGCAGAAATCGACGTCGTCGATCTCGATCAGCGCGCGCGGTGAGGGCGCGGCGCCATTCACGGTGGCGCTGGCAGGCGTCGGGCCCGTCACGCTGATCGACCGGAGCGAAGGGGACGGAGAAGCGGGTTCGGACATGAGAGTGGCTCTTACCATTTGTATTTCTTGCGGAGGCGAACGCGGAGCACGACCGAGGTCGCGGCGATCGCCGCCACGGTGAAGAGGAAGACGAACGCGGTGCCGTATTGGACGTCGCGCGTGTAATCGTTTTGGGGGATCTTGGAGGCGACGACGTAGATGTGATACGGCAGCGCCATCACGCCCTGGAACACGAAGTCGATGGCGTGCTTCACCTGCCACGGCATCTCGTCGCGCACGACGAACGCCGCGGTGAACATGATCGGCGCCGTCTCACCCGCGACGCGCGCGATGGAGAGCACGGACGAGGTGAGGATGCCCGGCAGCGCGTAGGGCAGGACGTTGGTGAAGATCGTCTGGAGCTTCGTCGCGCCGAGCGCGAGCGAGCCTTCGCGGTAACCCTTGGGCACGGCGCGCAGCGCTTCCTCCGAAGCCGTGATGATGATCGGCAACACCATGAACGCCAAGGTCAGCCAGCCGGCGAGGAGCGACACGCCCATGTTCAGGCCGATGACGAACAGGCCGAAACCGAACAGGCCGTAGACGATCGACGGCACGCCCGCGAGATTGACGATCGCGAGACGCAGGAAGCGGATGAACGGGCCGTCGGTCGCGTATTCGCTGAGATAGATCGCGCTGATCACTCCGAGCACCAGGGCGATGGTCATCGAGCCGACCACGAGCAGCACCGTGCCGACGATGTTCGGGAAAATGCCGCCGGCCGAATAGACGTAGGTCTCGACGCGGACGTCCTTCAGCTCGGCCGCGTGCTCGGCCTTGAAGGCACGGAAATCGCGGTCGCCCATCTGGCGTTTCTCGCCGTGCAGCTCGAAGACGTTGAGCGTCTCCGGCGACTCGGTGAGGAAGGTCGTGTTGATGAACGGCGCGTGGGTCTTGAAGATCACCGCCCCACCCTTCACGCCGATATCGAGGAAGATCACGGCGGCGCACAGCAGCACGAAATACGTCGCGGCGCGCAACAGCCAGAACACGGTCGCCTCGGCGCGCTTGGCGAAAGTCGGCT
The DNA here is from genome assembly GCA_019634575.1 of Candidatus Didemnitutus sp. Lineage (NCBI taxonomy): Bacteria > Pseudomonadati > Verrucomicrobiota > Opitutia > Opitutales > Opitutaceae > Candidatus Didemnitutus > Candidatus Didemnitutus sp. Next base: position 1,036,318 of record JAHCAY010000001.1, read on the forward strand.
GGGTGAAGAGTCGGTCGCTGGGCTGCGTCATGAGGCGGCGATGCGGTAGCGGCGCACGATTTTCTGCGCGAGCCAGTTGATCAGGAGGGAAATCAGGAAGAGCAACACGCCGACCATGAACAGCGCGCGGTAGTGCAGGCTGCCGCGGACGACTTCGCCCATCTCCTGCGCGATGATGCCGGTCATCGTGTGCACCGGTTGGAACGCCGTGCCGATGCCGGCGGTGAAGTCGGGGATCTGAATCCGGTTACCCGCGCAGAGCAACACGACCATGGTCTCGCCGATCACGCGACCGAGGCCGAGGAGGATGGCGGCCATGATGCCCGACAGCGCGGACGGGATGATGATGTGCACGATGGTCTGCAGGCGCGTGGAGCCGAGCGCGAGCGACGCCTCCTTGAAGGAGCGCGGCACGTTGTTGATCGCGTCCTCGGCGAGCGAAAAGATCGTCGGCACGGCCATGAGCGCGAGCAGGCACGCGGCGGTGGTAGCGTTCAGGCGCTCGGAGAACGGAAAGCCCGGCACCCAATCGAGCGCGGGCAGTTGCGAGAGCTTGCGCAACGATTCGCCGAGGACGGCGATGCCGAAGAAGCCGAGCACGACGCTCGGGATGGCGGAGACGAATTCGATGGTGGGCTTGATGAAGCGCTGCTCCACCGGGCGCGCGACTTGATTGACGTAGACGGCGGCCGCGATGCCGAGCGGAATGGCGATCGCCAGCGCAATGATCGAGATGAGCAGCGAACCGAAGAACAGGGGCAGGATGCCATACCAGTCCTGCCAGAAGCTCGCCGTGATCCAGTCGCGCCCGAACGCGAATGCCGTCAGGGATTCCGCGAACGAGACCGGCTTCAGCTGGTCCCACGTTTCCATGCGTTTGGTGGCGGCCGCGAGCTGCGCGGGAAACTGCTGCATCAGCTCGGTGAAATGCGCGAGGCGCGCATCGAGCGCGGCGTCGCTGAAGCGCGGCGCGTGCGCGGCGAGGTCGGCGAGCGTGGCGGCGAGGGCCGTGTTGGCGGTCTTCATCTCCGGGAGCTGGTCCTTCATCGCCTGCACTTCGGTGCGGAAGTTGATCGTCTCGGGGACGAGGGTCTCGATCTGGCGGCGCAACTCCGCGGCGTGCGCCGGCGTGGCGGTGGGCAGCGCGCGTTCGAGGTCGGCGCGGGCGTGGGCGGTGTCTTGCGCGACTTTCTGGCGTTCCTTGAGGGAGGTCGCGGTGTCGGTCAGCGTGCCGAGGATCGTCTCGTGCGCGGAGATCGCGTCGGCGACGCGATTCGCGTAGGCGTCGAAGTCGGCGAGTTGCGCCTGTGCGGCGGCGATGGACAGGCCGGAGCGCTGGAGTTGTGCGAAACGGTCGGAGCGGATCGCGCCGAGGTAGCGATTGAAAGCCGAATAGTCCTCCACTTCGCGGCGCAGGTGGTCGGTGAATTCGAGGCCGGCGAGGCGGTAGATCTCGAGGTTTTGCCGGTTCTGCGGCACGAAGCCGACGGCATCGCGGAAGATCGTGAAGGTGATCAGCGCCAGCACGAGGATCGAGATCGCCGCGTTGCTTTGGAAGACGACCTTCGCGACGCGATCGCCGCTCAACCCGAAGAACCAGCCGCGCTGACGGCGCAGCAGTGCCTCGCTGGTCGGGAGACGGGTGGGACGGGCGGCGGTGGCGGTTTCGGCCATGAAAAGTGGGGGCGATGGTCGGGCGCGGGGCGTGGCGCGCGCAACCGGGCCAGGTTACGGTTTTGTGACAAAGCAACGCCCGCAGCCGAGGGACGACTGCGGGCGTGAAGTCAGCACAGACTTACAGGCAAACTCAGTTGAGCGCGCGGACCGGCACGAAGCCGACCTTGCGGACCGTCTTCTGGCCCTCGTCGCTGAGGGTGAACTCGAGGAACTTGGCCGCTTCGCCGCTCGGCTCGCCGTTGGTGTAGTAGAACGTCGGGCGGGCGTAGGGATACTTCTTGGCGATCACGCTCTCCTCGGTCGGCAGCGCGCCCTCGATCGACACGGTCTTGATGCCGGGGTCGTGGAGGTAGGCGAGGCCGACGTAGCCGATGCCGTTCGGGTTCTTGGCCACTTCGGCGGCGATCTGCTCGTTACCGGCCATCTTCTGGGAGGAACCGGCGTAGTCGCGCTTCTTCATCGCGAGCTCCTTGAAGTCGGAGTAGGTGCCGGAGGACGTGTTGCGGGTGTAGATCGAGATCTTGCCCGGGTTACCGCCGACTTGGGACCAGTCGGTGATTTCGCCGGTGAAGATCTGTTCGACCTGGCGCTTGGTGAGCGTGCCGACCGAGTTGCCCTGGTTGACGATGACGCCGATGCCGTCGTAAGCGACGATCGTGGGCTTCATCGTGACGCCTTTCGCGGTGCCGGCGGAAAGCTCCGTCGGCTTCGCGCGGCGGGACGACATGCCGATCTGGGCCGTGCCGTCGATGATGGCGGCGATGCCGGTGGTCGAACCTTCAGCGGCGATTTCGAAGGCCACGCCGGGGTGGCTGGCCTTGTAGTCTTCGGCGAGCATCGGCACGAGCTTCGCGCCGAGCGTGTCGGAGCCCTTGATGACGATCTTCTGGGCGGAGAGCGTGGCCGCGGTGGCGACCGCGGCGAGGAGGAGAATCGATTTTTTGATCATGGGAGGATGTCGATGAGGGTCGGAGACCGTTAGAAGTTGATCTGCATCTGCGAGCGGATGCCGTCGGTGGTGGCCTTGGCGGAGGCGCCGGTGACGGTGTCCTTGGACTCGCCGTGGATGTAGCCGAGCTGGAGCTTGGCGTCGTTGCCGCGGAAGAACCAAGTGAGGCCGTAATACCACTCGGTCATGTTCTTCATCGTGCCGCCGCCCGGAGCCGAGCGGATGCCGTCGCTGAGATTCACGCCGCGAGCGCCCGCGTTGACTTCGGTGTAGCGGACGGTGGCTTCGAGGGTGTCCGAAATCTTGTAGGAGGGCTGCAGGTAATAGGCTTTCGGCTCGGCGTCGCGGGAGGCGTTGATGCCGTGATCGACCGTGCCCCAGAAGTATTCGCCGATGACCTCGAACGGTCCGTTGGCCACCGTGCCCCAGACCGAGTAGACCGCCATGTCATCGCCCTTGCCGAGGCCGGTGTTGGACGGGCCGCCCTGGTCGGGCAGGAGGCCGAACGAGCCGGCGACCGTGTAGGTCAGGCCGCTCTCGAGTTTCTTCGTGTAGCCGAGATTACCCCAGTAGGAGAGACTGTTGTTCGCGCTGCTGCCCGCGCTGGTCACGCCGGCGGTGCCGTCCTCGTTGCGCTCGGGATTGGTGGCGGCGACGGTGTAGAAGACGCCGTTGTCGAATTTGCCGCTGGCGAACACGCCGATGCGATAGCTGCCGGCGCCGAGACGGCGGCCGTTGTTGCTCTCGACGAAGTAGCGGGTGGCGGGCGAACGCTCGATCGCCTTCAGGCTGCCGCTGGAGGTATACCATTCCTCGAGACCGATCGGAGCCTTGCGGAAGCCGACGTCGACGGAGAGTGCGTCGTCCTTGCGCCAGGTGACGAAGGCCTGGTCGAAGGTCGAGCCGGCGAAGTCGTAGTTGAACGTGCTGCTCCAGCCGTTGCCGAGATTGGCCTTCACGCCAAAATAAATGCGGCGAAGGAAAAAGTGGCTGGTGGGAGCCGGCTGGCTGGCGGCGCCGTCGATATCCGTGCCGAGACCGGCATACTGGATTTGCAGGCGGCCGCTGAGCGACAGGCCGACCGTGCTCTTGCCGCCGGAGATCGTGGAGAGGATGCCGGCGCTCGCGTCGCGCGCGAGTTCGGCACGGAGCTCTTCCGCCTCCTGGTCTTGGATCAGACCCTTCTTGACCAGCAGATCAATCAAGGGACCGCTATCTTGAGCGAGCGCGACGCTGGCGGCGAAGAGCGCGGCGGCAGTCGCGAGCAGTTTGGATTTCAGGTTCAGCATGGTTACGGTGTTCCGGGTTTGGCGCATCGGAAAGTGCCCGACGCGTCCGCGCAGAATACCGGGCGATTGTTACGCTTTCGTGACGCCCGTGTGACGAACGCGGAAAACCAAACGGCGCGGCGGAGCCACGGTGAACGCGACCGGGAGAGTCGTCACTGTTCCTACGACGACAAAGCAGGTCCCCCACCCGTGCCGCGCGCGAATGTCTCGGCGTCGCTGGGGACAGCGACGCCCACCTCAGGCCATCAACCGCTCGTCTCGGCCGATTCCGCCGCGACGGCGGTGAGTTGGATGAGGTTGTTCAGCGACGAGAAGTGTTTCGTCCACTCGAAGTCGCCCGCGTGACCGCCGACGATCTGGTCGAAGAGTGCTTTCTTGTCGGCCTTGAGCGCCTGGATGCGCTCCTCGATCGTGCCCGCCGTGACCATGCGGTAGACGAACACGGTGTTCGTCTGGCCGATGCGGTGCACACGGTCGATGGCTTGGTCCTCGACCGCCGGATTCCACCACGGATCGAGCAGGAAGACGTAATCCGCCGCATGCAGCGTGATACCGGTGCCTGCGGCCTTGAGCGAGACGAGCATGACCGCCGCGCCCTGCGCCGACTGGAAATCCTTCACCGGCTTCTGCCGGTCGACCGTCATGCCGGTGATCTCGTAACGCGGCAGATCCGGGTAATGCGCCGCGAGCGCGCTGCGCACGCGGTCGAGCAGCGTGACGAATTGCGAGAAGATGACGACCTTGTGTCCGGAGCCGACGACCTCGGTGAGTTTCTCGATCAGCAGCTGAAGTTTGCCGGAGTCGCTGAGCGGGGCGTTGAGCCACGGCAGCAAATCCGGATCGCAGCACACCTGACGCAGGCGCGTGAGCAGGGCGAGGAAGCCGAAGGATTTCTCGCGCAGCGCGACCGTGATGTCCTCGCCGAGGCGTTGCAGGCCTTCCGAGCAGATGCGCGCGTATTCGGCGCGCTGCACTTCGGTGAGCGGGCAAAGGAGATCCATTTCCACCTTCGGCGGCAACTCGGTCGCGACCTCGTTTTTCGTGCGGCGGAGCTTGAACGGCTCGATCTGCGCGCGCAGGCGTTGGATCGTGGCGTCGCGATCGGCGGCGAGCGCGGACTCGAACCCGGCGCGCGAGCCGAGCAGGCCGGGCAGCAGGTAGCGGAAGATCGACCACAGATCGAGCTGGCGGTTCTCGAGCGGCGTGCCGGTCAGCACGAGGCGGTGTTGTGCCTTCAGCGCGAAGCACGCCTGCGTGACTTTCGCATCGGGGTTCTTGATGAACTGGCCCTCGTCGAGCACGGCGTAGCCGAAGCTCGCCGCGTCGAGCAGGGCGCGGTGCTTGCGCAGCTGCGTGTAGCTCGCGAGCCAGATGCAGGCGCCCTTGGTGTTGTTGAAATCATGGCCGGACTTCAGCGTCTCGACCTTCGCCTCGGGGAAGAAGCGCGCGATCTCCTCACGCCACACCGGCACGACGCTCGCGGGGCACACGACGATGTGGCGCAGTTCCGCCATCGGGCGGGCCTTGAGCAGCGCGATGACCTGGGCCGTCTTGCCGAGACCCATCTCGTCAGCCAGCAGGCCGTGGCAGCCCGTCTCGCAGAGGTGGTGCATCCACTCGACGCCGCGGCGCTGGTAGTTGCGCAAATACTCCGGCAGCGCGGGCGGCTCCGCGGGCGGCGTGAGCACCTTCTGGCGCCAGGCTTCCACCTCGGACCCGAGCGTGACCTTGATGCGGCTGTCGTTGAAGAGGGAGAAAATCAGATACGGCGGCACATCGCCGGTCGACTCGGCCTCCTCGAGATTCTTCTGCCACTGCTGGAGGCTGTCCCACTTTTCCTGCGCCATCGTGACGATGCCGAGGTCCGGCACGAGGAACGGCGTGCGACCGTGCTTCAACAGCGCGGCGGCCTGCTCGTCGGTGAGGAGCTTTTCGCCCGCGCGGAAAATCCAGCGGAGGTTCAGCCCGCCCGCCTCGTTCGCGCCCGCGCTGCCGCGGGCGGCCTTGCGCTCGGCGACCGCCTCGATCTCGACCGTGCGCGCACCGAGCTTGAGGGAGTCGACCTTCGCATCGACCTCGACGCCGAAGTGTTTCTTCCAGTGCGGCAGCACGTCCTTGAGAAAGCCGGGGATATCCGCCAGCGACTCCATCGCGTAGGCGTGCGTGGCCTGGTTGTAGCGGAAGTGCGCCTTGCGCGCGTAGGTGGCCAGCGCGATGAGCTTCGCGCGCTCGGCGGCGGTCGGGTGGATCGCGGTGTTGCCGAGCGCGGGGATGCGATTCTTGCCCTGCTTCCAATAAGCCAGGAAAACCAGCCCCTCGCCGGTCGCGGTGAAACTGAGCAGCAGGTCGCGATCCTTGCCGTTGCCGTTTGGCTCGGACTTCACGCCGTGGCCGTTGGTCTCGCCGTTCGCGTGACCGTTCCGGGTCATCGGCATGGGTGGCGTGCTGCCGACGGCGAGCTTGCCGGACATCTCGTCGGCCACGAGTTCCTCGATCTCGTGCAGGCCGGCGACTGCGATCGCGTGCGCGAGCGTGGCGTCCGTGGTGGAGGAGCGGACGCGCAGCTGGTCCCCTTCCCACTCGATGACGGCGTATTCCTCCTTCTTGTCGACCTTCCGGTGGATGATGGCGTCCTTCGCGCCGAGCTCGATCTCGCGGATTTCGCTGTCGCGATACATCTGGTGGCCGCGTTCGACCGGTCCGGACTCGAAGAACTGCTCCCAATCGGCCGCCAGTCTCTCAAACCAGAATTCCAGAGACTGGGGAGTGTAGACGCGCTTCGGCCCGTGGGAACTCATGCGGATAAAAGCTATCCGTTAAAAAGCGCCGCCCGCCACCGGCAACCCTTATTTTCCGGTTTTTCCGAGAGGAGGAAAGTCTCCCGGCTCCGAGCGAAACGGCCGCGGCGCCCCATGCCCTAGCCGTTCGTGTAATAACGCCGGCGCGCCCGCACCTGGACCAGTTTGCGCTCGGGAAAAATCACCGCCGTGAGCGCCCCGCCCAGCACGCAGCCGGTGTCGATGCCGAGCGTCCACTTCGTCTCCGCCACCTTCTCGCGCGGCGTGTGGCCGTAGACGACGAAGGGCGGTCCTTTCCACAACTCCGACCAATGCGGCGCGCCGGGCGCCTCGGAGCGCTTGCGCGGCTCGCCGTCCTCGTCGACCACCTGGATGCGCGTCACCACGCGCGCCGGCTGTTTCTTCCAGGGCGTGCCGGGCAGAAAGCCGCCGTGCACGAACACCGTCTCGTGCTCCGCGTCCTCGTAAGTCAGCGGCATCGCCTCGAGGTAGTCCCACGCCTTGCCGTTGATCTGCTCCAGCGTCGCGTAGTCGTATTTCTTGAGATGGCTCGGGTCGTCGGTCTTCCGGTAATTGATCAGCCGCAACTCGTGGTTGCCGAGCAGCGACGCCGTCGCATGCCGGCGCGCGAGCTGGATGACGCGCGCGCTGTCCGGACCGCGATTGATCAAGTCGCCGAGCAGCACGACGCGGTCGTCGTCGCGCGGGGCGAGCTTATCGAGGAGTTCCTCGAACTCGTCGGCGCAGCCGTGGATGTCGCCGATGGCGATGAGTCGTCCGGCCATCGGGATCAGGGCTGCGGCGCCACCTCGACAGCCGACTCGGCGCGCGCGGTCGCTTCCTGCATGAAGTAGGTTTGCGCGGAAAACGCCATCTCGCCCTCGCCGCGCGGCACGGGCGCGTAGAGCGCGTCGGGCTGGAGGCGGCGGGCGTCGACGTTGTCGCGCAGTTCCGCCGGGAGGATGTCGTCCACGATGCGCCGGCGCAGGTCCGGATCGTAGATCGGGAACAGCGCCTCGACGCGGCGGAAGAAATTGCGCGTCATCCAGTCGGCGCTGCCGGCAAAGAGGTGCGGCGAGCCGCCGTTCTCAAAGTAGTAGATGCGCGCGTGCTCGAGGTAGCGCCCGACGAGGTTGCGCACGCGGATGTTCTCGCTCTGGCCCTTGATGCCGGGTGCGAGGCAGCACGTCGCGCGCACGATGAGGTCGATCTGCACGCCGGCCTGCGACGCGGCGTAGAGGTTGTCGATCGTCACGGGGTCCACGAGCTTGTTCATCTTCGCGATGATGCGCGCCGGGCGGCCGGCGGCGGCGTGCGCGGCCTCGGCGGCGATGAGCTCCTGCACGCGCGCGTGGAAGTTGAACGGCGCGACCAGCAGGTGCTTGAACTCCGGCGTGCGGCCGAAACCGGTGAGCGCGTTGAACAGCTGCGCCACCTCGGTCGTGAGATCGACGTTGGCCGTGAGCAGGCTCAGATCGGTGTAGAGTCGCGCGGTCTTCGGGTTGTAGTTGCCGGTGCCGAGGTGCACGTAGCGGCGCAGGCCGTCGGACTCCTGCCGGATGACGAGGCTGCACTTGCAATGCGTCTTGTGTCCCACGAGGCCGAACACCACGTGCACGCCGGCCTCCTCGAGCTCGCGCGCCCACTTGATGTTGTTCGCCTCGTCGAACCGCGCCTTCAGCTCCACCAGCGCCGTGACCTGCTTGCCCCGGCGCGAGGCCTCGATGAGCGAGCGGACGATGGGCGAATCGCCGCTGGTGCGATAGAGCGTCTGCTTGATGGCGAGGACTTGCGGGTCCGTCGCCGATTGCTCGATGAAATCGACCACCGGCGTGAACGACTCGTAGGGATGGTGCAGCAACACATCGCGCTCGCGCACCACGTCGAACAGCAGCGGCTTGGCGCGCAGGAAAGGCATCTCCGCCGGAACGAACGGCGTGTATTTCAGGTCGGGCCGGTCGGTGCGCTCCCAGAGGCTCATCAGGCGCAGGAGGTTCAACGGTCCGCGCGTGCGAAAAATGTTCTCGCCCGGCGGCAGCGCCAGATGCCGGCACAGCGTCTCGAAGGTCTCCTCGTCCACGCCGTCCTCGATCTCGAGGCGCACGGCGGCGCCGCGGCGAAGATTGCGCAGCTCGTCCTCGATCTTCTTGAGCAGGTTCTCGACCTCCTCCTCGTCGATGTAGAGATCGCTGTTGCGCGTGACGCGGAAGGCGTGCGCGCTGCGGATCGTGTAGCCGGGGAACAGCGCACCGGCGCAGAGCTTGATGATGTCGCTGAGGAAGACGAAGCGCTGCACCTTCGCGTCGCCGTCGAGCAGGATGAGGCGCGGCAGGCTCCGCGGCACCGGCAGGATGGCGAGCAGCGATTCGATCTCCGGCGTCTCTGGATTATCGAGCGTGAGCAGCACGTTCATCGTCTTGTTGCCGAGCTGCGGGAATGGATGCGCCTGGTCGATCGCGAGCGGCGTGAGCACCGGCAGGACGTTCGTGGCAAAGTAGTTTTCCACCCAAGCGCGCTGCTTCGGGTCGAGCTGCGCGGGCGTGACGAAGCCGATGCCCTCCTTCGCCAGCGCCGGCACCAGCAGCTCGTGCCAGCAGCGGTATTGGTCGCGCACGAGCTTTTCCACCCCGGCGCGGATCTGTTTCAGCTGCTCGCGCGGGGTGAGCCCGTCGATGCTCGGCTCGCCGCCGGCCGAGTCCTGCTGCTGTTGCAGGCCGGCCACGCGGATCTCGAAGAACTCGTCGAGATTCGAGCTGACGATCGAGAGGAACTTCACGCGCTCGAGCAGCGGATTCGCCGGGCTCTGCGCCTGCTCGAGCACGCGGCGGTTGAAGGCGAGGTAGCTCAACTCGCGGTTGAAATACTGCCGCCGGCTGCCGCTCCCGGCGAGCGCGCGACCGACGGGGGCGGTGATTTTGACGGAACGCTTCGGGCGTTTGGCGGAAGTCATGGCTTGGGCCTCATTGGTAACGGGGTGCCGCACCCTCGGCCAGCGGCAACCCTTCGCGTCACCCGATTGTCACTTTCGACCGCGGCGCGCCGGCGTTGTTCACGCATTCGTCACGCGTCCGCCGCGGGATCTTCACACCCGCATGGGAACCTGCCGCCGCTCGACGACCGGCCGCGCCGTCGACCGGGCGCCTCTCTTTGCACCTCGTCCTCGTCACCGAAACTTACGCTCCCGAAATCAACGGCGTCGCCATGACGCTCGGCCGCCTCGTCGACGGCCTCGCTGCGCGCGGTCATCGCGTGACCGTCGTCCGCCCGCGCCAGCGCCACGAATCGCCGCGCTACACCACGACCCAGCGCCTCGCCTGCCGCCAGGTGCGCCTGCCCGGTTTTCCGTTGCCCGGCTACCCGCAACTGCGCGTCGGCTTCCCCGCGCGCCGTCGGCTGCGCCAACTCTGGACGCTCAACCCGCCCGACCTCGTCCACGTCGCCACCGAAGGCCCGCTCGGCTCCTCCGCGATCTCGGCGGCGCTCGGGCTCGGTCTGCCCGTCACCTCGAGCTTCCACACCAACTTCGACCAATACGCGCGCGACTACCGCCTCGGTTTTCTCAAGCCGCTCGTCACCGCCTGGCTCCGCCGCGTGCACAACCGCACGCTCCGCACCTTCGTGCCCACGCACGACCTGCGCGAGCGGCTCGCGCGCGAAGGCTACGCGAATCTCCGCCTCCTCTCGCGCGGGGTCGACACCCAGCTCTTCGCGCCGACACGCCGCGACGACGAGCTCCGCACCTCGTGGGGCGCCAGTCCCGGCGACCTCGTCGTCGTCCACGTCGGTCGCATGGCGGCGGAGAAGAACTACCCGCTGCTCTTCCGCGCCTTCGACGCCATCAAGGCCGCCCAACCCCGCGCCCGCCTCGTGCTCGTCGGCGACGGCCCGATGCTCGCCACCTACCAGCGCCAGCGGCCCGACGCCGTGTTCACCGGTTTCTACACCGGCGCCAACCTCGCGCGCCACTACGCCAGCGGCGACCTCTACCTGCACGCCAGCTACACCGAGACGTTCGGCAATGTCGTCACCGAGGCACTCGCCAGCGGGCTCGCCGTCAGCGCCTTCGACTACGCGGCCGCGCACGAATTCATCCGCCACGAGCAAAACGGCCTCGTCGCGTCCCCGGGTGACGAGCGCGCCTTCATTGCCCACGCCGTGCGCCTCGCCGACGACGCCGCGCTCCGCGCCCGCCTCGCCCGCGCCGGCCGCGCCACCACCGCGCGCCTCTCGTGGGACGCCGTCGTCGACGGCTTCGCCCGAGACCTCGCCGAAGCCATCGACGAGCATCGCGCCACGCACGCCACTGCTCCGGCCCATCCAAAATCGAAAATTCAAAACCCGGAATTTCCCTCGCCCGCTCCCTCCCGCCCATGAGCAAAGCCACCCTCCGCGTCCGCACCGCCATCCTCTCCGACGTCCACCTCGGCACGCCGCACTCGAAGGCCGACGAGGCCACGCACTTTCTCAAGCACGTCCGCTGCGACCGCCTCATCCTCAACGGCGACATCATCGACGGCTGGCGCCTCGCCCGCGACGGCCGCTGGACGAAGGCCCACACGCGCTTCATCCGCCGCGTCCTCACCCTCGTGCAGAAAAAGGACACCGAGGTCGTCTACCTCCGCGGCAACCACGACGACTTCCTCGCCCGCCTCCTCCCGATGACCTTCGAGCGCATCCAGCTCGTCGAGGACTGCGTGCTCGAGACGCCGCGCGGCCGCTACCTCGTGCTCCACGGCGACGTGTTCGACGGCGTGATCAAGAACATGGTCTTCCTCGCCCACCTCGGCGACATGGGCTACTCGCTGCTCCTGCGCCTCAACCGCGTCTACAACTGGTGGCGCAAGGTCCGCGGCAAGGAATACTTCTCGCTCAGCCAGGCGATCAAGGCGCGCGTGAAGCAGGCCGTCTCCTTCGTCGGCAAATTCGAGGACCAAGTCGCCGCCCTCGCCCGCTCGCGCGGCTGCGTCGGCGTCATCTGCGGCCACATCCACACGCCGGCCGACAAGCAGATCGACGGCATCCACTACCTCAACTCCGGCGACTGGGTCGAGACGATGAGCGCCATCGTCGAACATCAGGACGGCCGCTTCGAGCTGATCTACTTCAAGGATTTCCTCACCCAGTTCCCGATGCCGCAGCCCGAAGCCACCGCCGACGACTCCGACCTCACCGAACTCCCCGCCCCCATCGCCCTCGCCGCCTTCACCGCCTAACCGCCCCGACTCTTTCTCTTTCCTCTTTCTCTTAATCTTTCTCCCCCAGTCGCCCTGCGCCGCTGCAAACCAACTCCGAGAGAAAGATAAAGATTAAGAGAAGAGGAAAGAACCCGAGCCACGACGCTACACACCCGCTCACAGCTCACTATTTCCGCCCCCTCCGCCCGCTCCACTTCAACTTAAACTTCCAACTTCAACTCGCGGCGCCGCGCGCCGCTTCCCGATGCGCCGCATCCTCATCCTCAGCGCCAGCTACGGCGAAGGCCACAACAGCGCCGCCCGCGCGCTCCGCGCCGCGTTCGCCGAGCACCCCGGCGTCGAGGTCGAGGTGTTCGACCTCTTCGCCCAGAAGGCCCCGCGCCTCGACAAGATTTCGCGCCGCGCCTACCTGCGCGTCATCAATCACGCGCCGCTGCTCTGGAGCAGTTTCTACCAATGGCTCGACCGCTCGCCGCGCGCCCCGCTCCTGCTGCGCGCGCTGCGCGGCCACGCCCGCTTGCTCGCGCAAACCCTCCGCGCCCGTCGCCCCGACGTGCTCGTCAGCACTTATCCCGTCTACGCGTGGCTCCTGCAGCAGCTCCGCGCCAGCGGCTACGCGCTGCCGCCGCTCTACACCGTCGTGACCGACGCGCTCACCATCAACTCGCTCTGGTATCGCGCGCCGTCGGACGGGTGGTTCGTCACCGACAGCGCGTCCGCCGGCTACCTGCACCGCGCGCGCGTCCCCGCCGCGAAGGTCCACGTCTCCGGCTTTCCCGTCGCGGCCGCATTTGCCGACCGCGACCCGACGCTCCAGCCGCCCGACCCCGCACGCACGCGCCAGCGCCGCATTCTCTACATGATCAACTCCGGCCGCACGCGCGCGCTGGAGACCGCCCGGGCCCTCACGCTCTGGTCGAGCTGGCACATCACCTTCACCGTCGGCCGCGACGCCGTGCTGAAGCGGCAACTCGAACACCTCGTCCGGACCGCGCCCGCCCACTGCGAGATTCTCGGCTGGACCGACCGCATTCCCGAACTCCTCATGACACACCACGTCGTCATCAGCAAAGCCGGCGGCGCCACCACGCAGGAAGCGATCAACGCACTCTGCCCGATGGTCGTGAACCAGGTCGTGCCCGGCCAGGAGGAAGGCAACTGGCAGCTCCTCCGCTCGCACCGAGCCGGCGCGCTCGCCGAGACGCCGCACGAAATTTCCCAGGCGTTGCACACTATCTTCGCACACGACGGCGAACGCTGGCGCGAAATGCGCGCCGGACTCCGCCGCATCGCCCGCCCCACCGCCGCCCGCGACATCGCCACGCAAGTCCTCGCCGCCGTGCACGCTCCCGCCGTCGCAGTGTCGGGCAGAGAGTAACCTATTAGGCTACTCTTCCCCATGCCCGCTTCGCGGGAGCGCGGCGCCGCGCAACCGCTGCCCGCGCGGCAACACGTCTCTCGCGCGACACTCTCGCACGACTCCGTCAGGCAGTCATTTTTCACTCGGGAAACGCGAGGCGGTCCGGCCACCGCGAGGGCGAGTCCCAAGCGCCCGCACCCGGAAGTCGCGGGCGACCTTGCCAGCACGCTTGCGCAACGGAGACGGGCTAACCGAGCAGTCGCCTGATTTCCGCCAGCGTGCGCTCCGTGGCGCCGCGATTCGCTTCGCTCCACGCGCGCGCGGCGGCGGCGAGCTGCTCGCGCGCGGTGGCGTTCTCCAACAACTCCACGGCTGTGCGCACGAGCTCGGCATGCGTCTCGACGCGGCGCACCGCATCGGCCTCGGTGAGCGAGCGGACGATGTCGCGGAAATTCGTCATCGCCGGACCGTGCAACACCGGCTTCCCGAGGATCGCGGCTTCGACCGGTGTCTGGCCGCCATCGTGCGGCGGCAGGCTTTTCCCGACGAACACGAGATCGGCCAGCTGCGTGAGCTTGCGCAACTCGCCGGTTGTGTCGCCGACGGCCACGTCGACGGCGGCGGACGCGTTGCCCTCGGAGCGGAAGTGATACGTCAATCCGCTGCCCGCGAGCATCGTGCGGAGCGCATCGCGGCGCTCGGCGTGGCGCGGCACGAGCAGGAGCGACACGCGGTGCCCATGCGCGCGAGCCGTCTTGAGCGCCTCGACGAGCGCTTCCTCCTCGCCCGGCCAGGTTGACGAACCGAGCAGCACGAGACCGTCCGGCGGCAGGCCCACCTCGCGACGCAGCGTCCTGCGCGTCGCTTCGTCGAGCAACGGGATGGAGACATCGAGCTTCAGGTTGCCGGTGGTGGCGAGGCGGTCGGCGGGAAAACCGAGCGCGCGAAAGCGCTGTTCGTCGCGCTTCGCGGCGCACAGGATGCGGGTGATGCCACGTGCGAGTGAGCGCACCGCCCACTTGAAACGCGCGGAACGGCGGAAACTGCGATCGGAAAGTCGCGCGTTGACGGAGAGCACGGGCACGCCGCGCGCGTGGGCCGCGCGGATGTGTTCCGGCCAGCGCTCGCCTTCCATGAGAATGCAGAGATCGGGCTGCACCTGGCGCCAGGCCCGCGCGTTGAAGGCCCAGAAATCCAGCGGGAAGTAGCCGATGCCAATCGTGAGCAGGGCGTATTTTTCCTTCGCCAGCGCGTAGCCGGTGCTCGTGGTCGTCGTGAGATAGGTTTCGCAGCCGTCGCGCTTGAGTCCTTCGAGCAGCGGCCCGATCGCGAGCATCTCGCCGACACTCACCGCCTGGAGCCACACGCGCTGGCGCGTGCTCTTCGGCGACAGCTCGGGCACCTCGCCGAAGCGTCCGCCGAAGCCATCCGCGTAGCCGCCGCGCTTCCGCATCCGCCAAAGATAATACGGCGAGGCGAGGAGCAGAGCCGGCAGAAAGAGAATGCGGTAAAGCCAGATCAAGAGGCGCCCCTTTGGTTAAACACAGAGGCCGCAGAGTTCACAGAGGAATTCCTGGGCGGCCCTTGGTTTCCTCTGCGATCTCCGTGTTGAGACATTCCGCTTACCGTCCCAACACCCAGCTGAAGATCAGCGGCGCGACGATCGTGGCGTCGGATTCGACGATGAACTTCGGGGTCTTCTCGCCGAGTTTGCCCCAGGTGATCTTCTCGTTCGGCACGGCGCCGGAGTAGCTGCCGTAGCTCGTGGTCGAGTCGCTGATCTGCGCGAAGTAGCCCCACAGCGGCACGCCGGTGCGGCCGAGATCCTGGTGCAGCATCGGCACGACGCAGATCGGGAAGTCGCCCGCGATGCCGCCGCCGATTTGGAAAAAACCGATCGAGCCCTCGCCGTTGCGCAGGAGCTTCGAGGTCTTCGTATACCACTCGGCGAGCCACACCATGTATTCGATGCCGGTGCGGACAGTGTGGACGTTCTTGATTTCGCCGGTGACGCAGCGACCGGCATACATGTTGCCGAGCGTGGCGTCTTCCCAGCCGGGGACGATGATCGGGAGGTTCTTCTCGCAGGCCGCGAGCATCCACGAGTTCTTCGGGTCGATTTGGTAGCTCTTCTTGAGCTTCCCCGACCGGAGAATTTTATACATGAACTCGTGCGGGAAAAACCGCTGCCCGCTCTGGTCGGCGGCGACCCATTCCTCGGCGACGGCGGCCTCGATGCGGCGCATCGCCTCGCCTTCGGGGATGCAGGTGTCGGTGACGCGGTTCATGTGCCGGTCGAGCAGCGCCTGCTCGTCGGCCGCGGTAAGGTGACGGTAATGCGGCACGCGCTCGTAGTAGTCGTGCGCGACGAGGTTGAAGATGTCCTCCTCGAGATTCGCGCCGGTGCAAACGATGGCGTGGACCTTGTCGCGACGGATCATCTCGGCGAGCGTGATGCCGAGCTCGGCGGTGGACATGGCGCCGGCCAGCGTGACGAGCATCTTGCCGCCGGCCGCGAGGTGCGCCTCGTAGCCCTTCGCCGCATCGAGCAAGGCGGCGGCGTTGAAGTGGCGGTAGTTTTGCGCGATGAATTTCGAGACCGGTCCCTTCTTCTTCGCGAGGGCCGCGTTGATGTCCTCGGGACGTTTCGTCTGGCGTTTGGCTTTGGTCATTTTGCCGAGTAGAAAGCCGGTGCGCGACCGGGTCACGAAAAATCTCTCCCCGCTGGCCGACGCGACGCGGCCGCGCCAGTCGGAAATCTCCCCCGAATTGCCTATGGCCGCACACTTGCCACCGCCCGGCTCCTCGGCGATGGTGCCGGCATGTTGTCCCGCATCGCCTTCCTCCTGTGCCTGGCGATCGCGCCGCTCGTCGCGGCGCCGATCACTTCGCAACTCCCCCACGAGACGTCCGACCTGCCCGTCGATTCGACGGTGAAATGGGGCCGCCTCGACAACGGCATCCGCTACGCGATCATGCCGAATCACGAGCCGAAAGGCCGCGCCAGTCTCCGCTTCGTCGTTCGCGCCGGCTCGCTCAACGAGACCGACGATCAGCGCGGCCTCGCGCACTTCCTCGAGCACATGGCCTTCAACGGCTCGAAGCACTACGCGCCCGGCACACTCATCGAGTTTTTCCAGCGCCTCGGCATGAGCTTCGGCGGCGACACGAACGCCTTCACCAGCTTCGACCGCACCGTCTACATGCTCGAGCTGCCCGACACCCATGCGGAGACCGTCGACAAGGCCTTCACGCTCTTCGCCGACTACGCCGGCGGCCTGTTGCTCCTCGACGACGAAATCAACAAGGAGCGCGGCATCATCCTCAGCGAAAAGCGTGCGCGCGACTCCATCGAGTTCCGCCAGTTCATCGGCGAATTCGAATTCCTCCTCCCCGACGCGCGCTTCATCCAGCGCATCCCCATCGGCAGCGAAGAGGTCATCACGAAGGCCCCGCGCGAGCGCTTCGTGAATTTCTACGACACCTGGTATCGCCCGGATCTCATCAGCGTCATCGCCGTCGGCGATTTCGATCCGGCCGCCATCGAAGCGGTCCTGAAGGAAAAACTCGCACCCATCGCCCCTCGCGCCCCCGCCGCGCTCCAGCCCTCGTTCGGCCACGTCAGCGCCGTCAACGGCGTCGTGGCCAAGCTCCTCTCCGAACCCGAAGCCGGCGCCGTGCAAGTGTCGATCCAGACCGTCACGCCCTACAGCTACGAGCCCGACACCGCCGCCAATCGCCTCAAATACCTCCCGCGCCAGCTCGCCCTGCGCATGCTCAACCGCCGCTTCTCCATCCTCGCCAAGCAGGAAGGCGCGCCGTTCCTCAGCGGCCAGGTCGGCGCGACGGAGCAATTCGATTTCTTCCGCAACGCCTCCGTCGAACTCACCTGCAAGCCCGAGCAATGGCGCGCCGCGCTCGGCGTCGGCGAACAGGAACTGCGCCGCGCCCTCGAATTCGGCTTCCAGGCGCCCGAGCTGAAGGAGGCCGTCGCCGCCACCCGCAACGCCCTCGAACAAGCCGTCCGCTCCGCCTCCACGCGCCGCTCCGAGGGCCTCTCCATGCAGCTCGTCGATTCTCTCGTCGACCAAAACGTCTTCACCCATCCGAAGACCGAGCTCGAACTCCTCGCCCCCGCGCTGGACAAGATCACCGTCGCCGACTGCCTCGCCGCCCTCCGCGCCGCCTTCGCCGAGCAGACCGGCCGCCGCCTCTGGATCACTGGCAACCTCACGCTCGACCAGGCCGAGACCCAGATCGTCGCCGCCTATGAAGCCAGCCGCGCCATCGCGGTGAAGCCGCCCGCCAAGATCGAGGAACTGTCTTTCGCCTACACCAACTTCGGCACGCCCGGCACCGTGAAGCACGAGCAGAAAGTCGACGACCTCGGCACCACGCTCCTCGAATTCGCCAACGGCGTCCGCGTCAACCTCAAGCCCACCGACTTCGAGGCCAGCCGCGTCCGCATCAGCCTCCGCATCGGCGGCGGCCGCCTCACCGAGCCGGCCGACCAGCCCGGCCTCGCATTCCTCTCGAGCAACACCTTCCTGCTCGGCGGCCTCGGCAAACACGGCATCGACGACCTCCAGCGCATCCTCGCCGGCAAGACCGTCGGCCAGAACTTCGCCATCAACGGCGACGCGTTTATCTTCAACGCCTCCACCAACAAGACCGACCTCACACTCCAGTTGCAGCTCCTCGCCGCCTATCTCACCGACCCCGGCTTCCGTCCCGAGTCGATGCGTGTGTTCGCCAAACGCTTGGACGAATTCTACACCCGCCTCGGCAACACCGTCGAAGGCCCGCTCCAAACCGACGTCCCGCGCCTCCTCGCCAACGGCGACAAGCGCTTCGGCGTCCCGCCCAAGGAAGTCGCCATGGCCCGCACGCTCGCCGAGTCGAAGGCGTGGCTCACTTCCCAATTCGCCCGCGGCGCCATCGAGATCGCCATCGTCGGCGACTTCGACGCCCCAGCCGCCACCGCCGCCGTCGCCGCCACCTTCGGCGCCCTGCCCCCGCGCGAAGCCAAGCCCGCCTACGACGCCGAGCGCCAAGTCAGCTTCGGCCAACCCACCGCGCAGCAGTTCTTCGTCGTGACCGAAATTCCCAAGGGTGTGGTGCAGATCTTCTGGCCCGCCACCGACGGCCGCGAAGCCCACCTCTCGCGCCGCCTCAGCATGCTCGCCTCCGTGCTCAACGACCGCCTCCGCGTGAAAATCCGCGAGGAAATGGGCGACACCTATTCGCCCGACGCCGGCGCCAGCCTCAGCGACACCTACAAAGGCTACGGCCACCTCGTCGCCCAAGCCACCGTCGCCCCCGACAAAGCCCGCGCCGTCGCCGACGCCATGAAAGCCGCCGCCGCCAGCCTCTTCGAGAAAGGCGTCACAGAAGAGGAACTCGTCCGCGCCAAGCAGCCGATCCTCACCGGCGTCCGCCAATCGCTCCGCACCAACCCCTACTGGCTCGGAAGCGTCCTCTCCTCCGCGCAGGAAACCCCCGAGCGCCTCAGCTGGGCGCGCGACCGACTCCCCGACACCGAGTCGATCACCGCCGCCGAGCTCACGAAACTCGCCCACCTCTACCTCGACCCGGCCAAGGCCAGCGAATTCATCTCCCTCCCCGAGCCGAAGAAGGCGAACTGAGCGCGCGCATCATCCCAGTTCCGAAAAATTCAAATCCGCGGCTGCCCCCAGCCGCGGATTTTCTTTTGCCCTGCCGCATCTCGCTCCCCGGTCTGACCATGCCGCAGCCGGTTGCCACGAAACCCAACCCGCGAAACCGCAACCAACGCTCGCCGCTTAAGACGAACGCTCCGGCGATTCCGGCGCCATGAAGCGCTCCAGCTTCAAATTCAGCAGCGGCACCAGCGCCAGCAGTCCGAGACACGTCAGCCCCAGCACCGCGTAGCCCGCCGTGTCGTGCACCGTGCCGTTGATCGCCTCCGGCCCGTAGGCGTAGGCCCAGCCCGTGAGGAACAGGCTCCGCACGAGGTTCATCACGAACGCGAACCCCATCGCCGCGACCACGAGAAAAACTTTCTTCCACAACCGGTCGAAAAACATCGCTCCGAGAAACGACCCCGCGAACAGGCACGCCGTCAGCGACCGGATGCCCGAGCACGCCTCCGCGACGCCCACCGGTCCCTTCGGCAACATCAGCACGTTGCCCTGCTGCTCCACCGGATAACCGAGCACGTCGAACACGAACGCCACCACCGTCACCACCTTGCGCAGCAGAAACAGGCTGATCTGCGACTCCACCGCCGACACCAGCGGCGCCGAGATCAGCCACACGCAGACCGGAAAGATGAACAGCGCCGCCACCCGGAACCGCGGCTCGGCAAAAATCGCGCCCGCGCCACGCGCCGACTCAACCGCAGCAACCCCGGTGGCTCCCGTCGGCACATTGAAAAACAACAGCGCCAGCACCACCGCCACCATGCCGCTCGTCAGCGCGAACGTCCCGGGCTGCGACGTGCCCGCGCCCGCCCGATAAAACGCACCGAGCAGGAAAAACAGCGCCCCGCTCACCAAGCCGAGCGTCGCCGCGACATTCAGCACCCAACGCACCCAACCCGCCGCCGGCCCGGCACGCTCCGCCTCCGCGATCCGCCCCGCGATCTGCGGCCAGCGATCGTAGACCGCATAGACCGTGAACAGCGGCACCAGCCAGCCGAACGAGTAATCCTCCTTCACCCGCCACCAATGCGACTGATCCCACGCCACGAACGCCACGAACCCACCCGCCAAACCCAACGCGGCGAGGAACTGCGCCGGCACCCGCGCGGGCGCAGGGACACTCGACGGTTTAGCGGGACTCGGGACGGCTTCCATGCGTGACGCGCGCCATCGAACGGTCGTGCGCGCCACTGAGCAATGTCAAAGCGGCCAGCGCCCCGACCAATGCCCACGCCATGTCCGACTGCGTGTCCCACACATAACCCTGCGTCCCGAGAAAATCCTCCGCCGCCGCGCCGCTCGCCACTGCCGTCCACCACTCGATCAGCTCGTAGAACGCGCTGAATCCCAGGCAAACCGCCACGACGAGAAATGCCGTCCACCGACTCGGTCGCCCATCGCCACGATTCCCCAGCGGCGATGTCCGCAACAATATCTCCCGCGCCAGCACCGCCGGCACGAAACCCTGCGCAAAATGCCCCAGCTTGTCGTAGTTGTTCCGCGTCCAGCCGAACCACTGCATCCACCACTCCCCCATCGGCACCCGCGCATAGGTGTAGTGGCCACCGACGATCAGCACCACGCAATGCAGCCACACCAGCACGAGCAACAGCGTCGAGAGCGGAAACCGCCGCCGCACCGCCACGATCAACGGCACGCCGATCAGCACCGGCACGACCTCGAGAAACCACGTGAAAAAATCATGCGGCCGCACCGCCGACCAGCCGAGCACCGGCAGCAGCAACACGAGAAACACCGTCAGTCGCCGATCCATCATTTCACCCTCCATTCGAATTGTGCGCGCACGCCGCCAGCTTGCGCACCCACGCCTGATCTACAAGTCGACAGGTAGCCCGCGACCTCCGGGCGCGGGTCCGCAGCACGCACGCCTCGCCGCCGAGCATCCGCCCTCATCCCCGCAACGCGCTTACGAACTCCACCGCCTGCCGCACGATCTCCGGCGTCGCCAATATCCGATAATGCCCGCGCCCCGGCACCGCCACCATCCGCGCGTCGCGCCATATCCCTACGAATTCCTCCGCCGCCGCGAAACTCGCGTCCTCATCCGCCGGGTCGTGGAAAACCAACAGCGCACACGGCGCCTGCCGCGCGACGACGCGCATGTCCACCTCCGCGCAACGCGACTTCGTCCGCCGCTCCACCGCCGCGACGAACCGCTCGCGCAACCCGTCTGCGAGCTGCATACGCGCCGCCACGCGCTCCAACCGCTCCAGTTGGCTCTGCGGCGGCGCCAGCAAGACGAGTCCGCGCGGCGTCGTGCCGAGCATCGCGCTCATCGCCGCTCCCGCCGCGCCCATCGAGTGCCCGAGCAGCGCGAAAAACTTCCCCGCCTCGCGCTCGATCTCCACGAGCGTCCGCGCGACCAGCGGCACGTGTGCCTCGTCGCCCGGCGAGTCGCCGTGCCCCGGCAAATCCAGTGCCAGCACGCGAAACCCCGCCGCCGCCAGCGGCGCCGCGAACGCCCCGAGCTGCGCCCCGTGCCCTTCCCAGCCGTGCACCAACCCGACCAGCGGCGCGTCCGCCGCGCCCCATTCCCACGCCGCCAACTCACCACAGCTCGTGCGCAACGTCCGTCGCTGCGCCGTTTCGAGATAGCCCAGTTCGCGCGGCATCCGCCGCGCCCCGCGCATCGGCCGCACGAAGATCGCCGCCGCCAATTCCGCCAGCGCCGTCTCGTCGAGCAGCCCCGACGGAATCGGCACGCCGCGTTTCGCCGCCGCTTTGAGCAGGATTTCGGACATCCCGCCAACACACCGCGCGCCGCGCGATTGTCCAGCGCGCAAGCCCGGGCCGCCCGGCCAATCGGCGCTTTGACAACCCCGCGCGCGTCGCCCACCGTCGCCCCGAAATGCAACACCTGCACGCCTACTGGCGCATGGAGTATATCGAGACGCCGCGCCTGCCCGACACCGGCGACATCTTCACGGCGTTGCCCGCGCTGGGCGACGACGCGCAGGCGCTCATCGTCCATCGCAGCGCGCTGAGTTACCTCGTGCTGAACCGCTTTCCCTACAACGCCGGCCACCTGCTCGCCGTCCCGTTCCGCGCCGCCACCGACCTCACCGAGCTCACCGCCGCCGAACGCGCCGACCTGATGGACGAAATCGTTTTCGCCAAGGAACTCCTCCAGGCCGCGCTCAACCCGCAGGCGTTCAACATCGGCTTCAACCTCGGCTCCGCCTCCGGCGGCTCCATCCCGCACCTCCACGCGCACATCGTGCCGCGCTGGGCCGGCGACACCAACTTCATGCCCGTGATCAGCGAGACGCGCGTCCTCCCGCAATCCCTCGAAGCCATGTATCGCCGCCTCACCGACACCCTCCCGAAAATCCCCGCGCGCGTCTAGCCGCTCTCGCTCGCAGCACCTCGCTCCCGGCTCCCAGCTCCATTCTCCTTGCTCCCCGCTTTTCCGTGCCCGCCTCGAAAACCGTCCAGTTCCCCAACGCCCGCCACCTCGCGCAGCTCTACTGCAACGACGAGAAAAACCTGACGTTCGCCGAACAAAAGCTCGGCGTCCGTTTCGTCACCCGCGACGACTGGCTGAAGATCGACGGCCCCGAAGCCGCCGTCGCGCGCGCCGAGGAATTCTTCGCGCGCCTCAACGAAGGCCGCACCCAAGGCATGGCGATGCGCTCCGCCGATTTCCGCCGCCTCCTCGAAACCTTCGTCGCCGACGGCGGCCCCGAACGCCTGCGCGCCCTTTTTTCCGAGCCGCTCCAAATCGGCACCGCCAAGAAAACCATCGTCCCGAAAACGATCGGCCAAAAGCTCTACCTCCAGGCGATCCAGAAAAACCCCGTCGTCTTCGGCATCGGCCCCGCCGGCACCGGCAAGACCTACCTCGCCATGGCCGCCGCGATCACCGCCCTGATGAAAAACCAGGTGCAACGCGTCGTCCTCACCCGCCCCGCCGTCGAGGCCGGCGAGACGCTCGGCTTCCTCCCCGGCGACCTCCGCGAAAAAATCCTCCCCTATCTCCGCCCGCTCTACGACGCGATGCACGACCTGCTCTCGCCGGAGGACGCCACGACGCTCGCCGAAAAAGGCATCATCGAGATCGCCCCGCTCGCCTACATGCGCGGCCGCACGCTTGCGAACTCCTTCATCATCCTCGACGAGGCGCAGAACACCACGCCCGAGCAGATGATGATGTTCCTCACCCGCCTCGGCGACGAATCGCGCATGGTCATCACCGGCGACGTCACCCAAATCGATCTCCCGCGCTCCAAGCCCTCCGGCCTCCTCCAAGCCCCCCGCGTCCTCCGCAACATTCCCGGCATCGAGGTCCACCACTTCACCGCCACCGACGTCGTGCGCCACCCGCTCGTCCAGAAAATCATCGACGCCTACGAGCACGCCAAGACCTCCGGCGAAGACGCCCAGCGCCCCGGTCATCCCGCTCCGTAGAGTAGCGCCGGCTTCCAGCCGGCCCGCTTGCCTTGTCATTGCGAGCAGCGCAGCGACGCGGCCATCCATCCGACTCATTCTCCCGCGTGTCCGCCATCCGCCCGATCGAAATCCAAAACCGCCACCCGCGACTCCGCGCCCCCGCCGCGCAAGTCCGCCGCGTGATCGCGCTGCTCGACGAGCATTTTCAAATCCTTCCCGCAGACCTCCCGACCTTCTCGCGCGGTGCGCGGACGCGCATCGGCTTCACCCCATCCAAAATCCGAAATCGGAAATCCGAAATCCCGCCCGGCGGCTGTCCGCCGGGCGAGCTCTCCCTCGTCTTCCTGACCGACGCCGCCCTCGCGCAGCTCCACGCCGCTTTCATGGACGACCCGTCGACGACCGACGTGATCACCTTCGAAGGCGACGCTGCCGCCGGACTCGCCGGCGAAATCTGCGTCTCCGCCGACACCGCCGCCCGCTACGTGTCCGCCCTGGAAGGCGCGGCTACCGCCGCGCCGCGCCCAAGAAAACAGTCTCCCTTTCCGGCCGACCAGACGACGTTCGCCACCGAGCTCACTCTCTACCTCGTGCACGGCTGGCTGCACCTCGCCGGTTACGACGACCTTCAGCCCGCGAAAAAGCGCCGCATGCGCGCCGCCGAAGCCCGCGCCCTGAAACTGCTCGTCGCCCACGACGCGATCCCCGCGTTCGCGCTGCGCTGAGACAACCAAGGTGGTCGCCGCCGTCCCGGCGGCGACATCCCACACCTACGCTCTGCGATCGTCGCACCTCGCCGACATCGGTCCGGTGCCACCGCGCGCTCCAGGCCGCGCCGATTTGCCTTTGCGTCCGGCCGGCTTTGCGTGCGCAAATCCGCCCCGCCCATGGCAGAAACCCGCCTCACCTCGCTCCGCAACGCCTTCCTCACCGGCCTCGTGCTGGTGGCGCCGTTCGTCGTGACGATCTGGGCGCTGCGCCTGATCATCGGGTTCGTTGGCGGCTCGATCACGCCGCTCTTTCAGCCTTACCTGCCCGAAGCGCTCAGTCATCTGCCCGCGATCGTCTGGGACGTCGCCACGACCGTCATCGTGCTCGGCCTGATCACCGCGCTCGGCTTCCTCTCGCGCCTCCTCCTCGGCCAATGGGTCGGCGCGATGACCGAGCGCTTCATCCAAGGCATCCCCGGCATCGGCAGCTTCTACAATAGCGTCAAACAGTTCATCGACACCTTCGGCACGAAGGACCGCGCGCAATTCAGCAAAGTCGTCCTCGTGCAATTCCCCCGCCCCGGCGCCTACACCATCGGCTTCGTCACCAACACCGCCCGCGGCGAACCGCACCAGCACCTCCCGAGCGACCACTGGGCCGTCTTCGTGCCCACGTGCCCGAGCCCCGTGAACGGCTTCTTCATGTTTCTCCCGGCCGCCGAAGTCGTCGAGCTCGAGATGAGCGTTTCCGACGCCATGAAAACCGTGATTTCCTGCGGCGCCGTGCTCCCGCACTGGAACGACCCCGCCGCCGCCAAAGCCGCGCTGAAAACCTGGTCCGCCGGAGCCTGAGCACCGACCGCTCGCGGCCACCGTTCCCTGCCGCGCCGTCCTCAGTTCTCCGTCCTCCACCCTTCGCCGTCACCATGCCCGGCCAACAGCTCACGACCGTCGCCTTCATCCTCGGTCGCCAGGCGTCCGGCTCCGACACCTTCGAGCAACTCACCGCCTTCAGCGAAGAACACGGCGCGCTCCTCTGCCTGCGTCGCGTCTCCACCAAAGCCGCCACCAGCGCTCCACCGCTCGATCTCTTCGACGAGGCCGAGCTCGCCCTCGAATCTCCCTCGCAAGGCCGCACCTGGTTCATCAAGGAGCACCGCCATCTTCGCCGCTTCCCCGGCATCGGCCGCAGCTACGACGCCCTCCGCGCCGCCGCCGCACTCGCCACGTTGATCACCCGCAACCCGACCGCCGATGAATCGCGCCCCCCGATCGTCGCCCTGCTCCGCCAAAGCCTCGGCTCGCTCGAGACCGGCGCGCGCCCCGATCTCGTCTGGCTCAAGTCCCTCTTCATTTTCCTCCGCGACGAAGGCTACCCCGTGAAACAGCACTGGTGGCAGCAACTCGACTCCGCCGACCGCGACGCCGCCGCGCAGATCCTCAACCAACCCATCGCCGGCCAGCACCCCGAACCCGCGTCCGTCGCGCAACTCACCCAGCGCCTCGAAGCCTGGGTCGCCGCCGACACCGAGATCCGCCTCCGCTGAACGGCGCGACGCCGGAGTTGACGATTTGTCAGACTCCTTCCACGGTGCGCTCATGAAAAACCGGGCCACCACCACGCGCCGCGCCTCCCCGGACCGCGAAAAACGTCGGCAGGAAATCCTGCGCGCGGCCACCCAGCTCTTCGCCGAGCGGGGCATGGAAAACGTCACCTTCGGCGACATCGCCCGCTCCGCGCGGTTGAGCCGGCCGCTCGTGTATTTCTATTTTCCCGACCTCGAAACGCTCTTCCTCGAAGCGGTCGTCGTCGCCACCAGCAAGCTTCAGCAGCGTTTCGTCCACGCCTTGCGGCCGAGTCTGAAAGGCCTCGATCAACTCATGGCGCTCGGCGCCGCCTACGTGCAATTCGCGCGCGACGAACCGGCGCTCTTCCAGCTCTTGGCGCACCGCGAAACCAAATCCAACTCCGCCGCGAAGGCCGAGCACCCGCTCGAAAAGGAATGCCACGCTCGCTTCAGCGGCATCATGGACGTCCTCGGCGCCACCTTGCGCCAGGGCGTCGCCGACCGCTCGATCCGCCCCGATGTCGGCGATCCGGCGCAGGTCGCCGTGTGCCTCTGGGGCCTGACGCACGGCTTGATTCAAATCAGCACCACGCAGCTGCCCACGATTGAGAGCAAGCTCGGTGCCGCCGCCGCGGCCGGCCTGCCCGACTTCGGCCTGGACCTCCTCCGCCGCAGCCTCGCGGCGCGCACACGGCGTTCTTGACAACCTGTCAGCGCTGACAAACTGTCAGCGCCCATGTTTCGGCCGTCAGCCTCGCTCACTCTGCTCTGCCTTGCTCCGCTCGTCCTTGGCGCGAGCGAAATCCCGTCCTGGCCCGCGCCACCACCCGCCGTCGACGCGCTCGTCGCCGAGGCCTTTCACTCCAACCTCGCTCTTGCCGGCGAGTCGCTCGAGGTCGAGCGCGCGGCCGCCCGCCTCGCCGAAGCGCGCAGCCAGTTTCTCCCCCGCGTCGATCTGCTCGCCCGCTACAGCGCCGCCGACGGCGGCCGGACCATCGACTTCCCCGTCGGCGATCTGCTCAACGGCGCCTACGCCACCCTCAACCAGTTCCTCGCCACGCAAGGCCAGCCCGCGCGCTTCCCCTCCGTCGCCAACCAATCCATTCCGCTCCTCCGCTCGCGCGAGCAGGAAACCAAGCTGCGCCTCACTCAGCCCCTCTACGCACCGGAAATCACACGCGGCAACGCCGCCGCCCGCGCCGGACTCGCCGCCCGCGAAGCCCAGCTCACCGCCTATCGCCGCCACCTCCGCGCGGCGGTGATCGAAGCCTTTTTCCGCCACGAGCAGGCCACCGCCGCCGTCGCCACCTACCGCTCCGCACTCGAACTCGTCACCGAGTCGCTGCGCGTCAACCGCGTCCTCGTCGCCAACGACAAAGCCACCGACGACGCCGTCCTCCGCGCCACCGCCGAACTGGCGACCGTGCAACAGCAGCTGGCCGACGCGGAGAAGGACTGCGCCCTCGCCCGCAGCTACGCGAATTTCCTGCTCAACCGCCCGCTCGCCACGCGCATCGCCCCGCTCGACGAAGCGGAAGCCGAGCACTACGCCGCCGAGCTCGCCCGCGCCGCGGTGCCAGCCCTCGACGCGCAATCCCGCGAGGAAATCGCCGCGCTCTCCTCCGCCCGCACCGCCGCGCGCGCCACGACCGAGGCCGCCCAGTCTCGTCAGCGTCCTTCGCTCGGCCTCGCGGTCGAAACCGGCATTCAAGGCGAGTCCTACCGCACCGGCGCCGGCAGCAACTACACCATCGGCTCGGTCGTGCTCGAGTGGAACCTGTTCGACGGCTCCGAACGCCACCATCGCGTCGCGCAGGCACGCATCGACGAGCGGCAGGCCGACCGCGCCTTGCAGGAAACCCGCCAGCAGCTCGACCTCCAGCTCCAGCAGGCGCGCGACGAGTTCTCGACCGCCCGCCTCGCGCTCGCTTCCGCCGTCGCGCGTCGCGACGCCGCCCGCGCCACCTACCGCCTCGTGGCTCGCCGCGAGGCCGAGGGCATCGCCAACCAGCTCACCGTGCTCGACGCCCGTCACACCCTGACGTCCGCCGAACTCAATTTCTCCATCACCCGCGCCCGCCTTGCCATCGCCGCCGCGCAACTCGACCGCGCCTCGGCGCTCACGCCCCTCCCCTGATTCCGTTCCTCTCATGTCGCCGCGTCCTTCCCTCCTCCTCGCCCTCGCGTTCCTCGCCAGCCTCGCCGGCTGCGGTCGCCCGCCCGCCCCGACTACCACCGCGCTGCCGCCCCTCGTGATCGAGGCCGCGCCCGCCCAACTCACCACCGATGCGATCCCCGTCGAAGGCACCGCGCTCGTCAGTCGTCGCGCGGAATCCACGCTCTCGTTCAAGACCGGTGGGCTCATCGCCACGATCCCCGTCCGCGCCGGCGACACTGTGCACGCGGGCCAGACGCTCGCCATGCTCCGTCTCGATGAGATCGACGCACTCGTCGCCCAAGCCCGCACCGCCGAGGAGAAATCCCGCCGCGATCTCGCGCGCGTTCAGGCGCTGCAAACCGAGCGCGTCGCAACTCTCGAAAACCTCCAGGACGCCCGCAGTGCGCTCGACGCCGCCTCGGCCGCGTTACGCGCCGCCGAGTTCAACCGCGCGCACTCCGTCATCCTCGCTCCGGCCGACGGCCGCATCCTCCGCCGTCTCGCCGAGCCGGACGAACTCGCCGCACCGGGCCGCCCGATCCTCGTCTTCGCGGGCGACACTGCCGGCTGGATCGCGCGCCTCGGCGTGACAGAGCGCGAAATCGTGCGCCTACATCTCGGCGACCGCGCCGAGATTTCCTGGAATGGCGCCGCGCCCGTGCCGGCGACCGTCGCGCAGATTGCCGAATCCACCGATCCCGCCACGCGAACCGTGGAAGTCGAACTGGCGCTCGACGCCGCCGCGCCCGTCGGCGCGCGCAGCGGTTTCATCGTCGACGCCCGCATCTTTCCCCAACCGCTGCCCACGCCGCGCACCACCGTGCCACTCGCCGCACTGGTGGAAGGGAGTGAGCACCACGCACACGTCTTCGTCATCGCGGCCGACCAAAAGACCGTGCGTCGCGTGCCAGTCGAGGTTGAGGCGCTGCGCAGCGACCGCGCCTACCTTCGGACTGCGCTCCCCGCGGGCAGCCGCGTCGCGACCACCGGTGCCGAATTCCTCTCCGACGGACGCGCTGTCACTGTGGCCGGAGCCACGCCCTAACCCCTGCCGCCGCACCGCGCCATGAAACTGACGGACTTCTCCGTTCGGAACTACCAGTTCACGATCATCGTGTTTCTGCTCCTCGTCGCCATCGGCGTTGTCGCGCTCCAAACCATCCCGCGCACCGAGGACCCGCAACTTTCGTTCCCCGGCTATCACCTCGTGATCGTGAGCCCGGGCGCCAATCCCACCGACCTCGAGCGCCTCGTCGCCCGTCCGCTCGAGGACGCGATCAAGGAGCTCGATGACCTGACCAAGCTCCAGAGCACCATCCGCGACAGCGTCGTCTACATCGAGGTGGAGTTCAAATACGGCATCGATATCGACCGCAAATACGACGACCTGCTGCGGCAGGTGAACCAAGTGCGGCCGACGCTGCCGGCCGGCATCACCGATTTCGAGGTGAAGAAAGAGCAGACGAACCACGTCGCGATTCTGCAAGTCGCGCTCGTCTCCGCCGACGCCAGCTACGCGCGGCTCCAAGACCTCGCCGAGACGCTCCGCAAGCGCCTCGAACTCTCACCGGGCGTCGGCAAAGTCGAGAAATGGGCTTATCCGGAAAAGCAAATCCGCGTCACGCTCGACCTCGATAAAGTCGCGCAGTTGCAGCTCTCCATCTCGCGCATCACCGACGCGATCGGCGCCGCCAACGTGAATATCCCCGGCGGCACCGTCGAGACCGGCGGCCGCCGTTTCACGGTGAAAACCAGCGGCAGCTACGCCTCGCTCGCCGACATCGGCGAAACGCCCGTCGCGGGCAGCGGCACGGCCGTCGTCCGCCTCCGCGACATCGCCGCGATCAGCTGGGACTACGAGGACCACGAGCACCTCGGTCGGTTCAAGGGCGAGCGCGCCGTCTTCGTCACTGTGCAGGCGCAAAAGGGCCAGAACACCTTCGACGTCACCGCCGGCATGAAGCCCGTCCTCACCGCCTTCCGCGCCACCCTGCCCGGCGACGTGCGACTTGAAGAAGGCTTCGAGCAGGCACAGAACATCGAGCGCCGTCTCGGTCGCCTGCGCACGGACCTGCTGGTGGCGATCGGACTGGTCGCGCTCACCGTCGCGCCGCTCGGATTCCGGGCCGCACTGATCGTGATGATCTCGATCCCGCTGTCGCTCGCGATGGGCGTCGCCGCGCTGCAATGGTTCGGCCACACGCTCAACCAGCTCTCGATCGTCGGCTTTGTCATCGCGCTCGGCCTGCTCGTCGACGACTCCATCGTCGTCGTGGAGAATATCGCGCGCTTCCGCCGCGCCGGCTACGCGCCGCAAGAAGCCGCGATTCAAGCCACCAACCAGATCGCCGTGGCCGTCCTCGGCACCACGGCGACGTTGTTGTTCGCGTTCCTGCCGCTGCTCCTGCTCCCTGGCGGACCCGGGCTGTTCATCCGCGCCCTGCCGCTCGCCGTTGAAGTCACCGTGCTCGCCTCGCTCGGCGTCGCGCTCACCATCGTGCCGTTCCTCGCCAGCCGTTTTCTCGCCGCCCACGAGGACGCGGAGGGCAACTGGCTGCTGCGCGCGCTGCAACGCGCCATCCACGTCACCTACCGGCCGGTCCTGCATTGGGCGATGCAACACCGTGCGGCCACTCTCGCCGGCGTCGCCACGCTGTTCGCCGCCTCGCTCGCCCTGCTGCCGGTGATCGGCTTCAGTCTCTTCCCGAAATCCGGCACGCCGCAGTTCATCATCAATCTCGAGGCCCCCGAGGGCGCCGGTCTCGCCGCGACCGACCGCATCGCGCGCCAAGTCGAAGACGCCCTCCGCACCACGCCGGAGATCGATTGGTGGTTCACCAACGTCGGACACGGCAATCCGTTCATCTACTACAACTTTTCCCCCGCACAGCAGAAGCCGAACCTCGGCGAAATCTACGCGCAAGTGAAACCCGAGTTCGCCAGCGATCAGCGCACTCCGGTTATCCTTGCCGGCCTGCGCCGGAAACTCGCCGGCATCGCCGGCGCGCAGATTCTCGTGCGCGAATTCGAACAGGGACCGCCGATCGAGGCCCCCATCGCCGTGCGCGTCTTCGGCGAAGATCTCGACCGCCTCGCCGCGCTCGCCGCCGACGTCGAAACCGTCCTGCGCCGCACGCCCGGCACCGAGAATATCGGCAACCCGGTGCGCATGCGTCGCACGGACCTGCACGTCCGCATTGATCGTTCCGCCGCCGCACTCCTCGGCGTGCCGGACGCGGAGATCGACCGCGCCGTGCGTCTCGCGCTCGCCGGGCTCAAGGTCGCCCGCTTCCGCGATGACGATGCCGACGAATACAACATCCAGCTCGCCCTCCCCCGCGGCCAGCACGCCGATCTCTCGCGCTGGCCGAAAATCCAGGTGCAGACCGCGAGCGGCGCCTTCGTTCCGCTCGCCCAGGTCGCCACGCTCGAATTCGACTCCGCGCCCGCCGTCATCCTCCGTTACCTGCGCGAACGCTGCGTCATCGTCACCGCCTACGTGCGCGACGGCTACAACGTCGGCAAAACCACCGAGCTCGTCGCCGCGGAACTGGCGAAACGCGACTGGCCGGCCGGTTACCGCTTCGAGTTCGGCGGTGAAGTCGCGAGCCGCAAGGAAAGCTTCGGCGGCCTCGGTTCCGCGATCCTCATCGCGGTTTTCGGCATCCTCGCGATTCTTGTCCTCGAGTTTCGCAGCTTCCGCGGCACCTTCATCGTCGCGTCGATCATCCCGCTCGGCGTGATCGGCGGCATCGTCGCGCTGTGGCTCGCCGGCTATTCGCTCTCGTTCACCGCCACCGTCGGCTTCGTCGCACTCATCGGCATCGAGATCAAGAACTCGATCCTGCTCGTCGACTTCACCAACCAGCTCCGCGCCCAAGGCGTGCCGTTGCGCGAGGCGATCGAGCAAGCCGGCGAAGTGCGTTTCCTGCCCGTCGTGCTGACCACGCTCACCGCCCTCGGCGCGCTCGTGCCGCTCGCCGTCCAAGGCGCCGGACTCTACTCGCCGCTCGCCGTCGTCATTATCGGCGGACTGCTCAGTTCGCTGCTCCTGTCGCGCGTCGTCACACCCGTGCTCTACAGCCTCATGCCGCCGCCCGGCCCGGAAACGGAAACCGCTCCCGCCAAGCCGTCCCCGAATCCCGCGCTGTAACCCGCGTCCGCAGCGCGTCGGTTTCATCACACTCGTCGCCGGGTAGCCCGCGCTCTCCGAGCGCGGGTCAGCGCGGTCGCCGAATGCCCCGCCGCCCGCCCGCACTCCTCGCTTGCGCCCCGCCGCGAAGCGGAGAATTCATCTCGTTCCCCCGATGCAATTCTCCCTCGCCACCCGGACCGCCAGCCTGAGCGTGGGCGAATTCTCGGACTTCGCACTCGGGCCGCGCGAGGCCGGCGGCGGCGGATCCGCCGGCATCTGGCGCGCCCAACTCGGCCAGCACTGGCACAACGAGCTCCGCGCTCAGACCGAGCGCGCCCACACCCGCGACGGCGCCCTCGCACCCGACGTCGCTTTTGAGGTCTCCATCGAAGGCCGCGTCGCCCACCGCGGTTGGACCATCACCCTCGGCGGTCGCATCGACCAGCTCGTCGGCTCGACGCTGCGGGAAATCAAAACCGTCACGCGCCCGCTCCCCGCCGACGAAGCCGAACTGCGCGCCGACTACGGTCCCTATTTCCTCCAGCTCGCCACCTACGTCGTTCTCGCCCGGACCACTCCCAACTCCCCGCTCCCCGCTCTGCGTCGCTCGCCGCCCCTCCGCGCCGAACTCATCTTCGTCGAAGCCGGCTCCGGCCTCTCGCAAACCCTCACGCTCACCGCCTTCGACGAGGCGCTCGTCACGCATCAGCTCGACGCCGTCGTCGAATTCCTCGAACTGCAAAGCCGTGCCGCCGAGCGCCGCCACCGGCTGAATTTCCGTTCGCCCTTCCCCTCGCTCCGCCCCGGCCAGGAGACGATCCACGCCGATCTCGCCGCCGCCTTTGCCCGCTCGCCCGTCGTCCTGCTCGAAGCTCCCACCGGCTACGGCAAGACCGGTTGCGCCCTCGAGTTCGCCCTCGGCGAGCTCCGCGCCGCGCACTACGACCGCCTGATCTGGCTCACCGGCAAATCCACCGGCCAGCTCCAAGTCGTCGAAACCCTGCGCCGCATGACGCATCCCCTCCCCGGCCCTTGTAACCTAATAGGTTACAATGCCAACTTCACTCCCGAGCGAGCCGGCGACAATTGTAACCTATTAGGTTACAATGCGCCGCTCGCTTACTGGCAGGTGCGCAACAAGGGCGAGCATTGCGTGAACGTCGAATTCCACTGCGTGCGCGACAACTGCGGCTACCTCGCCGGCGCCGAGGAGCGCTGGCCCGCGAGCGGCCTCGCCCGCTTCCACCGCGATCCGACGCAAGCGCGCGATCTCGACACTCTGCGTGCGGCCGGACGCGAGGCTTTGATCTGCCCCTACGAGATCACGCGCACCGCGCTCGCCTTCAACGACGTCTGGATCGGCGACTACAACTACGTCTTCGCGCCCGACAACCGCGGCCTCTTCTTCGAACAACCGGGCTTCAACGCCGCGCGCACGCTGCTCATCGTCGACGAAGCGCACAACCTGCCCTCGCGCGTCGCCGACGCGTATTCGCACACCGCCCATGACGGCGACGTGCGCGCGCTCCTCGCCGAACTCGACCACCAACGCGCGCCGACTCCGCTGCTGCTCGCCGTCGAAACCTGGGCCCGCACGCTCGCGAGCGTTTCACCCTGCGAAATCCTCGACGGCGCGCTCGAAGCCGACGTGCGCGACGCGCTCGACCGGCTCGCCGAACTCGTCACCACGCTCCCGCTCGACTACGCCGCGCTCGGCCCGCACCACAGTGAGACGCTCTGGCAGTTCGCCAAGCTGAACGATTTTCTCCACGACACCCGGCTCCGGCGCCTGCTCTGGTCGCGGCGCGAGGGAGAGCTCGAGTTCACCTGCGTCGATGCCACCGAGGCCATCGGCGAATCGCTCGGCGCTTTCGGCGGTGCGCTGCTCATGTCGGCCACGCTTGCGCCGTTCGATCAATTCGCGGCGTCATGCGGGATCGGCACCTGTGGGAGCGAGCTTGCTCGCAACTGCTCCTCGGTCGTGAGCAAGCTCGCTCCCACAAATTACACCGCGCTCCGCGCGCCCGCGCCGTGGCGCCACGGCGCCTACGACGTCGCGGTCGACCTGCGCGTAGCCACGACACTGCGCGAGCGCACGGCGAACTACCAAACGACCGCCACGACGATCGAGCAGCTCTTCGGCACCGCCGGCCGCGCCGTGGTCGTGTTCTTCCCTTCCTACGCCTACGCCGAGACCATCCAGCGCACGCTCGGGCAAATCGGCTCCGTCGTGCGCGTGTCGCTGCAACCCAAGCTCCCCGACCTCGCCGCCCAAGCGGCCTGGGTCGAGGAAAACCTCGCGCTCTCCGACGCGCTGTTTCTCGTGCTCGGCAGCAGCTTTGCCGAGAGCATCGACCTGCTCGGCGGACGCGTCTCGCATGCCATGGTCGTCGGCCCGGCGCTGCCGGAAGTGAATGCCGTGCAACGCGCGCGCCTCGATGCCTTCAGCGCGCTCGGCCGCGACGCGGCGTTTCGCCGCGTCTATCAAATCCCGGGCCTGCAAAAAGTGAACCAAGCCCTCGGCCGCCTCGTGCGCGGCCCCGGCCATCGCGCGAAAATCCTTCTGCACTGCCGCCGCTTCGCCGAGCCGAGCTACGCCGCGCTCCTCGACGCCGAGTGCCAACAGTATCGCGAGCTCGCCACCGCCGCCGATCTGGACGCCTGGCTGCGCGGCGAGTGAATCAGCGACTCGGTGGCTCGTTCGTCAGCACGCATTGCCGCTGCGCGCGAGTGATTCCCTCGTAGCTCGCGACGACCAACGTGGGAACTTCGTCCGCACCGGGAGCCGGCACCCACACGTCGCCCCGCCGCACTCGTGGGACCTGAAGGGAGAGGGTTTCCCATGCGAACGGCGCGAGCAACCCGAACGGAGAATTGCCGGAGCGAGAACGACTCGTCCGAACATTCATTGCCCCTGTCCCGCGCTGGAAGACCACGTTGAGCCAGTTATCTCGGGCAGCCTCGTAGTGCGCGACGGAGTAACTCCTTTCCGCGTGCGGATTCTTGTCCTTCGGCGGAGTGATGTCGGCCAGAACGCAAACGCGTGCCCCGTCTCCCGCCGCCTCTGCGCCAACGACCAACGGAGTCTCCAGATGCAGCGCGGGACGCCTGAAATCGAGCCGCACGTCTGCGTTGGATTTGGGCACTTCACCCCCGAGTCGGTTGGCGAGTTCGAGCGGAAGATAGATATCTCCGGTGAGTTCGATATAGGGGGCTCCGTCGGGCGCACGCGGTTTCTCGTTGAAACCGCGTTTCGCTCTAAACTCCGAGATTCTCATCTCCGTGAAGGCCTTCGTCTCTGTATCTGTTTCCCGGATGTCGGCTCCGACCCCGAGCTTACTGCGCGCAATCCACGTGGGCTCGGCGGTTCGCAGGCGCGGATCTTGCACGATTTTCTTTCCGTCTGGCCAAAACAGCGAGACTCGCGCTTGACCGCTGCTCAAGCGCACAGTTTCGGGGACGTTTCGCACTTGGAACTTCAGCTCGAAACGCGCGTAGCCCGGGGCCACTTGAACTCTGTCGTTCGTCGTCGAGCGGACGAGCGATACCCATCGCGCGTCCACCGACTCGAGGCCCGCATCGCTCCAAGTTTCTCCCCGCCAACTCTGCGTGAACGCCAATGGCCATGCCTTAAACGCCCAGATTCCCAGTCCAACCCATGCCACTACCAGCGCGGTGCTCCATGCGGTGCGCCGCATCCGGTATTGGAGCCAGATCGCACCGAGGACGCCGCTGCCGCAAAGCAGGAGCACAAGGATTTCGCGCGCCAACAGGACATCCGGTGATACCAGCGGACGGGCGAATGTGCGGCCCGCAGCGAGAATTCCCGCGAGCAGGGACAGCAGCAGCACAGAAAGCAGCAGAAGAAGAAATCGGCTCGATTTACCGGTCAGCGCCGACACCAACAGTGCCATCAGCGTCGCCAGTCCGTGAGCGATTCCGACTTCTGCCGCTCCTTTGAACAGCTCCCACGCACCGCAACCGCAATACAGCCACCACGGCACCCAGACGAGCACCGGCACAGCGACGAAGAACAAAGCGAGGCCGATGCTCTTCGCGGCCAGCAGCCGCAGCCCAGAGATCGGTCGCGTCGCCCAGAACATCCGCGTCCCGACCAGCTCGTCGTCGAGCGCGAAACTCGCGGCCAGCAGGAATCCCGTGACGGCCGCGATGACCGTCGTAAGTCCGTAGTAGAGCTGCAGGCGATCGAACCATTCGGCGTCCGCGCTGGCGATCGTGAGCGCTTTGGCGCAGAGGGCGACTTTGGCCGCGAGCAACCCGAGCCAGAGGAGATAGCCCAGCCAGTGCCGCCGGAAATCCTTTCGGACGATGTGCCAGACGAGTTTCATGGGTGGAACAGGGCGTCAGTTCGATTGCCAGTTGGCGATCAGCGCGGCGCCGGCGACGCCGACACCGAGGAGCACGCGCGACAGTCTCTCTTGTCGCCGGAAGTATTGGTTCGCGATCACCAGCGCGGCCAAGGCCACGCAGAACACATCGGAGGCCACGCCGCGCGTGGGCTTGAAATTCATCCCGAGCTGCGTGTTCCCGCCGCCGCTGAAGAAGCTCACGCCATTTTTCAGGATCACATACGCGAAGAGGCAGGCGATGGCCACGATCACAAAGCGTCCCTGATCCTTGGTGCACGCGCCGATGGCGGCGCTCATGGCGGCGATCGTCAGCCACACGAAGAGAGTTGAGCTGACCGTCTCGAAGCTGATCGCAGCCGCACTACGAAACAGAAAGAGCGACACCGCCGTCGGCACGAGCACGAAGGCGAATCCGATGAGCGCGAGCTTCACCCCCAGCAGCCGCCCCGGGCTGACCGGCCGCGTGCGCCAAAAGACGTTGGACTCGGTCGGGTGGTCCTGCTGCATCGCCTTCGCGGCGAGCACGCCCGAGAGGAGAATCACGAGAAGCGAGCCGACCGCGTAGACGAAGAGCGCGCCGAAGCCCTGGTCTCGCGGCGACGGACGACCGGCAGCCATCAGGCAGCCGCCGGCGAGCGCCCATACGACGAGTCCCGCGCCGAGTTGCCGCACTTCGTGGCGCATTTGATGAAGGAAAAGGTTCACGCTGCGGCTCCTTTCCCGGCGCGCCGGCCGTGCCGCGCGAGGGCGATGAAGATTTCCTTCAGCGTCATCGGATGCGCCGTGACGCTGCCAGACGGAAAGCGCTCGCGGCAGGCGCGCTCCGTCGCCGCCGTGTCAAACGCACTGTCCACGAACTGCACGCGCGGCCCGCGCTGCTCGAAATCCCACCACGCCGGCAACGGCGCCGCGCCGGACGGGGCCGCGCCGTCGAGCGTCACTTCCACGCGGCGGAAGCGTTGCGCGAGGGTTTCGGTGGCTTCCTGCAAAACCAGCCGGCCGCCGTCGATCACCGCCGTGCGATCGACGAGCCGCTCGACGTCGTCGATGTCGTGGGACGAGACCAACACGGTCCATTCGCCGAGTCGCGCGGCTTCGATCAAGCCGGAGACGAAGTCGTGCCGCGCCAGCGGGTCGAGGCCGGTGAACGGCTCGTCGAGCACCAGCAGCCGCGGGCGATACGCCAGCGAGGAGAGCAACACGGCCTTCATGAGCATGCCGCGCGAGAGGTGCGCGAGTTTGCGTTCCGGCGGGAGTTCGAAGTCCGCGAGCAGCTGTCTCTCGAGCGCCGCGTCCCACGTCGGATAAAACGGCCGGCAATAGTCCAGCAGCTGCCGCACCGTCATCCACATCGGCTGCTGCTGGTTTTCCGAGACGTAGCCGATCTGCTGGAACTCGCGTTCGCCGAGCTGGCGCGAGTCGACGCCGAGCACGCGCGCGCTGCCCGACGTGGGCGCCAGCAGGTTCATGAGCATTTTCAGCGTCGTGGTCTTGCCCGCGCCGTTCGGGCCGAGCAGCGCGCATACGCTGCCCTCGGGCACGGCGAGGGAAATCTCGTGGACGGCCTCGGTGCGCCAGTAGCGGCGCGTCAGTCGGTCGGTTTCGATCAGGTTCATGGGGAAATCATTTCCGGCCCAGTTTCTTCCAGTGCGCAGCGAGGCCGCCCTGCACTTCGTCGAGCGTCAGGCCGAGTTTCTTCGCCTCCACGACGACGCGTTCGAGCTCGTCGCCGAGCAGCTCCGCCTTCGCGGCGCGATCGGTCGCGCCGCGCTCCGCCACAATGCTCCCGACCGCAGGAGTCGTCACCAACACGCCTTCGGCAACGAGCGTCGCAATGATCTTGTGCGCGGTGTTCGGATTGATGCGCAGCTCCTGGCTCAGCACGCGCACCGACGGAAACGGTTCACCGGGCTTCAGCTGGCCCGCGACGACCGCCTTCTTCACGGCGAAGAGCACCTGCTCCGTGATGGGCAGGCCAGGCTTCAGTTCGACCGGGAAGGCAAGCATGACGACCGTCTCTCAGCGGCGCTTTTCCAGCTCCTCGCGAATCGCCCGCAACTCGTCGTGACACTTCTTCGCCCACGCCTGGGCGGAATAGGCACAAATCAGGATACCGAGCAAAAGCAGGCCGACGGCAGCGCTCATACCGTCCTAGTTGAGCTAGGACAGATAGGACGGCAAGCCGAATTTCAATTTTCTCCTCTCAGGTCCTTCGCCGTCGCGCGGCGGAGTGTTCAGCCCGCCTCGGCTTCGCCCAGCAGATTGGCGAAGATCATCTTGCCGCCGCTCGTCGGGAGCACGCCGGTGATCTCCGCCGTGACACGTTTGCCGAGGTAGGCGCGGCCGTTGTTCACGACGATCATCGAGCCGTCGCTCAGATAGCCGACCGCCTGTCCTTCGTCCTTGCCCGGCTTGCTGAGTTCGACCTCGACGCTCTCGCCGATGACGATTTCCGGTCGCAGCGCCTTGTCGAGAGCGTGGAGATTCAGCCACGCCACGCCGTGAAACTGCGCCATCTTCGCGAGATTATAGTCCGTCGTGAGAAGCTTCGCGCGCATCGACTGCGCGAGGAACACCAGCTTCGCCTCCAAATCCTGCCGGCGCGTGACGTCACTCTGGTGGATGCGGATGTCGAGGTGCTTGATGCGCCGCAGCTCGTTGAGCACTTCGAGGCCGCGCCGGCCGCGGGCCTGCTTCACGGGATCGGTCGAATCGGCGACGTGCTGCAGCTCCGTGAGCACGAACGACGGAATCACGAGCGCCGCGCCGAGGAACTGCGTCTCGCAGATCCGCGCGATGCGCCCGTCGATCAACGCGCTCGTGTCCACCACGACGAGCGGCACGTCGACCTCGTGCGGCACGAAGCGCACATAGGGAATCACGAGATTGAACTCATCCTTGCCGCGCAGCGCGACGACGGCACCGAGGTAGGTGCAAATGACGAAGAGCGCGAGCTGGCTCAGGTAGATCATCTGTTCGTCCGCCCGTTTCAGCAGCGGCGAAGTGCCGAGCAGCCACGCGATGAGCGCGCCGATCGCCAGCCCGAACGTGATCGCCGACAGCCCGCGCAACGAAAATCCCTTCAGCAACACGTCGACCAACACCACGAGCACGCCGATCAATCCGCCCACCGTCATCGCGAGCCCGCGATAGCGATCCCACTCGGGAATCGTGTAGCACAACAGCCACGACCCGAGCACGCACAGCACGAGAAAACAGATCCGAATCGTGAGCAGCGTCTTTTTCATCGCTCAATGCGCCGGTGCCCGCCGGAGGAACCACAGCACCACGAACGGCACGACCAAAAAGACCAGCATGACTCCATAAAGGATCCATTGCGCCCGCTCGGCCTTTTTCTTCAACTCGGGGTCTTGCTCCTCCATGGCCGCAAGAAACCCCGCTCCTCCACGCATGACAACGCAATACTGGCTCGTGAAACAGGAACCCGAGGACTACTCGTGGGCCGACTTCGTCCGCGACGGCGCGACCGCCTGGACCGGCGTCCGCAACTACGCCGCGCGCAATCACCTCAAGGCCATGCGCACCGGCGACGAGGTGTTCTACTATCACAGCGGCGACGACAAATGCATCGTCGGCCTCGCGAAGGTGAAGCGCGCCGCGTTCCCCGATCCGACCGCGGACTCGCCCGATGAAGGCTGGGTCGCTGTCGAACTCGTCCCGGTGAAGCCGCTCCCCTCGCCCGTCACGCTCGCGCAGGTGAAAGCCGACGCCGCGCTCAAGGACATCGCGCTCGTCCGCATCAGCCGCCTTTCCGTGCAACCGGTCAAACCCGCCGAATTCGCCCGCCTCCTCAAACTCGCCGGCGCGAAATAGCGCGCCGCAAGGGCACGAGCCTCGCTCCGCATCGCTCGCAACCGAATCAGCAGACACGCGCCGTAGGCAGCGAGCTTGCTCGCGCCAAACCTCACGCCACGCCACCACGGTCTCCGCCTGCGGGCGCCAGCGGCGAAGCAACCCGCCCCCGACGACCGGCACAACCGCACCCGCACCGGCCGTCTCGTTTCACTCCGCCGCGTCGAGCCGCGTCAAATCCACTTCCACCACCACGCGGAATCCCCGCGTGCGCGCGCGCTCGGTGCGCGCCACCGGGGTGACACCGCCCTCGCCGCGCCAGACGTTCGCTTCGGTGGTTTCGCGCCCACCCGCCGACGCGAGCCACTCCTCGAGCCCGCCGTTCACATTCTGCGCGTCCGCCGCGCCTTCGCGCAATTCGTCGGCGCTCGGCAGCCGCACGCGCCAGCCGAGCAGCCACCCCAGCCGCCGGCAAAATTCCTCGGCCTCGGCAAAAGTCACCGAGTCCACCGGCAGCGCGCGCCCCGGATTGCGGCTCGGGTTGCTGCTCATCACCTTCGCGAAATCCGCCTGGAGCACTTCAGTCTTCAACAGCGCCCGCGCGCCGCTCAACGGCACGAGCTGATCGAAGATGCGATCCTGCACCGTCGCGATGTCCGCCGAGCGGACGTTGAGGTAGGCGAGCGCGGTGCGCACCGCGTCGTCGGTTTGCTTGAGCTTCGGGAAGCGCTTCGCGACGTCCTCGCAGAGCTCGAGACCTTCGCGCACGCTTTGCTGCGCCTGAAAAACCTGCCGCTTGCGCAGGAAATGGCGCGCCCGCTCTTCCGCCGCCACCGCCGCGCGCAACGGCTCGGCCGCCAACAAGGTCTGCCGCTCGGCCTCGATCTGCTCGAGCCGCTCCATCGAGAGAAACCGGCTCTTGGCGAACCGCTCGTTCAGCTGCCGCTGTCCATCGGCCGCCGCGACGAGCTCCTTCACCGCGCGGTCGATGTCGCCCGCTGCGCGCAGCTCCTCCGCGCGACGCATGCCGTCGCGCACCGCCGCATCGAGCTCGCTCGCCATCAGCGCCGCGATCTCTGCCTCGAGGCGCCCGATGGCCGGCAGGTCGGAAAAACGCGTGCGCGGAAACTCCCGATTCAAGTGCTCCTGCATGTCGCGCGCCTCGCGAAACGCGGCGAGCGCGCGGACCCATTGCGCCGCATCAAGCGCCGCCTGCGCCTCCGCGGTCTTCGCCGCGACCGTCTTCGACATCGGCTCAGCCACGAGCTCCTCCAATTCCCGCTGCAAACGCAGCTCGCGGTCGAAATTCGCGCTTTTGTCCGCCGTCGCCGCCGTGCGCTGCAATTTCAGCGCTTCCCGCAGCAGCGCGATGCCCCCCTCGCCGTCGCCGGCCGCCAGTCGCGCCCGCGCCGCCGTCTCCTTTTCCTCCGAAGCTTTCTGCGCTCGCGCCGCGCGCATCGTCTCGATCTGCCGCTCGGTCCGGCGCAATTCCTCGACCTCCGACGCGAACCGTTCCGGGCGCATCGCGGCGCGCCGGCGCTGCCAGCCGGCCAGTTTTTCCCAACGGTGGATCGTCTCCTCGGGCGTCAACCCGGCTTCCTGCGTGCCGCTCCGCGCCGCCGCCAGCTGTTCTTCCACCACCGCCAGCGCAGCGCGCTCCTGTATCTTCGCCTGCGCGAGTTCGCGCTCCTCGCCCCACAGCCAAATCCCGCCCGCCACCGCCGCCGCGGCCAAAGTCAGGCCAATCAGCCACGCACGCCGCCGCCACCGTTGCGCCGCTGTTTCCTCCACGATCTCGGCCTCTTTTTCAAACCGCACCGAGCCAGCGCAGCGGGCTTTTCGCGTCATGGCAACGCCATTGGACGGCGCGGGGCTCGACAACCGTGTGTCACCTCGGTTTGGTGCCCGGGATGTTCACCCGGCTCGCGATTCTCGCTCCCGGCCTGCTCGGCGGCTCCGTCGCGCAGGCGGCGAAACATTTCGGCGCGGCCACGCAGGTGACGATCTGGTCGCGCAAACCCGAGACGCGACTCGCCCTCCGCGACCAGCCGTGGTGCGACGCCATCGCCGACACGCCGGCTGACGCCGCGCGCGACGCCGACCTCGTGGTCATCTGCTCGCCGGTTGATCAAATCGTTCCGCTCGCGCAACAGATCGCCGGCAGCGTCGCGCCGCACACGCTCGTCACCGACGTCGGCAGCGTGAAGGGCGAGATTTGCCGCCACGCCACCGCCGCGCTGGCCGGCCGGGCGACCTTCGTCGGCTCGCATCCGATGGCGGGCTCCGAAAAAACCGGTTGGGAACACGCCCGCCCCGATCTTTTCAAGAGCCGCGTCGTCTTCGTCACGCCGCTCCCGGAAACCGCGCCCGTCGCCTCCGACCGCGTCGCGGCGTTCTGGCAGGCGCTCGATGCCCAGGTCGCCACTGTCGCGCCGGACGCGCACGACGAGATCGTCGCGCACATCAGCCATCTTCCCCAAGTGCTCGCCTCCACGCTCTGCGCCGCACTCGCGAAGCGCGAGCACGGCTGGCGCAATTTCTCCGGCGGCGGCCTGCGCGACACGACCCGCATCGCCGGCAGCGACCCGAAACTCTGGAAAACCATCCTCGAGCAGAACCGCGACGAGGTGCTCCGCGCCCTGCGCGCCTATCAGGACGAACTGCACGGCATGGAGCGCGCACTCGCCAACCGCGATTGGTTCGAGGTGCAGGCCATCCTCGAACGCGGTCGCGCCTACCGCGACCAATTCCGCCCGATTCCATGATTCTGACCTGTGGGAGCGTGCTGGCACGCGACCGTCGCGACCAAGGTCGCTCCCGCAACGAAACATGCCGCCTCTTCCGCCCTCCCTCCCTATTTCGCCCTTCACGCGCCCAGTGCGCGGCCGCGTCACCCTGCCCGGCTCGAAGAGCATCACCAACCGCGCGCTGATCCTCGCCGCGCTGTCCGATCGCACCGTCACCTTGCGCGGCGCGCTGTTCAGCCGCGACACGCGCATCATGATCGCTGCGCTGCGCGCGCTCGGCTTCGCGGTGGAATTCGACGAGACCGCGCTGACGATCACGATCACCGGTCGCGGCGGCGAAATCCCGAACCGCGAAGCGCGCCTGCACATCGGCAACGCCGGCACCGCCGCACGTTTTCTCACGGCTTTCGTCTGCCTGCGGCCCGATGGCGTCTATCATTTCGACGGCGACCAGGCCATGCGCCGCCGCCCGATCGGCGCGTTGCTCGACGCGCTCGCGCTGCAAGGCGCGCAAGCCGACTCGCGCGCGTTCCCCTTCACGCTGCGCACCGCGGGCCTGCCCGGCGGCCCGGTCGAACTCGACGCCTCGGAAAGCAGCCAGATGCTTTCCGCGCTCCTCATGGTCGCACCGCACGCGCGCACGCCGCTCACCGTGCGCCTCACGAGCGAGGCGGGCTCGAAGCCGTTCGTCGTGATGACCGAGGCGATGGTGAAACAATTTTCGCCCGCGCCCGCCGTCTACGACATCGAGGGCGATGCATCCGCCGCCAGCTACTTCCTCGCCCTGCCGCTCGTCACCGGCGGCGAGCTCGCGCTGCCCAACTACCACGGCTCGCTCCAAGGCGATTTCAAGTTCCGCGATGTCCTCGCCGAAGTCGGCCTCGCCACGGCGGCGCGCGACGGAGTCTTCACTTGCTCCGCCGCGCACGGCGCGCGCCACCACGGCGTGACGCAGAACTTCCGCGAGTTTTCCGACACCTT
Source organism: Candidatus Didemnitutus sp. (assembly GCA_019634575.1). Taxonomy (NCBI): domain Bacteria; kingdom Pseudomonadati; phylum Verrucomicrobiota; class Opitutia; order Opitutales; family Opitutaceae; genus Candidatus Didemnitutus; species Candidatus Didemnitutus sp. Next base: position 1,080,159 of record JAHCAY010000001.1, read on the forward strand.
CCTCACCCTCGCCGCGCTCGCGCCGCTGCTCGACGGACCGACCCGCATCAGCGGCATCGCCCACACGCGAAAACAGGAAACCGACCGCGTCGCCGGCATGGCGCGCGAGCTGCGCCAGCTCGGCCAGCACGTCATCGAGCAGGAGGATTCGCTGGAAATCCACCCGCGCCCGCTCGTCTCCGGCGCGACGATCGAGACGTATCACGACCACCGTTTCGCGATGAGTTTCGGCATCCTCGGCTGCCACGACCTCCACGGCGACGGCCGACCCTGGCTCACGATCAAGGACCCAGCCTGCTGCGGAAAGACCTTCCCGGAATTCTTTGACTTGCTGGCCCGCCTGCACGCTGGCTCACATTGAGACGCGCATGGGCCTTCCGTTCATCATTGTCGCCATCGATGGCGGCGCCGCTTCCGGCAAATCCAGTTCGTCCCGCATCCTCGCGGAGCGATTCAACCTGCTCCACGTCGACACCGGCTCGTTCTACCGGCACCTCACGAGCGAGCTGCTGCGCCGCCGCGTGCCGCACACCGATCTCCCCGCCCTGCGCGCGGTGTTGCCCGAGCTGAAATTCGACACCCGCCTCGAAGGCCGCTCGGCGCGCATGCTCATCGGCGGCCAGCCGGCAGGCGACGAGATCCGCAGCGCCGCCGTGAACGAGCACGTCGCCCAATACTCCGCCGTGCCCGAGGTGCGTGAAGTGCTCATCGGCTATCAGCGCGGCCAGGCCGACGTCGCGCAGCAGCACGGCTTCCGCGGCCTCGTGATGGAAGGCCGCGACATCGGCTCGAAGATCTTTCCCGACGCGGACTGCCGCTTCTTCCTCTTCGCCGATCCGGCCGAGCGCGCCAAACGCCGCGCCGCCGAAGGCCGGCAGGATGTCATCGGCAAACGCGACACGATCGACAGCGTGCGCCTCAACCAAAGCGCGCAGGGCGCGATCGCGATCGACAGCACGTTCCTCACGCTCGAGCAGGTCGTCGACACGATGGCCAAGCTCATCGCGGAAAAGATCGGAGCCTGACCCGCCATGCCGCGCACGACCGACCACCTGACGATGCGGCCGTTCTACTCGTTCTTCCACTATTGGGTGGCGCAGTGGCACTCGATGTGGTTCCGCGGCGAGGTCGCCGGCACGCAGCACATTCCCGCGACCGGCCCCTTCCTCATCGCCGGCAACCACGCCAGCCTGCTCGACCCGCCGTTCGTCGGCTGCCAGGTGCCGCGCCAGATGCGCCCCTTCGCCCGCAAGACGCTGTGGAACGGGAAAATTTTCAGCTGGTGGCTCGATCGCGTGGAATGCATCCCGGTCGATCGCGACAGCGGCGACGTCGGCGCGATCCGCAAAGTGCTCCAAGCGCTGCACGACAACCGCGGCATCATCCTTTTCCCGGAGGGCACGCGTTCGTCCGACGGCCAATTGCAGAAGCCCAAGGCCGGCGTCGGCCTGATGGCGTGCAAGACCGGCGCGCCCGTCGTGCCCGCGCGCATCTACGGCTCGTTCGAGGCGTTCGGCCGCGGTGCGTCCGTGCCGCGCTTCGGCACGCGCGTCGACGTCGTGTTCGGCCCCCCGATCACCGCCGCCGAATACGACGATCCGTCCGCCGGCAAGGAGCGCTATCAGCTCGCCTCCGAGCGCATTTTCGCCCGCATCGCCGCCCTGCCGCGCCCGCACTACGCGGTGATTTGAGCGCTGGCGCGCTGCCGGGTGTCGCACGCGGACGATCCCGGATCACGCCGCACCGCGCCGAAATACGCACTCGCCGCACGCGGCGTTTACCTCCTAGTTCGCGCCTGCCCCTCCCGTGAGACTCGCCGCTCCACGCCTCGCCTGCCTCTGGCTGGTCGTTTGCGCCGCCGCCACCGCCTTGGCTGCCGCCACCGTCCCGGGACCGGAGCGCACCGGTTCGCCGTTCCTGAAAATCTGGACAAGTGAAGACTACGGCGCCTCGCCCATCAATTGGCACATTCTCCAACACCCGCGGACAGGATTCATCTACGTCGCCAACAACTATGGCGTGCTCGAATTCGATTCGGCGGCGTGGCGCCTGATCGAGTTTCCGAACGAAGGGCGCGCCCGCACGCTGGTGCTGGACCACGGCGGTAACCTGTGGGCGGCGGGTGACGACATCGCGAAACTGGAGCCGGACGCGAACGGCCTGCTGCGCGCGCATTCGCAAATCGACCGGCTCCCGCCGGCGAATCGCGAGATCGGCAGCATCGGTTTTTCGGCGGCGACGGCGCAACTCGTCGCCTTCGCCAGTCCGCGCACATTGTTCGTGTTTCCGCAGGCCGGCGGCGAAGCGTTCTCGATCGAGCCCGCGACCGCGATCACCAGCCTGTGGGCCGCGGGAGAAACCGTCTATCTCTCGCTCAGCGGCGGCGAAGTGCTGGAACTGCACGACCGCCTCCTCGAACCGAGCCATCTGCCGCTCGCGCTGGATGAGCCGCCGCGCAGCACCAATCGCATCGTCTACCACGCCCGTCTCGCCGCGGACGGACGCTGGCGACTCGCGACCAACCGCGGCGTCCTCGCCACCGTCGTCGGCGCCGCGCACGCGGAGGCGACATTCCTCGCGCCCCGCGAGTTGTTCAGCGAAGGCCAGATCACCGCGGCGGTCCTGTTGCGCGACGGCGGCTATGCCTGCTCCACGGTGCGCGAGGGCCTGCTCGTCTACGACGCCTCCGGCGCGCTGCGCCAACACGTCGACCGCAATGCCGGCCTGCCCGGCAACCGCATCGACCATCTCATGGAGGACTCCGAAGGCGGACTCTGGCTCGCGCAACGCAGCGGCGTCACGCGCATCCAACTCGACAGTCCCTTCGCCATCCACGGTCCCGCCCAAGGCCTGCAAGGCGGCCCGCGGGCGCTGCTCCGGCACGACGGACGTCTTTTCGTCGCGCACTCCGAAGGCCTGGCCGTCCTCGAGGAGAATGGGCAATTTCACGAACTTCCCGGCATGCGCGCCGGTGCCAATCGCTTCGCCGTCCACGACGGGCGCTTGCTCGTCACTTCCGGCGCGATTCGCCAGCTGCTGCCCGATGGCTCGATGGGCCTGCTCGCCCGCCAAGTGCTCCAGCCGCTCATCGTCTCGCGCCGCCAGGCCGATTGCCTCATCGGCGGCTCGACCACCGGACTGTGGCTCTATCGCCGGGCAGGCGAGAAACTGAATCCCCTCGGCATCGTGAAAGCGGTGCGCGGCGCCATCACCAACCTGCTCGACACAGGCGACGGCTACGTCTGGGCGACGAATCCCGATGGCACGACATGGCGGGTGGATTTTCGCGCCGGCCTCGTGCCCGACGCCCCGGCGCGCGCCTATGGTCCCGATGACGGGCTCCCGCTGGTGCGTCGACGCGACGAGCCGCTCCTGTTCGAACTCGGAGGCGCACTCGTCGTCGGCAGCGCAACCTCGCTCCACCGCTATGATTCCGCCCGCGACCGCTTCGAGCCGGAGCTGCGCATCGCGAATCTCGACGGCCGCCAGCTCGGCGTCACCGAGGCGCAACGCGACACGGACGGAAACCTCTGGGTCCGCCTCGGTCCGCCCACGCGCACCATCGCGCGCATCGTGCCCGTTTCGCCGGACGCGTGGCGACTCGAACCGCTGTCCGCACCGGCGCTCACCGGCTTGATCGCCAACAGCCTTTATCCCGACCTCGCCGCGCGCACCGTGTGGCTGGCCGGGCAAGGCATGCTCGTATCGATCGCGCTCGACTGGCGTCCAGTGCAGCCGCCGCCACCGTTGCGGGTCTTCGTCCGCGAAATCCGCACGCATGACGGCACGCTGCGTTTCGATCCGAGCGTGGTGGGCGCCGCGCGCGAACTCACCGCCCCGCAAGATTCCCTCTCGATCTCCTTCGCCGCCCCGACGTTGCAACCCGACTACCGCGGCCGCACCATCACCCAATACCGCACCCGGCTCGAAGGCTACGAACTTGACTGGACCGCGTGGAGCGAGGCCACGCGACGCGATTTCACCAACCTGCCCTACCGCGACCTGCGATTCTCCGTCGAGGCGCGCGACATGAGCGGCCGCGTCAGCCCGCCGGCATCCTTCGCCTTCCGCATCGCGCCGCCGTGGTGGCTGACGCGCGCGGCGTTCGTAGCCTACGCGCTCGCCTTTCTCGCCGCCGTGGTCGGCCTGTTCCGCCTGCGCACGGCCGCATTGCGACGCCGCAACACCCAGCTCGAATCCGCCGTCGCGCTCCGCACGCGCGAACTCCACGAGCAAAACCTCGAACTCGCCCGCCTGCATCGCCTCGAACTCGACGAAAAAACCTCCGCGCAACTCGCCGAGGAAAAGGCCCGGCTCGAGGTGCTGCGCTACCAACTCAATCCGCACTTCCTCTTCAACGCCCTCAATTCCGTCTGCGCCCAAATCATTCAGGACCCCGTCGCCGCGCGCGCGATGGTCGTGCGCCTCGCCGATTTCTGCCGCCTCACGCTCCATCGCCCCGGCGACGCCGAGACCGCGATGACGCTCGGCGAGGAACTGCGCCTGCTGCGCGCCTACCTGGAGATCGAGCAGGCGCGCCTCGGCGAACTGATGCAGGTCGAGATCGAGTCCGATCCGTTCCTCGAGAATTTCGCCCTGCCACCGTTCCTGCTGCTGCCTTTGGTTGAGAACGCCGTGAAATACGGCGCCGCCACCAGCCCCGAGCGACTCGGCGTCAAGTTGACCGTGCATCGCGACGGCGCGCGCGGCATCGAGATTACGGTCGCCAACACCGGCGAATGGCTCGAGCCGGGCGCGCACTCCGCGCCGTCCACCGGCATCGGCCTCGAAAACCTCCGGCAGCGCCTCGCCCGCTATTTTCCGGGCGCCCACGAATTCAAGACGGAGACCGCCGGCCCGTGGGTCGTGATGCGGCTCCGCCTGCACCGGCCGCTCGGCGGCAGCGCCGGCGGCGCGTAATTCGTCACTCAGTCTGCGTCGCTTGTCACCGTGCGCTTTCCTTCGCCCTCGCCGATCGCCCACTCTCCCGGTCCGATGCGACGAGTCCTGCTCATCGACGACGAAGCCGCCGCCCGCGCCGAGTTGCGCTGGCTGCTGTCGCCTTACGCCAGCCACACGGTCGTCGGCGAGGCGGCGACGTTTGCCAAGGCCCGCGCGCGGCTCGAGGAGCACGACTACGACCTCGTCTTCCTCGACGTGCAGCTGGTCGGCGGCAACGGCTTCGACCTCGTGCCGCATGTCGCCCGCAGCGCGCGCATCATTTTCGTGACGGCGTTCGACAAGTTCGCCGTGCGCGCCTTCGAGGTGAATGCCCTCGACTACCTGCTCAAGCCCGTCTCCACCGAGCGCTTCGCCGTCGCACTGGCCAAGGCCACCGGTGAATCCGCCGCCGCGCCGCGCGCCGCCTTCCGCGCCGACGACTCCGTGTTCATCCAGACCGACGACGGCAAACGCTTCGTCCCGCTCGCCGAGATCAGCGCGGTCCTCTCGAACGAAAATTACTCCGACGTCCTGCTGCGCAGCGGCGAGCGCCTGCTGACGCGTCGCACGATGAAGACCTGGGAAGACCTGCTCCCGCCCGCGCAATTCCTCCGCGTGCACCGCCAGGCGATCGTGAACGTCGCCGCCATTGAGAGCCACCGCCGCGACACGCGCGAGACGTTCGAACTCTCTCTCGCCGGCGTGAAGACGCCCGTGCCCGTCAGCCGCAGCTTCACCGCCGACCTCAAACCTCATCTCGGAGCCGAGGACGCGTCGTAACTCGTCACAAAGCTGCGTCGCTCGTCACCCGCCCATCGCGTGCGGCGCTCGCGGCGTGTTTCTCGGCGCCATGCACTCCGGCGCCTCCCGCTCCTCCCTCCTCGCTCGGCTCGCTCGCGGCTTGCCCTGCTTTTTCGCGATCGTGGTTCTTCCTCACTCGCTCTACAGCCAAGTCACTCTGACCAACGGGCAAACTCTCGCTACCAGCGGCACGATCGGCGGGAGCTCTTTCCAAACCTCGGTCTCCCAGTTTGGCGGGACCGCCACCCTTCAGGCCACTGGCAATCTCAGCCTGGGCGGTAACATCTCGGTCGCGAGTAACGGCACACTCACCATCGATACCAACGGCTACACGATCTCTGTCGGCATCGACCCCAGCAACAAATCCCTCGTGACCAATACCGCCAGCATCGTCAAAACCGGTGCAGGCACCCTGGCTCTCAGCGGAAAAAACTCAGGCTCCCTTACGATCAACCAAGGTGCTGTGACCATGACGGCGCTGGAGGGCTCGCTCAACGTCACCAACGCCGTCGCGACCGCCTCCGCCATCACCGGCTCAGGTTTCTCCCTTAATTCCGGCGGCACCTTTCGAGCGGGCGCTGCGTTCACCAGCGCGACCGGCAGTTTCATGCTCAACGGAGCCGATTCCACGATCGATACCAACGGCTTCGATGTGACACTGGTCGGCCTAGTCAGCGGCTCCGGCGCGCTCAACAAGGCCGGCAGTGGCGCCCTGACGCTGAACAGCGGCAGCTTCACCGGCGGGATCAACGTGCAGGCCGGCACGTTGAAGATTGCGGACACCAATTCGTCCGGCGGCACCGTGGCGATTTCGTCGGGCGCGACGCTCGATCTGATCAACACCAACCGCACCATCGGCCAGCTCTCCGGCGCCGGCAACGTCACCCTCGGCAGCGCCACGCTCACCGTGAACCAGTCCACCAACTCCGAACTCTCCGGCGCGCTCAGCGGCACCGGCGGGCTCACCAAGAGCGGCACGGGCACGCTCACCCTCTCGGGCACGAACACCGCCAGCGGCACCACCACCGTCTCCGCCGGCACGCTGCAAATCGGCAACGGCGGCACCAGCGGCAGCCTCGCCGGCAACATCACCAACAACGCTACCCTCGCCTTCAACCGCTCCGACGCTCTCACCTACAGCGGCGTCATCTCCGGCTCCGGCGCCGTGACGAAATTGGGCTCCGGCACGCTGACACTGTCCGGCACCAATACCTACAACGGCGCCACCACCCTTTCTGGCGGCACCCTGAAACTCAGCGGCTCGGCCGCCAACAGCGCCTTCACCGTCGCCGGCGGCACCTTGTCTGGCTCGGGCACGCTCGGCGCCCTCACGGTCGACAGCGGCGGCACGATCGCACCGGGCAACTCGCCCGGCACGTTGCACGCGGGCGCGACGACCTTCGCGAGCGGCGGCACCTACCTCTGGGAAATCAACAACGTCAACGGCACCGCCGGCGCCGATCCCGGCTGGGACCTCCTGAGCGTGACCGGCGGACTCACGATCAGCGCCACCAACGTCGATCCGTTCACGATCGATCTCACCTCGCTCACCTCCGGCAACGTCGCCGGGCTCGCAACCGGGTTTTCCACCAGCGCCAGCTATTCGTTCACCTTGGTCAGCACCACGACCGGCATCAGCGGTTTCTCCGCGGACAAGTTCAACCTCAACACGTCCGGCTTCGCGAACTCGTTCGACGGCACCTGGGCGCTCGCGCTCGCCAACGGCGGCAACGACCTCGCGCTCACCTACACCGGCGCCAGCGCCGTGCCCGAGCCGTCCACCTACGCGCTGCTCGCCGGGCTCGCCGCGCTCGGCGGAGCATTCGTCCGCCGCGTCAGGCGCGCACGAGCGCCGCGGGCGTGATTTCCCCCACGCTCCGGCAGCCGGCCAACCCCATCGTCAGGTCGAACTCCGCGAGCACGTTCGCGATCACCTCGCTCACGCCCGCTTCGCCCGCCAGTGCCAAGCCGTAGACGTAAGGACGCCCGAGGCACACCGCGCGCGCGCCGAGCGCGAGCGCCTTGAACACGTCCGCGCCGCCGCGCACGCCGCTGTCGAACAGCACGGGAATCTTCCCGCCGACCGCCGCCACGATGCCCGGCAACGCATCGATCGACGCGATCTCGCCGTCGATCTGCCGGCCGCCGTGATTAGAGACGATGATGCCGTCCGCGCCGTGCTGCACCGCGAGCCGCGCATCCTCCGCGTGCAGGATGCCTTTGAGCACGATCGGGAGCTTCGTGTGCTCGCGCAGAAACTTCAGGTCATCCCACGTGATGTTCGAGCGCGAGTAAGTCGCCACGAATCGCGCCACGGCCGCGCGCGGGTCGGACGACGCGAGATTCTTCAGCAACCCGCCCGGAAAATTCGCCTTCTGCGCCAGCGCCGTGGCGATGGTCTGGAGATTGAGCGGCGGCTTCGGTGCGGCGGCTTCGACGCCCGCCTCCCGCACCTCGCGCATGAACACCGGATCGCTCGTGTATTGCGCGATGCCCTTCCCTTCGAGAAACGGCAAATACCCGAGGTCGAGATCGCGCGGCCGCCAGCCGAGCATCGTCGTGTCGAGTGTGAGCACGATCGCGTCGCACCCGCACGCCTCCGCGCGCCGCACGAACGAGGCGACGACGTCGTTCGACTTGCTCCAGTAGAGCTGAAACCAACGCGGCGCATTGCCCATCGCCGCCGCGCACGCCTCCATCGGCACCGAGGCTTGGTTGGAAAAAATGTGCGGCACGTCCCAACGCGCCGCCGCGCGCGCCACGGCGAGATCGGCGTCGGCGTGTGCCATCTCCGCCACGCCGATCGGTGCGAGCAACAGCGGCGTCGCAAGCTTGCGCCCGAACAACTCGACCGACGTGTCGCGCGTTTCACAGTCGCGCAGCCGCCGCGGGACGATCTGCCAGCGGTCGAGCGCCGCGCGATTGTTGGCCATCGTCCCCTCACGCCCCGCGCCGCCGGCGATGTAGGCGAACGCCTCCGGCGCGATCACGCCTTGCGCCGCCTTCTCCAATTCCGCCGACGCCACCGGCACGCGCGGACGCCGTCCACCGACACCAGCGAGGTAAACTTCACGCTGCCGCGCACGACCGATGTCCGAGTGGGGTTGGCTCATGACGAAGCGAAGAGAAGCTCAGAGCACCGCGCTTGTCGATGCGCGACCGACAAAGAGCAGTCTTGCTGCTGCACGTCGTATCGCTCTCCCTTTACGTCACGGGCCAACAGTTGAGTGACTGCTTTCACTTACCGAGAAAAACACTGTTCGGCAAAAAAGGAGGTTCGATATGACCACTCCAAATCCAGACCCGTATCTTGATTGGTATATGCAGCATATTCCCCACCGTGTTCGGGCTGCCATTGCTGGCACAGAAATGCTTGTTCGAAAGCTTCAGGAACGATTTGGGAAAGACAAAGTCAGGACAGCTGGCTACGAGGCGAGGGTCGCTTTACCTGCTGATTCTGTCGCTCTTCTCTGTATCGACAACGCTGTCTGGGAAGGTCGCTTAACCGCAACACGGTGGCTGATCGACTTTCTCGGAATCAGCTCAGATAAAAACGGTAGCCCAAGCAGGCCGGCGCAAAAGCCCCATGATTGGCGCATCGATAAGTTGGATGCTCCACTTTTCCCCCTGGCGGGCGTTGAGGCACAGAAGCTCGCCGACATTTGGCTCGGCTGCACAAAAGCAACTAGCCATCCGACACGCGGCAGCGGTCACCCACCAGTTGATCCTAACGAGCTGAATGCCGCGATCGCTATTATCACGGAATATTTGGATAAACAGCTCTATGCGCCCAAGGGTCGGAACATTTTCGCCGACACGTTACAGCAGCATCCGCATGCCCTTGTGCCATAGAGCCAAGCAGGCGAACAAAGGGCTAGAACATGGGCGATCCTCAACACCGACTTGGTGCACTGATTTTTTGGCAGCTGGCGCAGTGATTGCCAGGCACTAACGAGCGCCGGCACACAGGGCCATTCACCTCAGCCCGCAATTCTTCCGTGCGCGGGCTAGCGTCTTTTCGGCGACGGCGCGGGCGCGTTGGGCGCCTTCGCGGAGGACTTGCTCGACGTAGTCCGGGTTCGCGACGAGTTCGGCGCGGCGGGCGCGGTAGGGCGCGAAGAAATTCCAGTAGTGCTCGAAGAGCGCCTTCTTCAGGTCGCCGTAACCGAGTCCGCCGGCGCGGAGGCGGTTTTCGAAATCCGTCGCGACGTCCGCCGGCGCGAAGAGCTTGAGCAGTTGGACGGCGAGGTTCTTGTCGGCATCGGGTTTCGGCTCCTGCGGCGTGCGGGAATCCATGACGATGCCCATGATCTTTTTCCGCAGCGCCTTCTCGTCGCCGAAGATCTCGATCGTGTTGCCGTAGCTCTTGGACATCTTCTGGCCGTCGAGGCCGGGGATGACGGCGAGGCTCTCGCTGATGCGTTCCTCCGGAATGACGAAGGTCTCGCCGTAGGTGTGGTTGAACTTGATCGCGATGTCGCGCGTCATCTCGAGGTGCTGCTTCTGGTCCTTGCCGACGGGGACGACGTTCGTGTCGAAGAGGAGGATGTCGGCGGCCATGAGCACGGGATAGGCGAAGAGGCCGAAGTTGGCCTCGATGCCTTTCGCGGTCTTGTCCTTGTAGCTGTGGGCGCGCTCGAGCAGGCCCATGGGCGTGAGCGAGCCGATCAGCCAGGTGAGTTCGCAGACTTCCGGGATGTCGCTCTGGCGCCAGAAAACGGACTTCTGCGGATCGAGGCCGCAGGCGAGCCAGTCGAGCGCGATGCCGTGCGTGAACGCGCGGCGCTCCTTGGCGTCGGTCAGCGCGGTCATCGAATGGTAGTCGGCGATGAAATAGAACGCATCGCCGCCGGCCTGCAGCTCGATGGCGGGGCGCATGGCGCCGAAGTAATTGCCGATGTGCAGGGTGCCGGAGGGCGTGATGCCGGTGAGAACGCGAGGCATGGGAAAAGGAGAAGTGAAAGGGAGGCGGCGCGGGGAAAGCAAGGCCGCTCCCTGTTCAGCGCCAGTCAATCGCGGCGCGAAATCTGCGTCACCGAGGTGCGGGCGTGGGCAATGGTCGCCGGCGGCAGGTAGCCGCTGAACGGCATGCACGGCATCACGAGGGCGCGTTTGCCCAGCACGGAGCCGGGATTGAGGACGGCGTTGCAGCCGACCTCGGCCGCGTCGCCGAGCACCGCGCCGAATTTGCGCAGGCCCGTGCCAACAGGGCCGGACGGGAGGCGGACGGTCACCTCGGCTTGGTCGAGGCGAAGATTGGAGCAGATGACGCCGGCGCCGAGGTGGGCCTTGTTGCCGAGAATGGTGTCGCCGACGTAGTTGTAGTGCGGTGCCTGGACGCCATCGAGCAGCAGGCAGTTCTTGAACTCGCTGGCGTTGCCCATGACGCAGCCCTCGCCCGCGATGACGTTGCCGCGAATGAAGGCGCCGGGGCGAATCTCGGTCCGCGCGCCGATCCACGCCGGGCCGATGATCGTGGCATAGGGCGGGAGTTTCACCGTGCGGTCGAGCCAGACCTTGCCCTCGATGTGGACGCCCGCCGGGACGTGCAACGCGAGGTGCCCGAACTCCACGGAGCCGAGCGCGGCGCCGATCTGCTTCAGCCACTCCCACGGCGGCACCTCGGCCGGAAAAAACGGGGCGAAACGCGCCAACGACGGCGGCAGGGCGAAGAACTCGGAGGCGTTCACGCGCCGAGGATTAATAAAAAAGCCGCTGGAAACCAGCGGTTTTTGAAAGTCTCCCTGCGTTTGTCGTTCCGGGAAAGAAGAGGCCGCCGGGGTTGATTCCGGCGGCCTTTTCAAAATGGAGCGGGCGAAGAGACTCGAACTCTCGACGTCCACCTTGGCAAGGTGGTGCTCTACCAACTGAGCTACACCCGCGAGAGAGAGGCCGAACAAAGGGAGCGCGCGCAGCGCCGTCAACGAGAATTTTTCAGAAGCCGTCGCGCCGCCCGGAAACCGCGAAAAATCCCTCTCGCCGGTGCCGCATTTCGCGTCAAATTCCCAAAATCCTTGGCACGGTTCCGGCATCCATGAAGCGACACTTGATCAGCCAACAGCACATCGCCCAGACCGTTTCCGGCGTCAGCGCCGAGGAGATCGCCGCGCACTTCAATCTCCTCCCCGAGCGCTATTTCGCCCAGACGGACGAGGCCGACGTCGCCCTGCACATCGGCATGGTCAATCGCCTGCTCCACAACATCTCGGCCGCCGACTCCCTCGGCTCGCTGCGCCCCGTGATCGAGTGGCGCGACCTGCCCGAGCGCGGCTGCAGCGTGGCCCACGTCGTCACGTGGGACCGCGCGGGCTTGTTCTACAAGCTCGCTGGCGCCCTCAGCGTCGCGGGCCTGAACATCCTTTCCGCGCGCATCACCACGCGCACCGACCACATCGCGATCGACAGCTTCATCGTCACCGACGCCGCGCACGGCGCCGTGCAGGACGAGATCGCGCGCGAGGTCTTCGCCCGCACCGTCGAGTCCGCTCTCGTCGGCAACAAGGACCTCGCCCCCGCCATCCGCGCCCAAGCGGCCAAGTTCGCCTCGCCCGCCTCGTCGCTCGATGCGCCGGTGGTCGAAGTCTATCTCGAGATCGCCACGCCGCGCGTGATCGTGGAGGTGCACGCCGCCGACCGCTTCGGCCTGCTCTACCGCGTCGGCCACGTGATCGCCGACCAGGGCTTCAATCTCACCGCCGCCCGCGTGCACACCGAGCGCGGGCTCGCGATCGACGCCTTCCACTTGGAACCGTCCGACGCGCGCCCCGTCGACGCCCCACGCCTGAAAATCCTCCGCGACACTCTCGTCGTCGCCGCCGGTGCGGCATTGAGCTGAGAAAACCGGATTGCGGATCGCGTAAACCGGATAGACTGGCCGCGCATGACGCGCGAAGAGTTCAAGGCTCGCACGAAAGCCTTTGCGTTGCGGGCCGTATCCGTGGCCGAATCGCTGCCGAGTGACCCGATTTCGCAAGTCTTCGTCCGCCAGCTCGTCCGCTGCTCCACATCGGTCGCGGCCAATTACCGGGCTGCCGTGCGGGGCAAATCACGAGCCGATTTCATCGCCAAGATGGCGATCGTCGAGGAAGAGTGCGACGAAACCCTCTTCTGGCTCGAAACACTCATCGACACGAAGCGTCTGCCCGCGGCTCGCAGCGCCGACCTGCAGCGCGAGGGCGATGAAATCCTCTCGATTGTCGTAGCTTCGATCAAAACCGCTCGACGTGGACGCTAACCCTAACCTTTCCGACTCTCCGGTCTCCGGTATCCACGATTCCGCGGCCGACCTCGCGGTCCTCTATCGCATCGCCGCGCTGGCGTCCGAGGACGAATCCGTCGCCGCCGCCGAAAACGCGCTCCTGAGCGAACTCATGCGGGCCTTCCCCGCCGACAGCGGTTCGCTCTGCCTGCTCAATCCGCACACGGGCTACCTCGAGATTTCCAAGCACCACGGCCTGCCGACCGACACCGGCAATTTCGCCCTCAAGCTCGGCCAAGGCGTCACCGGCTGGGCCACGTTGCACAAGGAACCGCTGCTCGTGCCCGACGTCGTCGGCGACCCGCGCTACATCGCCGCGCGCGCCACCGTGCGCTGCGAAATGGCCGCACCGCTTATCTACCAAGAGCAGGCCATCGGCTGCCTGAACCTCGACTCGGATCACCCGCACGCCTTCACCGAGCAGGATCTCAAACGCCTCGCGCGCTTCGCCGCCCAAGCCGGCCGCACGCTCCATCGCATCTGGCAACTCGACCGCCTCCAGCGCGAGTCCGCCCAGCTCGAGACGCTGGTCGAACTCGGCCACTCGCTCGTCGCCCGCCTCGAGGAAAGCGATCTCCTCACCACCCTCACCCGCTCCGGCCGCAGCCTCTTCGACGCCCGCCTCTGCACGTTGCACGCCTGCGACCCGTCGCAACGCATGTTCGAACTCCAGGCGTGGAGCAGCGAAATGACATTCTCGGACTCCGCGCTCCGCCGCGAGCCGTTCGGCGCCGAGCACTCGCTCATCGCCACCGCCCTGCGCGTCGGGAAGGTCGTCGAGTTCCAGGAACTCACCGGCACCGCCGGACACGGCGCGGTCGACCTGCCCGCCGATCCGGAGCTCTGCTCGATGCTCGCTGCGCCGCTCCTCGTCGACGGCGCGCCGACGGGTGTCCTCGCGATCTATACGAACCGCCCGCACCGCTTTTCCGACGCGCAAAAGCGCCTGCTCGCCGCGCTCGCCAGCTTCGCCTCGGTCGCGCTGCACAACGCCCGGCTCTACGCGCGCGTCTTTCAATCGGAGGAATCCCTCCGCAAGGCCCAAACGCTCACGACGCTCGGCCTCCTCGCCGCCGAGATCGCCCACGAGATCCGGAATCCGCTTACCGTCATCAAGCTCCTCCACGGCGCGCTCGGCACGGATTTCGCACCCGATGATCCGCGCCGTCGCGACCTCCAGGTCATCACCGAAAAAATCGAGCAACTCGAAGGCATCGTCGCCCGGGTGCTCTCGTTCGCCCGCACGCCGGGCGTCATTCACTCGCGCTGGCAACTCGCCGGCATCATCGAGGACACGTTGCTCCTCTTGCGCGCGAAGCTCGGCCAGTCCGGCGTGCAACTGCGCTACACCCCGCCGCCACGCCCGCTGCAAGTCGAGGCGAACAAGGGTCAGCTCCAACAGGTTTTCCTCAACCTCGCGCTCAACGCCGTCCAAGCCATGCCGCACGGCGGCACGCTGTCCGTCAGTTTCACCGAAGCCGCCGGCGCCGTCGGCCAAGTCGTGCACATCGACTTCACCGACAGCGGCACCGGCATCCCGGAAGCGATCCGCACGCGCATCTTCGAGTCCTTCCTCTCCGGCCGCGCCGACGGCACGGGCCTCGGCCTCGGCATCGCCCAACGCATCGTGAAGGATCACCATGGCGAGCTCTCCCTGGTGAGCACCAGCCCGCAAGGCACCACGATGCGCGTGACGCTGCCGCTGCGCTCCTGATTTTCCCCACCCGCCCCATGCCCTTCGCCCGGCTCGCCTCCTTGCCCGCCAAGGAAATCTTCAACGGCACGATTCGCGGCCACTACGCGCACCTCGAGCGCAGCACCTGCGGCGAGGTGCATCTCGACGCCAACACCCTCGTGCCTGTCCACCAGCACCCGCACGAACAGTTCACCTACGTGCTCGAGGGGCGCTTCGAGTTCACCGTCGGCGGCGAGACGACCGTCCTCGAACCCGGCATGGCGGCCATCATCCCAGCGAATGTCCTGCACGGCGGCAAAACCCTAACGCCCGTGCGCGTGCTCGACGTGTTCGCTCCCGTGCGCGAGGACTACCGCGTTTGAGCAACGGCACCGACAACTCCGCGCGCCGCTCACGTTTCGCCGCCGCGCTCGTGATGCTAGCTTGGCTCCTCGCGTGCGTCGTGGTGCTCGTGGTTTTCCGCGGCACGCCGCCGCGTTTCCGCGCCTACTTCGCGATCTTCACCCTGCTCGGTCTGATCTGGAGCATCGGCGCCCTGCGCGCGCGTTTCGCCAAGTAACCTCGCCTGCCGTGCCGGTAGCCCGCGACCTCCGGGCGCGGGACTCGGGGGTCGCCTCCCCGGCCCGCCTTCTGAGAGGTCGGGTCACCCGGGAGCCGCAGCGCGCGGCGCGGCACCTTTCGCCGCAAAAACAAAAACGGCCGGTGCGTGGGCCGGCCGTTTTCGGGTTTGCTTGGGGTAGCTAACGCAATGGCGGGGTGTGCCACTATTCCTCGAGCTCTACATTCCAATACGCGAGGTCGAGGAAATCCTTCCACTTTTCGTGGCCGTGGTTGCCGAGCACGAGCGAGATCACCGGGCGCCACTTCGGGCGGACCGGCTTGCGCATCAGGCGCATGTGCGCCTCGTGCGGGAGGCGGTTGGCCTTTTTCGTGTTACACTTGATGCACGAGCACACGATATTCTCCCACGTCGTCTTGCCGCCGTAGTGGCGCGGGATGACATGGTCGAGGTTGAGTTGCTCGCGGTCGAACACGCTCCCGCAATACTGGCAGCGGTCGCCGTCGCGCTCGAAGACGTTGTTGCGCGTCAGCTTCAGCTCCTTGCAGGGCAGCTTGTCGAAAAACGTCAGCAGGATCACGCGCGGCAGGCGGATCGAGCGGTTGATCGTGTGCACGGTTTCGAGCGCATCGATCGGCGGATTGTAGGTCGAGAAATCGACCCAATCCATCAGCGAGAAGGTCTTGAACGCGTCGTCGGTCTGGTGGACGACCTGCGCATGCCCGCGAGCCAGGAGCGCGAAGGCCCGGCGCGCGCCGATGATGTTCACCGCCTGCCAAAGGCGGTTGAGCACCAACACCGGCTGATCGAGCGCGGTAAGCATGACGGCAAATGGGTTACGGGTGTGAATAACCTCTGTCAAGCGGCACGTCCGGCTAATCTGCTCAACGCGTCAGCGCCGCGATCTCCGCCGCAAAAGCCGGATGGCTCGCCGTCAACTCCGCCCGAACACCCAGCGCGAAACCGCGCTCCACATACTCCGGCGCGACCACGCACGAGACCAGTCCCCAGCGCCCGCCCGCCCTCAACCGCGCCCCCTGCCACGCGCCCGCCGGCACCATTTCCTGCAACACCTGCCCGACCGTGAAATCGAGGCCGAGCGCGACGCGCCGGCCCGCACCGGGCTGGGCATCGAGCACGAGCAACTCGATTGGATCGCCGACGTGGAAGCACCACGTCTCCACGGCATCGACCCGATGCAGCGCTGAAAAAACCTCGGGCGTGACCAGAAAGTAGATCGCCGAACACGCGCGCCGCCCGCCACCCATCACACGCAACTCCGACTCCGCCGTTCGGCGAAACCATCCGCCCTCGCCCGGCAGCGGCGCGAGGTTCAGCAGGCGAATGACGTCCTCCGCCGTGTGCGTCTCGGGCGAAAGCGGACTCGATTTCATGCCGCCAAGCGCGCGCGGATCAGCTCTCCGGCACCACGACGGCGGGATGCAGCGCGACGTTCTTCAGGCGGATGCCCTCGAGCTTTTTCACGACCGTATCGGCCACCTCGGCGGCGACATCGACATGCGAATGGCCCTCATGGATGTCGATCGCCCCGACCACCGCGGCCGGCAGACGCGTGACACCCGCGATCTTGCCGACGATATCCGCCGGCGTGATCTCGTGCTGCGCGCCGACGTTGAGCGAAACCACCGTGTAGCCCGGTTCGCGTCCCGTGCGCGGCTTGCGCTCGTAGCCGCGCTTCTTGGGTTTTTCCATCGATCGCGCGCCGCCTTCCGGTTCGGCCGAACGGGGCGGGGTTGGCGCAACGGGTTTGGCGGCGGCCTCCTTGGGCGCTTCGGGTTCGACGCGCGCCACCTTCTCGGCTTTCGCCGCGGCCACCCAAGCGGGCGGTGGTTTCACGGCGGTCGTCGCGGCAGCGGGTTTCGATGGGGCAGGCTCATCCGCCCCAACCGCCTCGACTGCTCCGCCCTTGAGCAAATGAATCACGGCCGACGCGATGTCCGTGCTCGCGTAACCCTGTTCGAGCAACGCGTCGACGACGCGCTCGTGCGAGCGGAACTGTTTCGCGTCGAGCACGCGGCGCAGCTTCTCGACGAACGCCTCCTCCTTCGCCTCCTCGACCTCGTCGAGCGATGGGATGCGGCCGCGCGCGATCTTCAGGCGCGCGTAATGCGCCATGCTCTGGAGCTTGTAGATCTCGCGTCCGCTCACGAAGGTCATCGCCACGCCCGTCTTGCCCGCGCGCCCCGTGCGGCCGATGCGGTGCGTGTAATCCTCGGCGTCGTTCGGCAGGTCGTAGTTGAAGACGACTTCGAGATCGTCGACGTCGAGACCGCGGGCCGCAACGTCGGTGGCGATGAGAAACTCGAAACCGCGCCGCCGGAATTTGTCCATCACGCGGTCGCGTTGCATCTGGCTGAGATCGCCGTGCAGCCGATCCACCGCGTAGCCGCGCGAGTGGAGCTGTTCGTCGAGCTCGTCCACCATCACCTTCGTGCTGCAAAAAATGATGCCGTAGCGGAAATCGTGCAGGTCGATGAGCCGCGTGAGCGCCTCGCCCTTCGAGCGGCGGTCGACCTCGTAGAACACCTGCTCGACCTGCGGCGCGTTCGCCGCGTGCGCCTCGATCCGCACCCACGCCGGATCGCGACTGTAGCGCTTGATCATGTCCTGGATCAGCCGCGGCATCGTCGCCGAGAAGAACAGCAGCTGCCGCGTCTCCGGCACCGCGCTGAGGATGCGTTCGATGTCGTCGCGGAAACCCATGTCGAGCATCCGGTCCGCCTCGTCGAGCACGACGACGCGCAAGCCGTCGAGCTTGAGCGAACCTCGCTCCATGTGATCCATCACACGGCCCGGCGTGCCGATGACGATCTGCGCCCCGGCGGCGAGCCCGCGATACTGGCGCTCGTAGCTCTGACCGCCGTAGATCGGCAGCTCGAGCAGACCCTTCTTGAACGACCCCAGTTTGCCCACCTCCTCGGCGACCTGCACCGCCAGCTCGCGCGTCGGGCAAAGCACCAGCGCCTGCACGCCGCGCTTCGACGCATCGACCTTTTCGATCGTTGGGATGGCGAACGCCGCCGTCTTGCCCGAGCCCGTCGCCGACTGGCCGACCACGTCGCGCCCGGTGAGAGCGTGGGGGATGACCGCGGTCTGGATGGGTGACGCCTCCTCGAAGCCCATCTTGTCGACGGCCTTCAAAATTTCCGGCGAGAGGCCGAGTTCGCTAAACGGGCGTTTTTCCATGGCCGCAGCGTGCCCGCAAGCGGCCCGCATGCACAGCGCAAACTCATCCGCTCCCACCCAAGGCAAAGTCGATTAGTCGGCAACTTCGCCGCGCGCCCCGCCCACGCCATGCCCGCGGGGATTGTCACTTAATACGTGACAATCCCCGGGGCTCTCCCGAGCAAACCCAGCGCCGCGGCGTCGGGCGGCCCAGCCGAACGGCCGCGGCGCGTTCCGGCTTCCGCCACTGGAAAAATTCTGCTGCGCTCCGCATGTGCACCTCACCCACCTCGTTTGCACCGCCTGCGGCGCCAAGCACGACGCCGGCCGCCCGCAAAACGTCAGCCCTTGCTGCGGCAAGCCGCTTTACCCCGCCTACGATCTCGCCGCCGCCGCGCGCACGCTCACCAAGGACGCGTTGCGCGGCCGCGTCGCCTCGATGTGGCGCTACCGCGAGGTCATGCCCGTGCGCACCGACGCCGACATCGTGACGCTCGACGAAGGCTTCACGCCGCTCCTGCCCGCGCCGCGTCTCGCGGCCCGCGTCGGCGTCGGCCAACTCTGGATCAAGGACGAGTCGCAGAATCCGACGCAGAGCTTCAAGGCCCGCGGCATGTCGGCCGCCGTCTCGATGGCGAAGCAGCTCGGGCTGAAAAAACTCGCCGTGCCCTCCGCCGGGAACGCCGCCGGCGCCATGGCCGCCTACGCCGCCCGCGCCGGGATGGAGGCGCACATTTTCATGCCGGCCGACACGCCGAAGGCCAACATCATCGAGTGCCGTGAACTCGGCGCGCACGTCACGCTCATCAACGGCCTCATCACCGATTGCGGCGCGGAAGTCGCGAAGCGCAAGGCCGCCGAAGGCTGGTTCGACGTCTCGACGCTGAAGGAGCCTTACCGCGTCGAGGGCAAGAAGACCCTCGGCTACGAACTCGCCGAACAACTCGACTGGCAACTGCCCGACGTCGTGATCTATCCCACCGGCGGCGGCACGGGGCTCGTCGGCATGTGGAAGGCCTTCGACGAGATGCAGCGTCTCGGCTGGATCGACTCAAGACGTCCGCGGATGTTCAGCGCGCAAGCCACCGGCTGCCAGCCGATCGTCCGCGCTTTTCAGGCCGGGGAGAAATTCGCCGCCGAGCACGTCGGCGCGCAGACGCGCGCGTCCGGCCTGCGCGTGCCGAAGGCGATCGGCGATTTCATCATGCTCGACATCCTGCGCGCGTCCGGCGGCGGTGCGGTCGCCGTGCCAGACGACGAGATGATTGCCTGCACGCGCGAAGTCGGCGCGTCCGAAGGCCTCTTCGTCGCCCCGGAAGGAGCCGCGACCTACGCCGCGCTCAAACACCTCCTCGCGAGCGGCACGGTGCGACACGACGAATCCGTCGTCCTCTTCAACACCGGCGCGGGCGTGAAATACCTCGAGTGCTACGGCGGATGAAGCCCCGCCCATCTTGTGGGAGCGAGCTTGCTCGCGACGCAGCGCATTCGTAACCGTGCAACATGTCCACCGACCCAGCCAAGGGTTACCGTGCGCTTCGGACTGGCCGCTTCTCGGCGACCGGCGAGTCATACTTCCTGACCTTCTGCACTGCTGAGCGTGCGCCAGGGCTGCACCGCGCCGAACTCGCCCAAGAGATCGTCGAAGAAGCTGAAACTCATGGAGCGTGACTGCATTTGGGCGATCCGTTGCGCGACCATCATGCCCGATCACGTGCATCTGCTCGCGACGCTGGGAGACCGACTGCCGCTTGGCCGCGCCATGGCCCGACTAAAGGCCAGAACCGCGTCCGCGCTACGCCAATCCGGGTTAAGCTGGCAGCAAGGCTACTTTGATCACCGTCTTCGTCCGCGAGAAGAGCAGATCGGGTATTTTCACTACGTTTTCCTGAACCCATATCGCGCCGGATTGGTTGCCACGGAAGACAAATGGCCTTGGTTCGTGTGCGGAATCGAGGACGAGAGATGGTTCATGCCCACGCTGAACCAAGGTTTGCCCGAGCCGGCATGGTTGTCCGGGTTGCCATAGTGGCAGCCGTCGCGAGCAAGCTCGCTCCCACATCGAACCCACGCTGTCCGCCCTACCTTGACTCACCGCACCTGCAGCGTGCTGCCGTCGTATTCGAGGCCGAGCGACGGGATGACGACGGCCTTGCGTGCGCCTTCCTTCTTCACCCGGCCGGCGAGCCAGGCGTCGTAGCCCGATGCACGCGCCGCGGCGACCACGGCCTCGGCGGTCTCGGGCGCGACGTAGGCGGCGAAGCCGACGCCTTGGTTGAAGGTCGCATACATTTCGCGGCGCGAGATCGGTCCGGCTTGCTCGAGAAACTTAAACAGCGCGAGCGGCTCGCGCGGCGTCGTGATCTCGTAGACAAACGACTCGTCGAGGCGCATGAGCTTGCGCCAGCCGTGACCGGTAACGTGCGCGACGTAGTTGAGTTTCAGGCCGCGCCGCTGGCATTCGCGCACGAAGGCGACGTAGATCACCGATGGCGCCAGCAGCGCCTCGCCATACGTGCGCGGGTCGCCGTGGCCGATGGGCGTCTGGTAGCCCTGCGGGAGCTTCGAGGCGATGAGGCGGCAGAGCGAAAGACCATTGGTCTGCACGCCGGAGCTGGCGAGGAAGATGATCGCGTCGCCGTCGCGCACGTCGCCGGTGATGCGGAGGGATTTCGGCGCGATTTTGCCGATGGCGGAGCCGGCGAGCACGATGGCGTCCTTCTCGACGATGCCGCGGAGTGTCGGCGTCTCACCGCCGCCCCAGACGGCGCCGGACTGGCGGCAGCCGTCGGCCCAGCCGTCCACGAGCGCCTGCATGCGCGCCGCGTCGGCGAACCAAGCGGACTCGCCCACGGCCGCGTGCATCGCGACCGAGATCGGCAACGCGCCGCAGGTAACGAGGTCGTTCACGATCGTCGCGACCGTATCGATGGCGATCTCGCGGTAGAAATTTTTCCCCGTCTGCGCGTAGACGGCGTCGGCGACGAGGTTCTTGGTGCCGAGGCCTTCCTCGACGTGCGCGAGGTAGTGGTCGGCGGCCTCGATGAGGTAGGCGCTCTCGCCGCGAGTGCTCGCCGGCTCGGCGTAGCCGTGCGCCGTGAGGGCGGTCGCCGTCGTTTTCGCCGCGCGCTGGCAGGCGCGCTTGAACGCGTCGAGCTGGTCGTAGTTAACGCCGGAGGATTCGTAGCTCAGAGACATGAGTGAGGGCCCACGGAACACACAGAATACACGGAAGAGCGATAGGACATTTCAGTGTGTTCCGTGTATTCCGTGGGCAAATTTTCAGTAGGCCCGGCCTTCGGCTTTTTCGAAATAGTTCACGTAGGCCTGATTCGCGACGCGGTAGCCGCCGGGCGTCGGATACTTGCCGGTGAAATACCAGTCGCCGGTGTGGTGCGGGAGCGCGCGGTGCAGGCTCTCGATCGATTGGAAGATGATCTCGACCTCGCCCTTCCACTCGGTGCCCTTCGGCGTGACGAGTTCGGTGATCTTCTTCGAAACCTCCTCGGCCGTGAACGGCTCGTAGATCTTGCGCACGTGATTGACCGGCTCGGCGGTCGGCGAATCGACCTCGGCGCGACAAAGGCGGTAAACCTCCTCGATCAGCGGCTGCTGCCCACGTTCCTTGAGCAAGGCGATGGCGGCCTCGAACGCGATGAATTTGCCGACCTCCGACATGTCGATGCCGTAGCAATCCGGGTAACGGATCTGCGGTGCGGTCGACGCGATGATGATCTTCTTCGGATTCAGCCGCCCGAGGATGCGCAGGATCGAGCGGCGCAGCGTGGTGCCACGCACGATCGAGTCGTCGATGCACACGAGATTGTCCTCGGGCGCGACGATGCCGTAGGTGACGTCGTAGACGTGCGACGCGAGCGTGTTGCGCCACTTTTCCTGGCCGATGAACGTGCGGAGCTTCGCGTCCTTGGAGATGATCTTCTCGCCGCGCGGCCAGTTGCGCAGGATGAGATCGTCGACGGCGGCCTCATCGAGCGTGCCGGCGCGGGCGCGAGCGAGCAGGTCCTGTTTCACCTCCGCGCGACGGCGGAAGCGCAGCTCGCTCATCAGGCCGAGATAGGCGACTTCCGCGGTGTTCGGGATGAACGAGAAGATCGTGTGCTCGAGGTCGCGGTCGATGGCGTTGAGGATCGGAGTCGCGAGCTCGGCACCGAGGGCCTTGCGCTCGCGGTAGATGTCGGCGTCGTTGCCGCGGGAGAAATAGATGCGCTCGAACGTGCATTGCGCGCGCGGCAACGCAGGCTTCACGCGCTCGACATGGACGGTGCCACGCTTTTTCACGACCACGGCGGTGCCGGGCTCGAGCTCGCGCACCTCGCTCGGCTGGCGATGGAAAACCGTGCAGAGCGGCGCGCGCTCGGAGGCGAACGCCACCACTTCGTCGTCCTCGAACCAGTGGCACGGGCGGATGCCCGACGGATCGCGCGTGACGAAGGCATCGCCGTTGCCCAGTGCGCCAATGAGCGTGTAGCCGCCGTCCCATTGCGCGGAGACCTCGCGCAGCACGGCGGCGGGGTCCATGTCCTCGCTGATACGGCGCGAGATTTCGGTGCCCGGGAGGCTGCGGGCCTTGAAGGCGCGGTAGAGCTCCTCGTGGTGCTCGTCGAGACCGTGGCCGAGCATTTCGAGCAGTGCCTGCGTGTCGGTGGCGAAGATCGGGTGCTGGCCGGTCGCGGTCAGGGCGGCGTTGAGCGCCGCCGTGTTGGTCATGTTGAAATTACCCGCGAGGACCAGATTGCGCGTCGGCCAGGAGCTGCGGCGAAAATACGGGTGGCATGCGCTGAGATTGTAGCCGCCCGAGGTGCCGTAGCGCAGGTGTCCGAGATAGAGTTCGCCGCAGAAATCGAAATTCTTCTTCGCCGTCTCGGGAAACTCCGGATGCACCGTCCCCTCGCCCACGAGCTGGTTGTAGCGCGCGATCATCGGCTGGAAGATCTTGTCGAGCGGGTTCGACTCGACGTTGCGCTCGCGGAACATGTAAGGCTCGCCCGCCGGCACATCGAACTTCACGCACGCCACGCCCGCGCCGTCCTGCCCGCGATTGTGCTGCTTTTCCATCAGGAGAAACAGCTGGTAGAGGCCCCAGAGCGGCGTGCCGTATTTCTCCTGATAATAGGAGAGCGGCTGTTTGAGCCGGATCAGGGCGATGCCACATTCGTGGGAGAGAAATTCGCTCATCGGGTGGGAAAGCGTAGAGTTGGAGCGACCGCGAATTGGTCAACGGCTTTCTCGGTTTCCCGCGTCAAACGCTCGGAAAATAGGCCGGGGCCGCGCCAGCAAAGGGTGGCCCGCGACCTCCGGGCGCGGGTGCTCGACTCGCGAACCCCTTCCCCGCGTCCGGAGGTCGCGGGCCACCTTTCACCGCACCGGCACAGTTTGACGCGACAAACTGTGCTGTGCCGGTTCCGCCGCTTGACGCCGCCCGCCCGACGGCGAACCTGCCTCTACACATGCTGACGCTCCGCGGCTCCCCCGCCCTCTCGAATTTTCGCCTCCAGAAGCTGCTGCAGGATCTCACCGCCGCCGGGCTGCCGGTGCGCGCGATCGCAACGGAATTCGTGCACGTCATCGAGACGAACACCGACCTGACCACCGCCGAGCGCGACGTGCTCGGAAAAATCCTCACCTACGGCCCGAGCCGCGCCGCCGAGAGCGTCAACGGTCTCACGCTCGTCGTTGCCCCGCGCCCCGGCACGCTTTCGCCATGGTCTTCCAAGGCCACCGACATCGCCCACATCTGCGGCCTGGCGAAGATCGCCCGCATCGAGCGTGTAACCTCCTTCACATTCGCCTTCGAAGCCGGCTACTCGCTACCCGCTACTCGCTACTCGCTACTGTATTCCCGCATCCACGACCGCATGACGCAGGTCGTCTTCCCGGACCTCGCCGCCTGCGCCGCCCTTTTCCGCCACGAGTCGCCGCGCCCGGTCGCGAGCGTGCCGGTGCTCGCGCAAGGCCGCGCGGCCCTCGTCGCCGCCAACAAATCCCTCGGTCTCGCGCTCGCGGACGACGAGATCGATTACCTCGTCGCCGCCTTCACCAAACTCGGGCGCGACCCGCACGACGTGGAACTGATGATGTTCGCGCAGGCGAACTCCGAACACTGCCGCCACAAGATCTTCAACGCCTCCTGGGAAATCGACGGACAGCCGCGCGACCGCTCGCTGTTCCAGATGATCAAGAACACCTATCAGCTGCACCGCGACGGCATCCTCTCCGCCTACAAGGACAACGCCGCCGTCCTCGCCGGCTCGCGCGGCGGACGCTTCTTCGCCGACCCGCGGACCGGCGAATACGTTTCCTCGCCCGAGGACATCCACGTGCTCTGCAAGGTCGAGACGCACAACCACCCGACCGCCATCTCGCCCTTTCCCGGCGCCGCCACCGGCTCGGGCGGCGAAATCCGCGACGAAGGCGCCACTGGTCGCGGCTCGAAACCCAAGGCCGGCCTCGTCGGCTTCACCGTCTCGAACCTCCGCCTCCCCGGCGCGGTGCAGCCGTGGGAAAAGGACTTCGGCAAACCCGGCCGCATCGTTTCCGCCCTCGACATCATGATCGAAGGCCCGCTCGGCGGCGCCGCCTTCAACAACGAGTTCGGCCGCCCCGCGATCAACGGCTACTTCCGCACCTTCGAGGCCGAGGTCCCCGCCGCCAAGGGCACCGAACTCCGCGGCTATCACAAACCCATCATGCTCGCCGGCGGCTTGGGCAACATCCGCGCCGAGCACGTCCAGAAAGGCGCAATCAACCCCGGCGACAAACTCGTCGTGCTCGGCGGGCCCGCGATGCTCATCGGCCTCGGCGGCGGTGCCGCCAGCTCGATGGCCACTGGCGCCGGTGCCGAGGACCTCGATTTCGCGTCCGTCCAGCGCGATAACGCCGAGATGGAGCGCCGCTGCCAGGAAGTCATCGACCGCTGCTGGGCGCTCGGCGACGCCAACCCGATCTCGTTCATCCACGACGTCGGCGCCGGCGGCCTCTCCAACGCCCTGCCCGAACTCGTGAACGACGGCGGCCGCGGCGGTCGCTTCAATCTCCGCAAAGTCCCCAACGACGAGCCGGGCATGAGCCCGCTCGAACTCTGGTGCAACGAGTCGCAGGAGCGCTACGTCCTCGCCGTGCCGGCGGACCGCATCGACATCTTCGCCGCCCTTTGCGATCGCGAACGCTGCCCGTTCGCCGTCGTCGGCGAGGCCACCGAGGAGAAACGCCTCGTGGTCGAAGACCCGCATTTTCGCAACCAGCCGATCGACCTCCCGCTCGACGTCCTGCTCGGCAAACCGCCGCGCATGCACCGGAAGACGACGAGCGCCTCTCGCGCGCTTAAGCCGCTCACGCTCGGCGACGTCACTCTGGCCGAGGCGATCCGCCGCGTGCTCTCCCACCCGACCGTCGCGGACAAGACCTTCCTCATCTCCATCGGCGACCGCTCCGTCGGCGGCCTGATCGCGCGCGACCAGTTCGTCGGCCCGTGGCAAGTTCCCGTCGCCGACTGCGGCGTGACCGTCGCCGCGTTCGACGCCACCACCGGCGAGGCCATGGCCATGGGCGAGCGCACGCCCGTCGCGGTGAACAACGCCGCCGCATCCGCCCGCCTCGCCGTCGGCGAAGCCCTCACCAATCTCGCCGCCGCTCAGGTCGGCGCGCTGGGCAAAGTCAACCTCTCCGCCAACTGGATGGCCGCGCCCGCCGTCGGCAGCGACGGCGCCGATCTCTACGCCGCCGTGCAGGCCGTCGGCATGGAACTCTGCCCCGCCCTCGGCATCACGATCCCCGTCGGCAAGGACTCCATGAGCATGAGCACCGTCTGGAAGGACGGCGCCGCCGAGAAGCGCATGACCGCGCCCGTCTCGCTCATCGTCTCCGCCTTCGCCGCCGTCGAAGACGTCCGCCTCACGCTAACGCCCGCGCTTCAGCGCCCGGCGCTGAAGCGAGTTGCAGTTGAGCGTTTAAGTTTAAGCAGCCTACCCAGCAGCGAAGCACCCGCCGACTCCGACGGCTCTTCAACTTCCAACTTCAACTCCCAAGAAGAGGACACCGTCCTCCTCTTGGTTGACCTCGGCCGCGGCCAGAACCGCCTCGGCGGCTCGCTGCTCGCGCAAGTCCTCAATCAGACCGGTGCCGACGCGCCCGACGTCGACCGCGCCGAAGACCTGAAGAATTTCTGGAACGTCATCCAGCAGCTCGGTCGCGAGCAAAAGCTCCTCGCCTACCACGATCGCTCCGACGGCGGCCTGCTCGCCACCGCGGTCGAGATGGCCTTCGCCGGCCACACCGGCATCGAACTCGATCTGCCCGCCGCCGCGATCAAGCTCAGCGACAACGCCCCGAGCGTCTTCGGCCAGCTGTTCGCCGAGGAACTCGGCGCCGTCCTCCAAGTCCGCGCTTCCGACCTCGACCACGTCTTCCTCGCGCTGCGCTCGCACGGCTTCAAGGCCTGCACCTCGCTCATCGGCAAGCTCAACGCCTCGCACCGCGTCGTCATCCGCCAGGCCGGTCGCGTCCTCTACGACGAAGACCTCTTCGCCCTCCGCGCGCTCTGGTCCGACGTCACGCGCCGCATCCAATCGCTCCGCGACAACCCCGCCTGCGCCGAGCAGGAATTCCAGCTCAAGCTCGACCGCACCAACCCCGGCATCACCCCGAAGCTCACTTTCAGCCCCAAACCTTTCAACACAGAGAGCACAGAGGACACAGAGAAGGCTGGTTCCTCTGTGTCCTCTGCGACCTCTGTGTTGAAAACAAAAAGCCGCCCGAAGGTCGCGATCCTCCGCGAGCAGGGCGTGAACGGCGAAGTCGAGATGGCCGCCGCGTTCACGCGCGCCGGCTTCACCGCCGTGGACGTGCACATGACCGACATCCTCAGCGGCCGCGTGTCGCTGAAGGATTTCCGCGGCCTCGCCGCCTGCGGCGGCTTCAGCTACGGCGACGTCCTCGGCGCCGGCGAAGGTTGGGCCAAGAGCATCCTCTTCCACGAGCGCGCCCGCGCCGAGTTCGCCGCCTTCTTCGCCCGCGAGGACGCGTTCGCCCTCGGCGTGTGCAACGGCTGCCAGATGATGAGCAACCTCCACTCTCTCATCCCGGGCGCCGGTCACTGGCCGCGTTTCGTGCAGAACAAATCCGAGCGCTTCGAGGCCCGCTACGTCTCGCTCCAGGTCGAGCCGAGCCCGAGCGTGCTTTTCCGCGGCATGACCGGCTCCGTGCTCCCCGTCGTCGTTTCGCACGGCGAGGGCTTCACCGAGTTCAAGAGCGCTGACCTCGCGCGCGCTTGCAACGAATCCGGCCTCGTCGCCGGCCGCTACGTCGACAACTTCCACGCGCCGACGGAATCCTATCCGCTCAACCCGAACGGCTCGCCCTTCGGCATGACCGCGCTCACGACCACCACCGGCCGCGTCACGATCATGATGCCGCACCCTGAGCGCACCATCCGCACGCTCAACCACAGCTGGGCCCCCGTCGGCTGGGGCGAAGAGAGCCCGTGGATGCAACTCTTCCACAACGCTCGCACTTGGGTCGGTTGATCGGCGCGCGCCGCCAAACTCCCCTTGCCTCGCGCGCGCACGCGCTCTTGGCTGCGTGTTCGCCCTCGGGCCAGGGGCCAACTCGCCATGCCTCCCAAGCTTTCCGGTGACGACACCATCGGCTACCTCGTCCAAATCGACGGCCAGCTCCGCGGCCCCTTCCATCTCGAAGGCCTCGAATCGCTCGCTTATCTCGGGCAACTCACGCCCGACTCCCTGATTCGCCGCGAAAGCGAACCCGAATTCACGGCCATCAAAACCACGCCGCTGCTCGCGACGCTGTTCCCCAAATACATCGAGCGCACCGCGCCCGCCGCATGGGGCAAACCGGGCGCGCCGGCCACTGCCACCGCTACGGCCCCCTCGCGCAACCCGCTCGGTTTCGGCACCGCGAAATTCGAGCGGGTGAACTCCGCGCCCGATGTCGGCCAGAAGGTCGACGTCACGACCATGCTCAACGAAGTGCGCCAGATGGAGCGCGACGCCGGACTCGACGAGGTGAAACCGGAACGCTTCCGCGTGTCGCGGCGCACGCGGGATTTCTGGATCATGCTCATCGCCGGCAACGCCCTGCTCCTCGGCGGCGGCATCGCCATGCAAAGCCTCACCAGCCTCGTCTTCGCCATCGGCGGCATGGGACTTTTCACCTTCGGCCTGCTCTGGTCGATGTATGGCGTGATGGATCGCTACTGACCGCGCGGCCGGCCGTTTTCCCTCGGGAAAACTCCGGGCGTGAGGCGTTCATAATGTGCCATTCGCGTTTGTGATAACGCGCGCCGCTCGTCGAGGCGCCGTTGCTTATGACAAAGGCGTGCCTTTGTTCGGGAGCACCTCCCCCACGCATGCAGCTCGCCCCCTCGCTCACCGAAGAAATCGATGCCCTGCGCCAGACCGTCCGCGATTTCGCCGCCAAGGAAATCGCCCCGCGCGCCGCCTCCATCGACGAGAAAAACGACTTCCCGCACGACCTCTGGCGCAAGCTCGGCGACCTCGGCCTCCTCGGCATCAGCGTGCCCGAGGAATTCGGCGGCAGCGGCATGGGCTACCTCGCCCACCTCGTCGCGATGGAGGAAATCTCCCGCGCGTCCGCCTCGGTCGGCCTCGCCTACGGCGCGCACTCGAATCTCTGCGTCAACAACCTGTTCCTGAACGGCAACGCCGACCAGCGCGCGCGCTACCTCCCGAAGCTCTGCTCGGGCAAATTCGTCGGCGCGCTCGCCATGTCCGAGTCCGGCGCCGGCTCCGACGTCGTCGGCTCGATGGCGTGCAGCGCCGTGCGCCGCGGCGGACGCTGGATCGCCAACGGCACGAAGATGTGGATCACCAACGGCCCCGACGCCGATGTCCTCATCGTCTACATGCGCACCGCGCCGAAGGACGCCGGCTCGAAAGCCATGACCGCCTTCCTCGTCGAGCGCGGCATGAAGGGTTTCAAGACCGCCCAAAAACTCGACAAGCTCGGCATGCGCGGCTCGAACACCTGCGAACTCGTCTTCGACGACTGTGAGATTCCCGAGGAGAACATCCTCGGCGAGGTCAACGGCGGCTCGCGCGTCCTCATGAAGGGCCTCGACACCGAGCGCTGTGTGCTCTCCGGCGGTCCGCTCGGCATCATGCAGGCCGCGCTCGACGTCGTGCTGCCCTACGTCCATGCACGCAAACAATTCGGCTCCGCCATCGGCACCTTCGGGCTCATGCAGGGCAAGATCGCCGACATGTATGTCGCGCTCCAAAGCGCCCGCGCCTTCAGCTATCAGGTCGCGCGCTCGCTCGACGCCGGCCTCGGCCGCGCCGCGCGCAAGGACGCCGCCGCCTGCATCCTCTACGCCTCCGAGCGCGGCGTGAAGGTCGCCCTCGAGGCCATCCAGGCCCTCGGCGGCAACGGCTACATCAACGACTACCCGACCGGCCGCCTGCTGCGCGACGCCAAGCTCTACGACATCGGCGCCGGCACGAACGAGATCC
The DNA here is from genome assembly GCA_019634575.1 of Candidatus Didemnitutus sp. Taxonomy (NCBI): domain Bacteria; kingdom Pseudomonadati; phylum Verrucomicrobiota; class Opitutia; order Opitutales; family Opitutaceae; genus Candidatus Didemnitutus; species Candidatus Didemnitutus sp. Next base: position 1,110,107 of record JAHCAY010000001.1, read on the forward strand.
GCCGCATCCTCATCGGCCGCGAGCTTTACAACGAAACGGCGAGCTGACGTGCTCGCCGCATGGACCACCGCGAGGCGGGAAAATACTGGCAGGCCAACGCCGACGCTTGGACGCGCCTCGCGCGCGCCGGCTACGACGTCTACCGCGACCATCTGAACACCCCGGCCTTTCTCGAACTGCTGCCGCCCATCGCCGAGCGGCGCGGCCTCGATCTCGGCTGCGGCGAAGGCCACAACACCCGCCAGCTCGCCCTCCGCGGCGCGCGCGTCACGGGCCTCGACATTGCGGAGAAATTCATCACCCACGCCCGCGCCGAGGAAAACCGCTCTCCCCTCGGCATCGACTACGTCTGCGCGAGTGCAGTGGAGCTGCCGTTCGCCGATGCGTCGTTCGACTTCGCCACGGCGTTCATGGCGTTGATGGACATTCCCGACGCGAAGGCGGTGCTGCGCGAAAGCTACCGCGTGCTGCGCCCGGGCGGCTTCCTCCAATTCTCCATCTCACATCCCTGCTTCGACACCCCGCACCGGAACAACCGCCGCACGCTGCTCGGCCGCACCCGCGCCATCGAGGTCGGCGACTATTTTGAAGGCCACAAGCCGCGCGTCGAAGAGTGGATCTTCGGCGCCGCGCCGCAGGCGTTGAAGACGCAGCTGCCGCCGTTCCGCATTCCGGTTTTCCACCGCACGCTCACCGCGTGGACGAAACTGCTCCTCGATGCGGGCTTCGTGATCGAGGCCTTGAATGAACCGCGTCCCGACGACGAAACCGTGCGCCGCGTCCCCGCGCTCCAAGACGCCCAAGTCGTCGCCTATTTTCTCCACATCCGCGTGCGGAAACCGGAACGAATCTGAAAAGACACAGCGCGCGCCTTGCCGCGAAACACCCGCGCTGCTGGAGGGCGCGGCTACCGCCGCGCCGCGAACGTGATGTCGGCAACGCAGATTGACGGCGCGGCAGTAGCCGCGCCGTCCGAACTTCAGTCTGTCACGCGCGCCTTGTCTGCCATCGCGCGATCCAATCAGCCAATCGGAGATTGGCCCGGCTCGCTCAGGCCGACTCGCCGCGCAGCTCGCGCTCGATCCAATCGCGCAGCTTCACCAAACCCTCGCGCCGCTGGGGATGATCACGCCGCATCGTCTCGAGCAGCTTGATCGTCGTCACCGCATAATCGAGCGGGGTCGCGCTGGCCATCTTGGCCAGCTCGAACGGATTGATCTCGCCGTTGCGAATCATCTGGCGCGCCTCGGTCTCGAGTTCGCTGGACGTGCCGCCGAGCGCACCGCCGTCGCCCTTGCCTTTCGAGAATCCGCCCCCGCCGGCACCGCCACCGGTGCCGCCTTTCTCGCTCGAAGCGCCCTCGTTTTTCCCGCGCGGCTGGCGCTCGATCGCACCGGGATACATTTTTCCATCGCGGCCCTGCACGGTGATGACCTCGGGGATGCGGCCGGCCTTGACCATCTGCTGGCGGCAAGTGCGCACGAGTTCATGCGACACCTTGCAAATCTCCGCGAGCGCGGCGTTGGCCAGCTCGGGCCACTCCTCCAGCGCGATTTCTACCGCGTTGCGCTTGTCGCCGTTGGTGCGATAGACGCCGTTGGTGGCGTTCGCCCCGAGCGCATGGCGCAAGGCCTCCGTGCGTCCGCCCGGCTGCACATTCGCCGCGATCGCGGGCGTGCCGTTGCGCTTCGTGGCGAGGTAGCGGTGAAACCCGTCCGCGAGCCAGTAGGTGCTGCCGTCGAAATAGACGTCGATGGGCGGGAACACCGTTCCGCGGCCCATCTCCTCGGCGTAACTCTCGACCGCATCGTCGTTGGTCCTCAGGCGCGTCTGCGTGCCGCCGAAGAGATTGATCTTATCGAGAGGAATTTCCTGAAGCTGGGATTGCATGAAAAAGGCGCCGTTTCTGCAACCGTCACCGCCTCCCACACAAGGTCAAAGGCCGGCGCAGGCCCGCAAAATCGCACGCGCGCTCGACGTCAGCCAACATACGGCGCGCGGAAGGGCGCGACTACGGCCGCGGCGTAGAGGAGCGAGGCTGGCGCAGCGTCCGCGGCGCGGCCGTAGCCGCGCCCTCCGGATATCCGCGGATTTGTCGCGCTTCGCTCAGCCCGGCAACGCGAAGCACACGATCTGATCGGCGTCGCGGTGGTTCGTCCAGAAGTTCGTCCCGTCGAACGCCAGCCCACGGGCCGAAAAGCCGAGCCGCCCCAGCGTCTGCGCCTCACCCGTCGCCGGGTCGAGCCGCTCGACGAAATACTCGTCGCTCTCCTCGTCCGTCGTCGTCGCGAGGAAAAACGCGCTCTGCGCGAAACAATGTCCGACCACCTGATGCGGCGCGCGCAGCACGCGTCCGGCTTTCCCGTCGGCGCCGATCGAGATCAGTTTCTGCGGATACCACTGGCTGAGCACGAGCGTCGCGCCGTCGTGCGAGAGGTGCGAACCCAGGCCGTCCGGACACGCGACGCTGAACGCCGGATCGAACCCCTCCCGCGGCACGATGCGCCGGATGCGCCGCTCGTCCACGTCCACCGCGTCCACGCCGCACACCGCGAAGAGCGCGTCGCCGTGCTTCGTCAGACCCCACACGGTGTCGTTGCCGGGCACGACGCACTCCCACGTCACGCGCAACGTCGCGCGTTCGACCGCGTAGACCTTGCGCGTCAGGCGCGAGCTCATCCAGAGCGTGGCGCCGTCGGCGCCAAGCGCCTGGGGTTTCGGAAACGGAGAGGCGAGGCGGTGCAGTTCGACGACGTTCTTCATCGCGGGCTTTGTAGCGGCCCGCGCCGGCAAGGAAAGCGCCAAGCCCGCGTATGCCTCGGGCGATGGTCCACTGTGCCGGCCGGTGTTTTCGCTCGCCGACGAAATCCTCCGCACCAACACTGCGCGCCCGATGCTGAACTACCTCTGGCTCGCTCTGGTCGCGTTGGCTGTGCTCATCGGCGGCGCCACCGGCCACCTCCCGGATGTCACGAGCGCCGCGTTCCAGGCGGCGGAAACCGCGGTGATGAAGATCGCGCTGCCTCTCGCCGGCATCATGGCGCTGTGGCTCGGTCTCATGCGCCTCGCCGAGAAAAGCGGGCTCGTCCAACAACTCGCCCGCGGGCTGCGGCCCGTGATGCGCTGGCTTTTCCCCGACGTGCCCGCCGACCATCCGGCGCAGGGTTCGATGCTGATGAACATGGCGGCCAACATGCTCGGCCTCGCCAACGCCGCCACGCCGCTCGGCCTGCGCGCCATGCGCGATCTCGAGTCGCTGAATAAGACTCCCGGCACCGCCACGAACGCGATGTGCACCTTCCTCGCGATCAACACCGCGAGCATCCAACTCATCCCCACGACCGCCATCGCCATCCTCGCCACGCAGCACGCGCAGAATCCCACCGCGATCGTCGGCACCGCGCTGATCGCCAGTTTCTGCGCCACGACTTCGGCGCTCCTCGCCGTGCGCTGGCTGCAAACCTGGCGCATGTTCCGCAGCGAGGCGGCGGCACCGGAGGCGCAGGCGGATGCCGCGAAACCGGCCGCCGCCGCGGAGCCCGTGCTGGCCGTCGAGCCGGCGCCGATGAGCGGCCGCGGCCGCCTCGCGTTTGGCGCACTGATCGCCGTTTTCCTCGGCTTGTTCGCCTGGATCGCGTTCGCGCCGGAGAACTACCACGCGGCGACGACCTCCCTGCATCACGCCATCTTCCCGCCGCAGGTCGGCGCGCCGGCCGCCGTCGGCTCGTCCGCGCAATCGCTGCCGATCCGCGCGGTCTCGACGCTCTCGCTGCTCGCAGTGCCGTTCCTGCTCGTGTGCTTCCCGCTCTACGCGTTCCTGCGCGGTGTGAAGGTTTACGAGGAGTTCGTTGAGGGCGCAAAGGAGGGCTTCAACGTCTCGCTGCGCGTCATCCCGTTCCTCGTCGCGATCCTGGTCGCGATCGGCATGTTCCGCGGCGCGGGCGGCATCGAGGCGATGAAGAGTCTGCTCGCACCGGTGCTCGGACCGCTCGGCTTCCCGCCGGACCTGTTGCCGATCGCGCTGGTGCGTCCGCTCAGCGGCAGCGCGACCACCGGGCTTTTCACGGAGCTCGTGCAACGCCTCGGACCCGACGCGCTCGTCACGCGCATGGCGGGCACGATCTACGGCAGCACGGAGACGACGTTCTACGTCATCGCCGTCTACTTCGGTTCGGTCGGCATCCGCCGCACGCGCCATGCGGTCGCGGCGGGCCTGTTCGCGGATTTCATCGGCATCGTGGCCTCAGTCACGATCTGCCGGGTGATGTTCGGCTAAGAGCCGGTCCGGGAAAACGAGTGCGGTGCAGGTTCGCGGGACGCGACGGTGGTCGCGTTCCCGCTGGGCAAAGGCGCAAGCAAGCTCACGGCCTACGCTGGGAGCTGCTGGGGAGCGCGGAACGGTGTCCGCGCTCCGCCGTGGCCGCGCCTCACGCCTCGACGATCGCCGAGAATCCGCTGAAGGCCATCCGCTTCGCGTCGAAGGGCATCTTGTTCGGATCGCAGGCGGCCATCAGATCGGGGTCGGCCATCACGGCCTTGTTCACCTTGTCGCGCTGCGCGCGGGATTTGTAGGTCACATGCGCGAGGATGAGCGTTTCGCCGGGCTTGAGTTTCACGATCTTCGTGAAGGGCGCGCAAAACTGGCCGCCCGGATCGTCCAGCACGGCCTCGCAATAGCTGAGCGCGCCGTGGCGCTTCCAGATTTTCGCGGCATGGGCGGCCATCTTGCGGTAGGCCGCGACGTTTTTCTTCGGGATCGGGAGCAGGTATCCGTCGACGTAGGTAGGCATGGAGATACGAGGTCGAGGGGAGTTATTTGGTTTCGGCGAGGCGCTTGAGCTGGGCGAGGCCCTTCTCGAATTCGCCGCCGACCATCTTGTCCTGATTCATGAACAGGCAGAAAACCTTTCCGACGAAGTTGTTTTCACCGGTCATCGTCCAGGTGACGACGGTCTGGTTGCCGGCCGGCTGGAGCGAATAGGTCGCGGCGCAGACGGCCTCGAACGGCTTCAGAAATTCGAGTTTCAGGCGCACGAGCTCGTTGGGGCGGCTCTCGACGATCGTCTGCTTGCCGGCGCCCACGTCGCTGTTGCCCGACCACGATTGCGCGGCGCCCACACCCGCGGCCGGGCCGGTGAATTCGTAAGTGCAATTCGGGTCCTTTTCCTTCCACGGCGCCCACTCGTGGACTTGGTGCAGGTCGTTCAACCGCGGGAAGAGCGCCGCGGGAGCGGCGGCGACGGTGATCGAGCGTTCGATACGGAAGGTCGACGGCTGAAAGGCCGCGACGAGGCAAACGAGGCCGAGGAGGGCGACGAGGCCGAGGAGGATTTTGAGGATCATGGTGGGAGTAATCTACGGAAAAAAAACTTCAGGCGTAGCGCGCGGTGAGCAGCGGTGTGAACGCGCGGCGATGCAACCAGGCGAGGTAGAGCTCGAGCGCGACAAGGATGATCACCATCGGCAGGCCGGCGGGCAGCATGGTGGCGTTCACTAAAGCGATATTGAGGATGACCGGCGCGAGGATCACGAGCGCGAGCGGCACGAAGCGGTTGAGGAGGAGCAAAGCGCCCATGGCCGCCTCGGTGCCTTTGACGAGAGCGAACAAGTAGCTGCCGCGCATGACGGCATCGAACGCGGCGAGCTTCGGTGGGAGCGATTCGGGCGGAGGTGAGGGAAACCAGTTCAGGAGCGCACCGAGGCCGAAGACGAAAAAGACGAGGCCCAGCAGGAGGCGGGCGACGAGCCCGGAGATGCGGGCGAAGCGGGAAGGCGAAGGAGGCGTGGTCATGGTAAAATCCGGAGCCGTGAAGGCACGTTCATCCTCTCGACGAACGAACCGGAATCTCCCGGACAGGGGATAGCGTGGAATGCGGGTAACGCGCGGCAGGCTGATCATCCTTCTCCCCTTTCGCACGGCCAAAAATCGCCGACCGCGGGAGATTCCCCGGACATGCAAATCGGACGCACTCTGTCCTTTCGCCGCCCTGCCGTTCGTCGTAACGGTAAGAAACCCCTCCCCGCATGAGCACTCCCGCCCTTCCGCCGACCTACATGCTTCTGTTCCGCAACACCGGACCGGAAGTCTTCGCCCATCTTTCGCCCGACCAGCGCCAGCAGCTCGTCACCCGCTGGAACGACTGGTTCGAGGGCCTCGTCGCCGCTGGCCAAGCCAGCGAAGGCCAGCCGCTGGAAACGCACATCCGCGTCGTGTCCGGCGCCGCGGGCTCGCGCGTCGTGGACGGTCCCTACGCCGAATCGAAGGAAGCCGTCGCGGGCTACGTCAAACTCCACGTCCGCTCGCTCGACGAAGCCACCGCCATCGCGCAATGCCATCCGGGTCTCGAGCACGGCATGAAGATCGAGGTGCGCGAGCTCACGCCGCACTGCCACCTCGGCGTCAACACGAACGCCGCACCCGCCGTCGCCAAAGCCTGATGCCGCGCATGCCTGCGCCGAAGGACATTCCTGCCATCGCCCTGCCGTTGCCGCGCGCCGGTGCCGCGACCGAAAACCCGCCGCCGCCCGCCGCGAAACCGGCGCAGCTGGTCGAACACTTTTTCCGCCACGAGACCGGCCGACTCCACGGCGCGCTCATCCGCCTGCTCGGCGTGAACCACATGTCACTGGCCGAGGACATCGCCCAGGAGGCAATGATGAAGGCGCTGCACACCTGGTCGATGGGCGGCGTGCCGGCGAATCCCTCGGCGTGGATCACCCGCGTGGCCATGAACCTCGCGAAGGATGCGCTGCGCCACAAGCGCATGTCCGGCGAGAAGACCGACGCGATCGTCACCTTCCTCGACCAGACGCGTTCGCCCGCGGAAGACACTTCCTCCGACGCGCCGGAAATCCGCGACGACACGCTGCGGCTGCTCTTCGTTTGCTGCCACCCGTCGATCGCCGCCGACGCGCAGGTCGTGCTCGCGTTGAAAGTCCTCTGCGGCTTCAGCACCGGCGAGATCGCGCGCGCCTTCCTCAGCAGCGACGCTGCGATCGAAAAACAGCTCACCCGCACCAAGCAGCGAATCGCGGACGCCGGCATCGGCTTCGACATCCCGGCGGGCGCCGAACTGGCCGCGCGCCTCGACGGCGTGCTCGCCACCATCTACCTCCTGTTCAACGAAGGCTACAAGGCCAGCGCCGGCGACCGCTTGCTCCGCGAGGATCTCTGCCATGAGGCGATCCGGCTCACGACGCTGCTCGTCGCGCACCCCGCCGGCGACACGCCACGCAGTCACGCGCTGCTGGCGTTGATGCTGCTGACCGCGGCGCGCTTTCCGTCCCGCCTCGACGAACACGGCGACCTGCTCCGCCTCGACGACCAAGATCGCGCTAAATGGGACGCGCCACTCATCGGGCGCGGCCTGTTCGAGCTCGTCGCCGCCGCCCAAGGCACGGAGATCAGCGAATACCACCTACAGGCCGGCATCGCCGCCATCCACTGCACCGCGCCCGACTACGCGTCGACCGACTGGGCGCGCATCCTCAGCCACTACGACGAACTGTTGCGGATGAAGCCGTCCCCCATCGTCGCGCTCAACCGCGCCGTGGCGGTCGCGCACCTCCACGGTCCGCGCGCCGGTCTCGATGCGATCGCCGCGATCGAGCAACGCGACCGACTCGAAAACCTCTACCTGCTCCACGCCGTCGTGGGCGAACTGCACTGGCGCTTGAAAGACCACCGCGCCGCCGCCGCGAGCTTCCGCCGCGCGCTGCAACTCGCGCACGTCGGCCCCGAACAGCAATACCTCGCCCGCATGGTCGAACGCGCCAGCGAGTCGCCGGGAGTGAACTGAGGCAAAACGCACGCCACGGATCTCGCGCCTTGGGAGATCCGCTGCGCGTGCCGACATTCTTGTCGCCGCCGGGACGTCGGCGACCACCTCGAACCCCCGCTGCGAAGCGTGCGGTAGGGCGGGACCGCTGGGTCTGCCGCGCACCCGGCATTACGTCTGCGGCGCGGCAGTAGCCGCGCCCTCCACGGAATTATTTTCCGCAGAGCTTCTCCGCCGCCTCGGCGATCTGCCGGTCGGAGATGAGCACGAGATTCGCCGCCGCCGCGAGCGGCACGTAAGTATCGACCGCGCGCACCGACGCCACCGGCCCGTCGAAACCGCTTTCCGCCAGCGCCGCGATCACCGCGTCAGCGATGCCGCCAGCGGTGGCGCGGCACTCGTCGGCCACGAGCACACGACCGCACGCGGCAGCGTGTTTCTTGATCGCGTCGAGCGGCAGCGGGTTCAGCCACCGCGCATCGAGCACCCGCGCGGAGATTTTCTTTTCCGCCAGCATCTTCGCCGCACGCAGCGAGAGGCGCACGCCGTTGCCGTAGGTGACGATCAGGAGATCCTTCGCCTTCGGGTGATGAACGCCGACCTCGCCCGGCAGCAGCATCCGCTCGGGTGCCGGGTAATCGGAAAGCCACGCACCGTCGCCGTCGGTGTGCAGGTCGCGTTCGTGATAGAGCGCGATCGGCTCGATGAAGACCGCCACGCGACCGCACGCCCGCGCCGTCGCGATCAAGCCGCGCAACATCATCGCCGCGTCGTCGCCGCGCGACGGCACGCCGACGATCAAGCCCGGGATGTCGCGCAGCGCGCCGATGGAGTTGTCGTTGTGGAAATGCCCGCCGAAGCCCTTCTGGTAGGCGAGCCCCTGCACGCGCACGACCATCGGGTTGGCGAACTGGCCGTTGGAGAAATACTGGAGCGAGCACGCCTCGCCGCGGAGCTGGTCGAGCGCGTTGTGGATGTAGGCGAGGTATTGGATCTCGGGGATCGGCAGCAGCCCGGCGGTCGCCGCGCCCTGCGCCGTGCCGAGAATCGTCGTCTCGTCGAGCAGCGTGTCGAAACAGCGGTGCGGACCGAACGCCTTCTGCAAGCCCTGTGTCGCGCCGTAGACGCCACCCTTCCGGCCCACATCCTCGCCGAACAGGCTGATCTCTGGGAAGCGCAGCATCTCGTCCGCAAGCGCCGCATTCACATGCGCGCACAGCGTGCGCTTTAGCGGCGCGGTTTCCTTTTCGGGCAACGTGCCGAAATGCTCGAGTCGCACCTCGGGCTGCGCCTGCTCGGCGGCGACGGCGCGGATGGCCGCCTCGTCGTAGGGCGCGAGCGGGCGGACGATTTCCTCGACGCTCGTCAGCTTCGGCGCGCGGACGACCTGCGCCGCGGCCGCTTCGATGCGGGTCTGCACGGCAGCGACCAGCTCGCGCAATTCCTCGGGCGTCGCGGCACCGGTGGCGACGAGCATCCGCGCATTCGCCAGCAACGGGTCGCGCGCCTCGGTCGCCTCGATCTCGGCGACGGAGTGGTAGGAAATCTCCGCATCGGTGCCCGCGTGACCCCACAGGCGAATCGTGTGCAGATGCAGGAAAACGGGTTTGCGCGTGCGGCGGCAGTGCTCGATCGCAGCGGCGGCGCGGTCCCAGATCGCATCCATCGTGCCATCGAGCTCGACATAGTGCAGGTGAGGCAGCGCGCTGAAGTTATCGTGGATCCAGTTCGCCGGCGTCTCGACGGAGATGCCGATGCCGTTGTCTTCGCAGAGAAACACGAGCGGCACTTCGCCGCCGCGGCGCACGGCGTAGCGCGCGGAGTTGATGCCCGCGAGCGCCGTGGCGTGGTTGGCCGACGCATCGCCGAACGAGCACAGCACCACCGAGTCGGCAGCGAGTCCGTTTTCCACGCCGAGCCGATGCGCGCGGCGCAGCGAATAGGCCATGCCGTAGGCCTTGGGCAGGTGCGAGGCGATGGTGCTCGTCTGCGGCGGCACCCACATCGATTTGCTGCCCCAGACCTTGTGCCGACCACCAGAAATCGGATCGTCGGCCGAGGCGCAGAACGAGCGTATGGTGTCGAGGATGCCATCGACGTCGCCCGCCTGCCGCGAGCGCGCCATCATGAGCCCGCCGGAGCGGTAATGCAGAAAACACGGGTCCGCGAGGCGCAGCAGTGCGCCGATGACGGCGTTGTTTTCGTGGCCAGCGCTCGAGATGGTGTAGAAGGACTGGTTCGTCTTCCGCATCTCGCGCGCGGCGACATCGAGGAGACGGCTCGCGAGTTGGTCCTCGAAAATCTCACGGGCCCGTCTCGCGGTCAGCGTCGTGTGCGCTCCGAGCGGTTCGTCGTCCTCGAGACGAGCGAGCGGCGTCGGGGCGGACGCCAGCCAGTGGAGAAGGTTTTCCTGGACGATCTCGACGCGTGTTTTGGCCACGGTTGCGCTAGGAAAGCAGTGTCATACCCGAGGGCAATCCCAAGCTGTGCGCGTGCGTTGGCGAGATGTGGGCGGGAGTAGCGGCTACCTTTCGGAAGCGGGAGGGCCCGCTTCCCTGCGGCCCGTCGGGAGACGGGCCCTCCACACGCTACCATGCGATGCCGTAGTCTTCGCCGAAGTCCGACGCGGCGCCCTGGAAGGTTTTGTTCGCTTGATCGATGTAGATCGCGGTGACCGGCCCCGACGTGCGCTCGGCCGTCTCGACCTTGTAGCCCATCTTCGTGAGCTCGGCGCGCACCCACGGCGGCGTGTCGGCGCGCACCTGGATGCGCCCCGGCTCGCTGCGATGGTCGCCGAAGGACGACTGCATCTGGTAGCTGTTGAACGCGGCGGCCTCGACGGATTGCTGCACGCTCATGCCGAATTCGACGAAGCTCAGGAAGAATTGCAGGAGGTTTTGATCCTGTGTGTCGCCGCCCTGCACGGAAAACGCGAGGAACGGCTGGCCGTCCTTGAGCGCGAGCGACGGCGTGAGCGTGACGCGCGGGCGCTTGCCGGGCTCGACGACGTTGAACGGATTCACCGCCGGATCGAGCACCCAGCTCTGCATGCGCTGCGAGAGACCGACGCCGGTCTTGCCGGCGACGACTGCGGGAATCCAGCCGCCACTCGGCGTGACGGACACGACCCAGCCTTCGGCGTCGGCCGCCTGGATCGAGGTCGTGCCCATCTTGAAATACTCGTCGTCAGTGAAAATCGGCGGCGTGCTCGCGGCGACTTGGAACGACGCGGGTTTGGTCGCGCTCGAGGGTGGCTGCGGCGTCCACTTTTGCAGCAACTCGGTGAACGGATTCGTGCCGCCCTGGAACGGATACGGGTCGCCCGGATGCGCCTTGGCGTCGTTCTTCGTCCAGTTGATCGTCTGGAAGCGCGCCTTCGCGTAGTCCTTCGAGAGCAGCCCGCGGATCGGCTCCTCGGGCGGGAAATCGGGGTCGCCGTAGTAGAAATCGCGGTCGGCGAACGCGAGGCTCATCGCCTGGTAGACGGTGTGGATGTAGCGCGCGCTGTTGTAGCCCATGGCGCGGAGATCGGCGTTTTCGAGGATGTTCAGCGCCTGGAGCAGCGCCGGACCCTGCGTCCAGGTGGTGAGCTTGTAGACGTCGATGCCGCGGTAGTTGGTCGAGACAGGTGGCTCAATCTTCACGCGCCAATTCGCGAGATCCTCTTTGGTGAACAAGCCGCCCTGCTCGCGCGTGCTGCGCACGAGCTCGTCGGCGATGTCGCCGCGATAGAAACGCTCGTAGGCGGCCATGATGGCGGCCTTGCGATCCTTGCCGGCGGCGAGCGCAGCCTTTTCCGCGGCGACGAGCTGGCGCAGCATCGCGGCGAGGTCGGGCTGGTGAAAGACCTCGCCGGCACGCGGCGCGGCGCGCTTGGCCGAGTCCTTTTCATCGAGGTGCGTCAGAAAAACCTGTTTCGAATACGGCCACTTTGTGATTTCGCCGCGGAAGCGCTCGATCGTGTCGGCCGCCTGCTGCTCGATCGCGTAGCCGTCGGCCATCGCGATGGCGGGCGCGAGGACGTCGGCGAGCGACATCGTGCCGTATTCCGCGAGCATCGTCATCAGACCGCCCGGCGTGCCCGGCGTCACGGCCGCGAGCGGGCCGTATTCGGGCGGATAGGCGTAGCCGTTTTTCTTGAAGAACTCGACCGTCGCACCGGTGGGGGCGACGCCGAGGGCGTTGATCCCGATGACTTGTTTCGTGTGCGGGTTGTAGATCAGCGCCTGCGTCTCGCCGCCCCAGCCAAGCGTGTCCCACATCGTGCAGACCGCCGCGAGCATCGCGCAGGTGGCGTCGACGGCGTTGCCGCCCTTCGCGAAGATCATGGCGCCCGCAGTGGCGCCGAGCGGCTTGCCGGTGACGGCGACCCAGTTCTTGCCGTGGAGGATCGGCTTGTTCGTGCGCTGGGCCTGGGCAGAGGAAACGGCCGCGAGGACGACGGCCAGCGTGACAGCGAGAAAGCAACGGGAGTGACGCATGAAGACGAGGGGTTGAAGCGTGGGGGCGTGCCGGCACCACGTTCGCCGGACAAGCGATGAAGTCAACCAGCCGACCGAAGTGCAGCCGGGTTCGCCCTTGTGCCGGCGCCCACGACGCGGCATGAACTTGCGCGTGAAGACGCGCCTATTCCCTCTCGTCGTTCTCACGATCGTGTTGGCCGGCTGTCAGGAACCGCAGGCCGCCCGCTCGCCCGCGACACAGCGCAACTCCGCCGAAGCCGACCGCTGGATGGACCGGCGCGCCGCCCAATACGAACAGATGGGCCTCAAGAAAGGCGACGCCGCCGCGAAGGCGTCGCAGGATTGGCAGAACCTCGGCAACTCGGTCGAGAGCTACCCGCTCTACGACTCGAGCGCGAAACAGCGCGCCGAGCAGGCGAAGTTCGAGGACGATCTCTCGAAATCGAAGAAGAACTGAGTGCGCCGCCCGGAAGCGCGCGCGTCGTCGCCGCCCGGACGTCGGCGTCCGCAAACGCGGCAATCCTCCCGCCCAGTAGGCAGCGAGCTCGCTCGCGCCCTTCGTCGCGCCACGCCGAGCAAAGGCGCGAGCGAGCTCGCTGCCTACTCTACCCGGGGAGAGCGAAGTAAGCTGTCGCCCGCGCCAGCCAGCAATCGGTTCGGCAACTCGGCCGAAGAGCGCTCACAGCTCCTTCACCGCCGCGATCACTAGCTTCTCGAACGCCGCCGCGCCGCGCGAGGCGTTCTCGAGCGTGTGCGCATGGGTGAGGTGCTCGTCGGAAAGTCCTGCACCCATGTTCGTGATGCACGACACGCCGGCGACCTTGAGTCCGCAGTGCCGCGCGATCAGGCAATCGGGCACGCTCGACATGCCGACCGCGTCGCCGCCCCACCCCTGCGCCATGCGGATCTCCGCCGGCGTCTCGAACGACGGCCCGCGGAACGCCACGTAGACGCCCTCGTGCAGCGTCACACCCTCGCGTTGCGCGACGGCCTTGATTTTCGCGCGCAGGGCCGGGTCCCACGCATCGCTGACGGGGAAGAAACGCGGACCGAAGCTCTCGTCGTTCGGGCCGGTGAGCGGGTTCAGTCCGAGGAAATTGATGTGGTCGCTGATGAGCATCAGCTGGCTCACGCCGATGTGCGCGCGCAGGCTGCCGGCGGCGTTGGAGAGGAACAGCGTTTCCACGCCGGCGGCCTTCACGGCGCGGATCATGGTCTTGAGCGGATACGCGTCGGTGGTCTCGTAGAAATGCTTGCGGCCGTTCAGCACGATCACGGGCACGCCGTCGAGCTTGCCCACAATCAACTGTCCCGCGTGCCCCGCGACGGTGAGGATCGGAAAACCGGGCAGATCGCGATACGCGATCACGATCGCGTCCTGCACCTTCGCCGCGAGCCCGCCGAGGCCGGAGCCGAGGATGAGGGCGATTTTCGGAGCAAGGGAGCCGCAGGCGGCAGCGATCTTCGCGGCGGACTGGCGGACATTTTCGACGTGCTGTTGCTGTTCGGTCATGCGTGCAACCTAACGAAATCCGCGCGCCGGGCGGAAGCCTGCATTTGCCGCGTTCCGTCGCGCGCGCACTGCCTTCGCTCGCAACGCCTCAGTCGCGCGGGCGCTCGAGCACCAGTCGTAGCGAATCCAGGCGCAGTCGCGCCGCAGCGATCGCGGTGCGGACCTGCTCGAGTTGCGCGCCGACCAGGGCAATTTCCTCCGGACGCACGTGGTCGTTCAGCTTCTGCAAGTCGAGCAGGCGCTGCCGCTCCGCGGTCAGCATCGCTTCCGCGCGGTCGGCCGCCGCGCGGCGCAGCTCCACGGCGCGCGTCTCGGCCTCTTCGCCGGCCGCGCTCACTAGCTTCTTCAGCACGGCGGCGTTGAAGCCCGGCTGCTCGAGAAAGCGATGCAGGTCACCATCCTCGAACGTGTCCGCGATGTCCTCCGCCGCACGCTCGTCGGTCAGATCGTTGCCGCGCACATCCACGACCACGCGCACCGGTTGCGGCGCGAGGAAACGATCCACGCCCCACCGCGCCTCGGCGACGGGCTCGAGCACATAGACCGCCTCGACGAACAAATTCGGCGCGTCGCCGACGGAGGTGCCGAACGCCGTGGTGCCCGCGGGCGAGTCCACCAACAGATCGCTGGTGTCGCGCAGCAACGCGTGATCGGCGGAGAGAAAGGCAATGTCCTCGCGCGACAGCGCGCGCCGGCGATCGAAGGTCGCCAGCAGTCCGTCGGCCGGGATCGACGGGAAGCTTTCCACGTAAGCGTGGCTCGCATCGAGCGTGACCTCGACGCCCTCGTGCTCCTTCACCGTGACGCCGAAGTGATCGAGCAGATCGAGGAGCAGCGTGCGCACGGAACGATCCGCCTCGGCGGCGCGGATCGCATCGAGGACGCGCGCGGCGGCGGCGGCGTTGAAGGAATTGAGTTCGAGCAGCCGGTCGCGTCCTTTTTCAATGCGCGCCGCCCGCTCCCGCCGAAACGCCTGCGTGTCCGCCACGAGCGCCGCGAGTTCCTTTTCCCGTGCGCTCGCACGCGTCGAAAAACCGGTCGCCAGCGTCAGCAGCGGCACGCGAAACGCCTCCTGATAATCGGCGCCGCCGTGCAACGGCGCTTCGAACGCATCGAGCCCCGCGTGATACCACTCGACCACCGGTTCCTGGGCGCTGCCGCGCACATAGGGCACGTGCACGCGGATCGTCTCCGTCTGGCCGATGCGATCGAGGCGCCCGATGCGCTGCTCGACGAGCCCGGGATTCAGCGGCAGGTCGAAGAGCACGAGATGGTGCGCAAATTGGAAATTGCGGCCCTCGCTGCCGATCTCGGAGCACAGCAACAATTGCGCGCCATCGGGCTCGGCAAACCACGCCGCCTGCCGGTCGCGCTGCACCAGCGGCAGCCCCTCGTGAAACTGGCCGACCTTGAAGGCGGCCTTTTCCTGCAACGCCGCCTCGATCGCCGCGACCTTCCGCGCCGAGCGGCAAATCAAAAGCACTTTCGCCGGCTTCATTTCCGCCAGAAATTCCGCGAGCCACGCGATGCGCGGATCGTCACGGAACGAGTAACGGATCGCCGCCTCTCCGCCCGTTTCCTCCGCTTCGAGTTCGCGCGCGATGCGTGCGAGCAACGTCGTGTCGTCCATCGCATCGCACGGCACCGGGCAAAATTGCCGCCGCGGGAAACCGGTCATGCCCGCCCGCGTGTTGCGGAAGACCACGCGCCCCGTCCCGTGCTGATCGAGCAACGTGCGCAGCAAGGCTTCGCGCGCTCCCGCCCGTCCGGCCTTCAGCGCCGCCAGATGTTCCTCGACCCGCGCCGGATCGCGCGTGAAGAGCTGCCGCAGCGCCGTGTGATCCTTCGCCGTCAGCGCGCGCTCGCCCACGATCTTGTCCGCGATCGCGGCGACGGCGGTGAACTTGTCGGCCTCGGCGGTGAACTGCGCGAAGTCCGCATAGCGCGCCGGATCGAGCAGCCGCAACCGCGCGAAATGTCCGGCGAGCCCGAGCTGGGTCGGCGTGGCGGTGAGCAACAACAAGCCCGGCGTGCGCGCGGCGAGTTGCTCGACGAGCTGGTAGCCCGCGCTGGCCGCGTCCGGTTGCCATTCGAGATGATGCGCCTCGTCCACGATCAGCAGGTCCCAACCCGCCGCCACGGCCTGCTCGCGCCGCGTCTCGCTGGCCGCGAGGAAATCCGTGCTCGCAAGCGCCAGCTGCGCGGCGAGGAAGGGGTTCTGTTCCGGCTCGCTGCGTTCGCATTCGGCGCAGCGCGCCTCGTCGTAGATGCTGAACCAGAGGTTGAATCGCCGCAGCAGTTCCACGAACCACTGGTGCGTTAGCGATTCCGGCACGAGCACCAGCGCGCGCCGGACCTGGCCGACGGCGAGCAGACGCTGCAAAATCAGGCCGGCCTCGATCGTTTTGCCGAGACCGACCTCGTCGGCGAGCAACACGCGCGGCAGGCGGCGCGAGGCGACTTCCTGCAGGATGTAGAACTGGTGCGGGATCAGGTCGACGCGCGCCCCGAGAAACCCGCGCACTTCCGACTGCCGCCACGCCGCCTGCCAGCGCAAGGCGCGCAACCGCAAGTCGAACACTTCGCCCGGCTCCGCCTGCCCCGCGAGCAAGCGCTCCGGCGGACGGCTGACACTCGTGACATCCGACACCTCGTCCTCGCGCACGCTGCGTCCCTCGCCCGCGTAGGTCAGCAGGCCGTCTTGCTCTGTCACGCGTTCGATCGTGAACCGCGCACCCGCGCGCGCGGCGACGACCTCGCCGACGCGGAACAGCACGCGTTTCAGCACCGGCGTGTTCAACGCATAGAGGCGGCGCTCGCCGGCGGCGGGGAAGTCGACGGCGATCCGCTTGGCGGCGCGATCGACCTGCGCGACGACACCGAGCCCGAGTTCGGGCTCGCGTTCACTGAGGCAGCGTTGGCCGGCGACGGAAAGCGACATGCCGCCATGAGGGGCGAGTCGCGCGCCATTTCAAAAACAATTTGGCGGCGACGAGCGCGCCGGACGCGATGCTCATGCCACAAGCCGGCGCCCACCTTCGGAGGAACGCCTAACCGCAGCTCAGCCGCCCCACGCCTTGAAATCCCTCAGGCTCGAGCCGCCGAGGAACTCACGTAGGATCGAGTTCTCCGGCACCTGGCCGGCGTCGATCGGGGCGAACCACTGGAGCAGCGCCAGCAGGCGCACGGCCTCGACGTGCTCCGGCGTGCCGTGCGGGACCTGACGGAGCAGCGGCTCGGCGATCGGGCGCAGCGCGGCGAGTTCGTAGACGAGCGCGGAGTTGAACATCGCGTCGGCGTTTTCCTGATGCGGGAAGATGTGCAGCTTTTCGCCGCGGCGCACCGATTCCCAGCGCGAGAGCGTGTCCGTCGCGGAGTAGCCACGATCGCGGGCGTCGCGCACGATGCGCCGGACCAGGCGCGTATCGGTGGTCGAGAGACGGTTGTGCCGGTCGAGGCTGAGCTGCGTGAGCGCGGAGGCGAAAACACGGAACGCCTGCGCCGCGAGCGCGGGCGGCACGAGCGCGGGATTCAGGCCGTGGATGCCCTCGAGGATCACGATCTGGCCCGGGCGCAACCGCACGACGTCGCCCGTCTCCGGACGTCCGCGCACGAAGTTGTAGCGCGGCAGTTGCACCTCGCGGCCCTCGAGGAGCGCGGCGAGATGTTCGGCGAGCAACTCGAGGTTGAGCGCGCCGATGGTTTCGAAGTCGAATTTGCCGTCGGCGTCGCGGGGCGTGCGCTCGCGCTCGACGAAATAGTTGTCCATCTCCAGGGCGAACGGCGAGAGCCCGCGTGCGAGCAGCTGCACGGCGAGGCGGCGCGAGAAGGTGGTCTTGCCCGAGGAGGACGGCCCGGAGATGAGCACGAGGCGGCCGCCGTCGCCGCGCTCGGCGATTTGCTGGGCGATGCTGGCGATGTGCTGTTCGTGCAACGCCTCGGACACGAGCATGATCTCCCGCGCGCGGTTAGCCTGGATGGCGTTCACGAGCGCGCCGACGTCGCCGATGCCGAGCCGGTCGAGCCAGTCGCCGTATTGGCGGAAGGCCGCGAGGAGTTTCGGCGTGGGCACGATGCCCTTGGGCTGCTTCGGCGCGTGCTGGCGCGGGTAGAGCAACGCGAATCCGCCATTGTCCACAACCAGATCGAACCACTCCAGATAACCGGTCGACGGCACCATGTATCCGTGGTGGTAATCCACGTAGCCGTCGACTTGGTAGAGATCGATCGTCGGGCTCTTGCGATGACGCAGTAGGCGGACCTTGTCGGCCGCGCCACGCGCCTCGAACACCTCGATCGCTTCGGACACCGGCACCCGCCGGTTCTGGAACGGCAGATCCTGCGCCACCAAGCGGCGCATCTCGTCGCGGAGTTGCGCGAGTTCGTCTGCGCTCAACGGCGCGCGACCGCGCACCTCGCAATAGTATCCGCCGGAGGAGAGCGCATGGTCGACATGCAACGAGGCACCCGGAAACTGCCGGCTGAACGCCGTGCAGAGCAGAAACGTGAGCGAGCGCCGATAGATGCGCGCACCGTCCGCATCGGTCATCGCGACGGGACGGACCCGCGCCTCGAGTTCGAGCCGGTGCGTCAGCTCGCGCAACTCGCCGTTGACGATCGCACCCACGATCCGCGACGGCCACACCGGACGCAGCGGCTGGAGCAGTTTCTCGAGCGACTCGCCGCGCGCGCCGCGCATGACGCGTCCGTCGGGCAGATGGAATTCAACGACCTCGCTCGGGGGAACAAAACAGGGCTCGGACATGGGAGACGATAGGGCTTCGACAGCAGGCGGGCGGCGCGAATGCACCGCACAGCAGGAAGATATCGGCGCAAACCGGCCCCGGCTTCAAAGTAAAAACCACGGCCCCGCTCCCGGCGCAGGGGCCGATCAGGCCGCTGCGCCAGCGCATGCCGGCGAAACCGAACGCAGCCGCCTCAAAGGAGCATTCCGCCGGAGGCTTCGATGCGCTGGGCGTTCACCCAGCGCCCCGCGTCGCTGCAAAGGAAGTCCACCACCCCGCCGATGTCCTCCGGCACGCCGACGCGCCCCAGCGCGATGTGTTGGGCGAAAAATTCCCGTGCCCCGGGTCGCGAGAGCGCTTCGTGCGTGAAATCCGTCTCGATGATTCCGGGCGCCACGACGTTCGCGCTGATCCGCCGCGCGCCGAGTTCCTTGGCCAGGTAGCGGGTGAAGACCTCGATCGCGCCCTTCATCGAAGCATAGGCCGCGTAGCCCGGGACGCTGAAACGCGCGAGTCCGGTCGACGTGTTCACGATCCGGCCGCCATCCGCGAGCAGCGGCAGCAGGCGCTGGGTAAGGAAGAACACGCCCTTGAAGTGCACCATGAACAGCTCGTCGAAGGCCGCCTCGGTGAAGTTCGCGAACGGCGCGGCGCGGTCGACGCCCGCGTTGTTCACGAGGAAGTCGAACGTCTCACGCTGCCATGTGTCGCGCAACACAGCCGCCAGCTCCGCCGCGAACGCCGCGAAGGTTGCCGGGCGCGCCACATCCAGCGGCAGCACGACCACCCGGCGCCCAAGCGCACGAATCTCCGCGGCGACCGTCTCCGCCTCGTCCCTCCGCTGCCGATAAGTGACGACGAGGTCGGCGCCGGAGCGCGCCAACTGGAGAGCAATGGCGCGGCCGAGGCCGCGGGAACTGCCGGTAACGAGGGCGATTTTTTCGGTGTGTTTCATGAGAGGAAAAGGCGCATCGCGAAGAACGTCGTGCGCACCACCATCCTAGCGCAGACACCGCGATCCCGAAATACCCGGGGCTCGCGATTCCTTGCCCATTCCTCCGGCGGGGCGGGAATGCCGTTGCGTCCTACACCGACCGGCTTGCCTATTCCTCGCCATGCGCACCGCGACTTCGCTGCCTGGCTCCGCCGCTCCCTCCGCTGATGTCGCCACGCGCCGGCTGGCCGAACTATTGTCTGAGCTGGCGACCGGCGAGGGATTTTCGGCGTCGCGGCTGCCGGGCGTGCGATTCATGCGCTCGACGATTCATGTGCCGCGCTCGCCGATCGCCTACGATCCCGGCCTCTGCCTCATCGCGCAGGGCACGAAGATCGGACACTTCGGCGAGCGACGCGTGGTCTACGACGCGCACAACTATCTCGCGCTCGCCGCACCGACGCCGTTCGAATGCGAGACGCGCGGGAGCGCCAGGCAGCCGGTGCTCGGACTTTTCGTCACCGTGCCTCCGGCTCTGATCGCCGAGTTGCTGCTGCAAATGAATCCCGGCGACGAGCGGTCGAGCAACGCCGTGGCGGTCCAGACTGCGCCGCTGGACGCAGACATGATCGGCGCAGCCGAGCGTCTCGTCGCCAACCTCCGCGAACCCGAGGATGCGCGCATCCTCGCGCCGCACGGTGTGCGCGAGATCGTCTACCGCGCGCTGCGCGGACCGCTCGGCGGCAGCCTCCGCGCCTTGGCGGCTCCGGACTCGCATTTCGGCCAGATCAGCCGCGTGCTGCACCGGCTGCATACCGATTTCGCCCAGCCCGTCGGGATCGAGACACTGGCCCGCGAGGCCGGGATGAGCGCCTCGACATTTCACGCGCGGTTCAAGCAGATCACTTCCTCCTCGCCCGTGCAGTATCTCAAGGCGCTGCGACTGCACAAGGCGCGCCTCCTGATGGTGCACGACGGCCTGAACGCCAGCAGCGCCGCGCACCGCGTCGGCTACGAGAGCGTTTCGCAGTTCAGTCGGGAATTCAAACGCCTGTTCGGCGCCACGCCCGCCGCGGCTGCCGGCCAGCTGCGCGAAGCGCTGGTGCGACTGGCCTGATCAGTCGTCGCGCAACGCGTCGATCGGCGACACGCGCGACGCACGGTGCGACGGCACGAATGTCGCCGCGAGCACGACAAGCAGCAGGACCGCCGCCGTCGCGCCGAGCACGCCGAAATGCAATGTCTCGACGCCGAAGAGCTGGCTCTTCATCGCGCGCCCCGCCCCCCAGGCGCCCACGAGTCCGAGGGCCGTCCCGGCAAACAGCAGCTTCACGCCGAGCCCGAGGAATTGCCCCAGCACCTGCTGCGGTTGCGCGCCGAGCGCCATGCGCACGCCGATTTCGCGGCGGCGCTGGTTCACCGCGTAGGCGAGCACGCCGTAGGTGCCGATGGCCGCGAGCACGAGCGCGACACCCGCGAAGATGCCCGCGAGAATCGCCGGCGAGCGCCGCGAGACGACCGACTCGTCGATCCACGCCTGCATCGGCTTGATGTCGTTCACCGGCAGCGTGGAGTCCAACGCGAGCACGGTCTTCTGGAGCGCAGGCGCGAGGGTGGCGGCGGGCAGACTGCTTCGCACCGTCAGCGCGAAAGTGGAGGACGAGTAGTGTTGATACGGGAAATACAGCGCACCCTGCGCGAAGGTCTCGGCGAGGCTCGTCTGCTTCACGTTGCCGACGACACCGACGATGGTGAAAGCCTCCTTTTCGTTGAAAGTCGGCCCGTTCACCAAGCGGTGGCCGAGCGCGCTTTGGCCGGGCCAGTAGCGCTGCGCGAAATCCACGTCGACGACGCACACGCGTTGCTCGCGGTGACTGTCGGCCTCCTCGAGCAGGCGGCCCTCGACGAGCGGGATGTTCAGCGCGCGCCAGTAGTCGCCCGCGACACCGGAAGTGAAGTGCGCGTGGATCGTGTCTCCCGGCTTGATCTCGATGCCTTCGATGGCGATGGCGTTGTTGTTCGTGTCGCCCGTCATCGGGAGATTCGTGTTCAACCCGACCGCCGTCACGCCGGGCTGCGCCCGGAGCTCGCCGAGCAGACGCTCGACGAAGGCGAGGCGCGGTTTCTCGTCGGGGTAGTTTTTGTAGGGCAGCGAAATCTGACCCGTCAGCACCTGGTCGGGATTGAAACCGGGCTTCGTGGCGAGCACGCGCTGGAGACTCAGGCCGAGCAGGCCCGCGCCCGCCAGCAACACATACGCCAGCGCGACCTGCGTGACGATGAAGGCGTGGCGGAGATTCTGCGTCGAGCGGGTGACGGTGCCGCCGCGGCTCTCCGCCTGCAGCACAGGGGCGAGCCGCGTGTGGGAGTTGAACCAGACGACGGGCACCGCGAGGGCGAAACCCACGAGGACGGAGCCGGCAAAAGCCACGAGCGCCACGCGTCCGTCGAAGGCGACAGTGGCGCCGAGCGGCAACTGTTCCGTGCCCAAGGCCGCGAGGAGCTTGATGCCGGTCGCGCCAACCGCGAGACCGAGCAAGCCGCCGATCACGCCGAGCAGCACCGTCTCGAGCAGCACGCCGCCGGCGATGTCGCGGCCGCTGGCGCCGAGCGCCTGCCGCACGGCGATCTCCTTGGCGCGACCGCTGGCGCGAATCAGGAGCAGGTTGACGAGATTCACGCCGCCGATGAGGAGCAGGAAGAGCACGCCGCCTTGGAGCAGGAGCAGCACAGGCCGGATTTCGCGGACGTGGTCGGCGTGCAGGCCGAAGACGTTCGTGCGATAGCCGGCACCCTTGATCAGGTGGGCAAAGGGATCGTCCTTCGCCTGCTCGGTGTTGAAGGCGTCGATCTGCGCCTGAGCCGTCGCCACCGTTTCCCCGGGGGCGAGGCGCGCGAACAGCAGGTAGTTGTTGGAGTGGCGGCGGTCGGGTTTCCGGTCCTCGGGATTCGAGGCGGCGGGGGTGAAGAACTGCGCCTTTTCCGACAGGAAGCGGAAGCCCGGCGGCAAGACGCCGATGACCTCGAACTCCTCGCTGTTGAGCGTGATCTTGCGGCCGAGGACATTCGGATCGGCCTGGAAATGCGTGCGCCAATAAGCATCGGTGAGGATGACGACGCGCGCGTCCTTGTAGAATGTCTCCGCCTCGGTGAACGTGCGGCCCATGGCGAGCGGCACGCCGAGCGTCGCGAAGAACTCCGGCGACACCCGGCCGCGCTCGACGCGCACGGGAGCGCCGGCATCGCCGACGATAGCGGTGCCGCCCTGGAAAATCGAAGTCGAGGCGAACGCCTTGATGGCCGCCTTGCGATCGTAGTAGTTCGGCAACGAGGCACCCGCGCGCTCGACGCCGGCGCCGGGATAGGCATTCACCGCGATGACGAGACGGTCCGGCTCCGGAAAGGGCAGCGCGCGGACCAGCACGGCGTCGACGACCGCGAAGATCGCGACGTTGGCGCCGATGCAAAGCGCGAGGGTGAGGACGACGGTGGTCGTAAAGCCGCGCTCGTGCACGAGCCGGCGGAGAGTTTGACGCAGGGCGTTGGCCGAAAACAGAGAACTCACGCTCCCACAACCCGGGGAGCCGCGCCGGAGTTACAGCAAAGTTGCGCGGAATCCCGCCCCTTTCGCGCCCAAGGCGTATGTGACGGAGGCCAGTTGACGCGGCGCGCCGGTCCCGCATAACCGCACGCACGCATGAGCGACCCCGGCTCTGAACCACGCCCCAATTCCGCCCGCCGCGTCCTGCTGGCCAGTCTCGCCGGCACGACGATCGAGTTCTTCGATTTCTACATCTATGCCACGGCCGCAGTGCTGGTGTTTCCGCGACTGTTTTTCCCCGCCTCGGAGCCGGCGGCAGCCACGCTGCAATCGTTCGCGACGTTCGCATTGGCGTTCTTCGCGCGCCCCGTGGGCTCGGCGGTGTTCGGGCACTTCGGAGATCGCATCGGGCGCAAGGCCACGCTCGTCGCCGCGCTGCTCACGATGGGGCTCTCGACCGTCGCGATCGGTTTGCTGCCGACGCATGCGAGCATCGGCATCGCGGCGCCGTTGCTGCTGGCGCTATGCCGGTTTGGACAGGGCTTCGGGCTCGGCGGTGAATGGGGCGGCGCGGTGCTGCTCGCCACAGAGAACGCACCGCCCGGAAAGCGGGCGTGGTATGGCATGTTCCCGCAGCTGGGGGCGCCGATCGGGTTCCTGATGTCGGGCGGAATTTTCGTCGTGTTGTCGAAGACCATGACCGACGCGCAATTCCTCGCCTGGGGCTGGCGCCTGCCGTTTCTGGCGAGCGCGGCGCTCGTGCTCGTCGGCTTGTGGGTGCGACTCAAGATCAGCGAGACACCAGCGTTCGCGCGGGCGATGGCGGAGGAGAAACGCGTGGCGGTGCCGATCATGACGGTCGTGACGGCGCATACCCGCGCGCTCGTGCTCGGCACGCTCGGGGCGGTGGCGACGTTCACGCTGTTTTATCTGCTGACGGTTTTCTGTCTGAGCTGGGGCACGACGAAGCTCGGGTTCACGCGGGAGAAGTTCCTGCTGATCCAGATGACCGGCGTGCTGTTCTTCGGCGTCGCAATTCCTGTCTCGGCCGTCGTGGCCGACCGGCGCGGACGCAAGCTGACGCTCGCACTCGTCTCGGCGGCGATCGTGATGTTCGGGCTCGTGCTCGGGCCGATTTTCAGCGCGGGCACGGGCGGAGCGTTCGCGGCGATGATCGTGGGCTTCACGCTGATGGGCCTGACTTACGGACCGCTGGGCACGATGCTGTCGGAGCTGTTTCCGACGGCGGTGCGCTACACCGGCGCGTCGATGACCTTCAATCTCGCGGGCATCCTCGGCGCTTCGCTCGCGCCGTATGCGGCGACTTGGCTGGCGACGCATCACGGTTTGCCGGCGGTCGGGCACTATCTGGCCATCGTCGCGGCGATCACGCTCGGCGCGATCCTGCTGAGTCACGAGACGCGGGACGCGGAGCATTAAGGCGACGCTGCGGGGAACTCGTGTCGCGCAGACCTCCGGACTGCTTCGACGTTCGTTGCGGGCTGGAAGCCTGCGCTACTCCCTCAGCTTGTTGCGCGGGTGATGCTTCGCGTGTTGGTCGAGCAGGCGCGAGGATTCGACCGCGGTGTAGATCTGCGTCGTGCCGATGCTGGCGTGGCCGAGCATCTCCTGAATCGCGCGCAAATCCGCGCCGCCGCCGAGCAGGTGCGTGGCGAACGAATGGCGCAGCAGGTGCGGCTTTACGTGCTTGGAAATGCCGGCGCGCTGCGCGTGGGTTTTGACGATAGCCCAGACGGTTTTACGCGAGATGGCTTTGCCGCGCTCGGAGAGGAACAGTTCGCTGCCGGTGCGCGGCTTCACGAGACGCGGGCGACCGGAGCCGAGATAGGCGACGACGGCGTCCTTCGCCTTTTCGCCGAGCGGGACGACGCGCTCCTTGCTGC
Organism: Candidatus Didemnitutus sp.; assembly: GCA_019634575.1. NCBI lineage: Bacteria > Pseudomonadati > Verrucomicrobiota > Opitutia > Opitutales > Opitutaceae > Candidatus Didemnitutus > Candidatus Didemnitutus sp. Next base: position 1,134,985 of record JAHCAY010000001.1, read on the forward strand.
CTTTGCCGAAGACGCGCACGAAGCCGTGCTCGAGGTCGACTTGCTGCAGCGTGAGCGCGCAGAGCTCAGAGATGCGCAGGCCGCTCGAATAAAACAGTTCCAACATCGCGCGATCGCGCACGCTGTAGGCGTCGGCACCGGTCGGAGCGACGAGCAGTTTTTCCATTTCGCCGGGCGAGAGCACCTGCGGGAGTTTACGGCGGAATTTCGGTCCGCTCAGCAACTCCGTCGGGTCGTCGCTGCGCGCGCCGGACGGCACGAGGTGCTTGCGGAAGAGCATCCGCATCGCGCTGAGTTTCCGCGCCTGGCTGGACTCCGTGAATTTCTCGTCGGCGAGCCAGTGCAGCCACGCGGAGAGATTGTCCGTCGTCGCGGCGCGCCAACCGGCGACGCCTTGGCGGGCGAGGAAGTGCGCCGCTTGCACGAGATCCTTTTCGTAGGATTGCGAGGTGTTGCGCGAGAGGCCGCGCTCGAGTTCGAGCGTGCTGATGAAAGCGTCGATTTCGTCCGCGAACGCCGCCGGCGCCGGTGGCATGGGCGCGTCTTTCGGCTGCGAGCGGCGGGAACGAGCGACGGACATGCCTCCAGAAACGAAAAGAGCGCGTTGGGGTCAACGCGCTCGGCAAAATCGTGGGTCCGCGCTCAGCGGCGACGGAAACCGCCTGGACGCGGGCCGGGATTGGGGTTCAGCTCGCGCACACGGTAGGTGATGCGCGCCTTCTCGAGATCGTAGGGACTCATCTCCATCTTCACCGTGTCGCCGGCTGCGATCTTGATGAAGTGCTTGCGCAGCTTGCCCGAGATGTGGGCCAGCACCACGTGGCCGTTGGTCAATTGAACGCGGAACATCGTGCCCGGGAGGACGGCGACGACCTTACCTTCTACTTCGATCGATTTGCCGTCAGACATGGTGGAGGTGCGGGCTGGAGGATTGGGTCATGCAATAAAAGCCCCTTGTAACCGGGAAAAGCGCCCCGTAGTCAAGGCTTTCCCTCTGGCGCCGCCGCCGCGTCACTCAGGAAAAACACCGATGGCCGACTCCTTTTCAGAGCAACGCACCGCGCTCCCCTGCCCGTTCGACAAAGTCCACCCGTCGCAACTCGTGCGCGACGACGCGTTTTTCATGTGGCTCGCCTACAACCAAGCCATCGACGCCTGGCGCGCGGACGAGGTGCCGATCGGCGCCGTGATCGAGCTCGGCGGCGAGGTCGTCGCCGCGGCCCACAACCAGCGCGACAGCACGCGCGACCCGACCGCGCACGCCGAGATCATCGCCCTGGGCCAGGCCGCGCGCGCGATCGGCGATTGGCGGCTGAACGACGCCACACTCTACGTCACCAAGGAGCCGTGCCCGATGTGCTCAGGCGCGACGCTCATGTCGCGCGTGAAGCGGGTCGTCTACGCTGTCGCCGATCCGAAGATGGGCTGTCTCGGCGGAGCGACCGACCTCAACGCGCTGCCGCAGGTGAACCACCACCTCACCATCACACGCGGCGTGCTCGAGGAACCGTGCCTGAAACTCATCCAAGCCTACTTCCAGCTGAAGCGACGCGAGGTCTGAGCGCGCCGGGGCACACGGTGCGACACCGCGCGAGTGCAACTAATGCAGAATCGAAAAACATATTAGGCCGCCAAAGTTGACGCGACGCGCCCCGCGTGCACCTTGGAACCGCTCCTTTTCACCCACCACGAACATGGCATACGAACTCCCGAAACTGCCCTACGCCTACAACGCCCTCGAGCCGCACATCGACGCGCGCACGATGGAAATCCACCACACGAAGCACCACCAGGCTTACGTGACCAACGCGAACAACGCGTTGAAGGACCACCCGGCCCTCGCCGCGCTCGACGTCAACGCGCTCATCGCCGACCTCGCAAAGGTCCCGGAAAACATCCGCGGCGTCCTCCGCAACAACGCCGGCGGCCACAGCAATCATTCGTTCTTCTGGACGATCATGGGCCCGGGCAAAGGCGGCGCACCGAAAGGCGCGCTGGCCGACGCCATCAACGCCACCTGGGGCTCGTTCGACGCCTTCAAGGCCGAGTTCGCGAAGGCCGCCGCCGGCCGCTTCGGCTCCGGCTGGGCCTGGCTGCTCGTCAGCGCCGACAAGAAGCTCTCGATCGGTTCGACCGCGAACCAGGACAGCCCGCTCATGGGCAAGGCCGTCGCGGGCGTCGAAGGCACACCGGTCATCGGCCTCGATGTCTGGGAGCACGCTTATTACCTGAACTACCAGAACCGCCGCCCGGACTACGTCACGGCGTTCTGGAACGTCGTGGACTGGGACGCCGCCGCGAAGAACTACGGCGCCTGAGCGCGCCGCAGCGCACGCCTCACTTCCTTTCGAGCCGCGCGGTGCCGCGCGGCTTTTTCTTGCCCGGAATCCGCGACGAGGCTTTCACCGCGTTCATCTGCGCGAGGTAATCCGTCGTCAGCATCCCGGCGAACCCCCAGTTGTCGGTGTCGATCTCATCGATGACGATGTGCGTCTGTTCGGGCTTCTTGCCTAGATGCTGCTGCAGCGAGCGTGTGATGTCGGCCACGAGCTGCTGTTTCTGAGCGCGCGTGGCGCCGCGGGTGATCTGCACGTTGACGTAAGGCATGCGCCGGACCGTAGCGCGCTTTGCGGAGCGCGCAAATCCCGCGCCCGGCACTGACCGGGGAATTTTCCGGCGAATTGTGCGGCACGTGCCGGACAAAAATCGCTCAGCCCTTTTCCTTCATCACGAACACGCCGTCCCAATCCGCGCCGGGCGGATGGGCCTCCATGTAGCGGCAGCGCTCGGTCATGATCAGCGAGGGATTGCTCTCGATCGCGAGCGCCTTGTCCGGCTGGTGGAGCTCCAATTTCGCGGCCTGCGCGAAGAGCGCGATCGCGCCCGCCCAATCCTGCGCGTGGTAACGCGCGATGGCTTGTGCGTGCAAAGCGAGACACTCGAGCGTCTGCGAGCTGACGTCTGCCTTTAAGCCGACGACTTCGTGCACGCCGACCGGGAGCGAGCGGCCTTTCACCACGATCTTATCGAGGAAGCGAAACACGATGCGGTCGCCGCCGTGTTTCTCGCAATCGGCGCGCGTCGTGTCGGTGACCATCGTGTAGACACCCATGAGCTTCGCGCCGGACTCCATGCGAGCGGCGAGGTTCACGTTGTCGCCCATCATGGTGTAGCTGAAACGCGTGCGGCTGCCCATGTTGCCGATGATGGCGGGGCCGGAGTTGAGGCCGAGGCGCGCGCGGAGGTTATGCACGACCGGCGGCCACTTCTCGCCCTCGCTGCGCCATTTCTGGCGGAGTTCCTCGATCTTCTTCTGCACGCGGATGCTGGCGACGCACGCGCGATAGGCGTGATCCGGCAGCGGCAGCGGCGCGCCGAACATCGCAACGACGGCGTCGCCGATATACTTGTCGAGCGTGCCGCCCTCCTCCTGCACGATGTCGGTGCAGGCGGTGAGATACTCGTTCATCAACTCGACGAGCCGCGCGGGCGTCATCTTTTCCGAGAAGGTCGAGAACGCCTGGATGTCCGAAAAATACGCGGTGATCGTCTCCTCGTGTCCGCCGAGTTCGGGTTCCTTGCCGGAATCGATCAGGCTGTTGACGACCGTGGGCGCGAGGTAGGCGGAGAACATGCCCTTGATGCGGCCCTTCTGCTTTTCCTCCACGATCAGCTGCCAGCCGATGCCGGCGAACGCCATGGTGAACGCCCCGCCCAGCGGCGCCGCGAACGGCAGCACGACATGCGAAGTCTTGAAGAGCACGAAGGCGAGCGCGCCGTAGCCGAGTAGCAGGAGCAACGCCGCCGCCTTCGACCACAGGCCGCGAGCGCCACCGAGGACCGCCAGCGCCGTGACGGCGACCGCGAGCACGAACGTCAGCACGTAGAGCGCCCACAGCGGCAGACGATGAAGGTAGTCGCCGCTGATGATCGTCTTGAGGAGATTGCCGTGGATGCCGACCTTCGGCACCGGCTGGTCGTCGAACGGCGTGGTCGCAAGATCCTGCAACAGCTGATCCACCGGGCCGATGAGCACGATGGCGTCGCGGAACTCCGCGAAGAACTCGCGCGCGGCCTTCTTCTCCTCCTCCGTGCCTTCCCGCAACGACAGCGCGTGGCCCAGTGCGACCGAAAAACTCACCCGCGGGTTCTGGGGCGAGAGCCAGCGTGAGAACCAGTTCACTTCGAGCATCTGCTGATCGGTGAGCGGAATGTGCGCGATGATCTGACCATCCGCGCGGGGCACCTCGATCGCGTCCCGCGTGATCTTCACGTTCTCACCAGGCACGCCCCAGTAGGTCAGCGCGAGCGCCAGGGCCATGTGGTCGAAACGCTGCACCGTGTTCGTGGAGGTGGGCACGAAGAGCGGCACCCATTGCGTGCCGCCGTTCAGCGTGTCGATGAGCGCGATGCGTGGCGGGCTCCACAACATGCCGCGCCGCAATTCGAGCTCGAGCACTTCCGGCGTGGGAATCTGGTCGAGCGGCGGCAGGCCTTTCCGGATGAGCGGCAATTCGCGCACCTTCAGCTCCTGGTTGGCTTCCCGATACTCGGCCGCCGAATACGACGCCGCGAACACCATCGGCGGGTCGGTCAGGAGGTAGCGGTAGAACTCGATGTTCGCCTCCCGCCAGAGCTTGGCATCGTAGGCGGCGGACATGCCCTTTTCCGAAAACACCACGTCGACGCCGACCGCGCGGGCCCTGCCCTCGCCGATCAACGCCGCACCGAGTTCCGAGAAATAGGAGCGCGGCCACGGGAAGTTCTTCAGGTCGCCGATCGAGCGCGAGTCGATGTCCACGTAGACGATCTTGACCGGCGCGGCGCGCTCGCCGCGGAAGCGGTAGCGCCAGCTGAGCGTCAGATCCTCGGCCACGCGCAGGTAGCCGAAATGCCCGGCGAGCGCCCACAGCAGCGGGATCGGCAGCAACAGCAGCATCCGCCAGTCGAGTTTCGCCTTCTTGGCCACGGCGGCAGCGTAGTGCGCGAGCGCAGCGTGGGAAGGGAAAACAAAAGCGCCCGGTGAAAACCGGGCGCCGTGCGGAACGGTGGGAGAAACGGCGCTCAGCCGCCCGCGCCGTTGGTCGTGCGCGGTGCCGCAGGAGTCGTGCCCGGGTTGCCGCCCGTTCCGGTGCCGGTGCCCGAACCTGTTCCGGTGCCCGTGCCGGTGCCGCTCTGGCCGGAAGTGGAGTCCTTCGTGTCACCGGAAGTGCCGCCGGTGTTGCCCGATGTGCCGCTATTGCCGGAAGTGTCGCCGCTGCCGCTGCTGCCGGAGGTGCCGGAGCTCCCGCTCGTGTCCGTGTTGGTCGGAGTGGTGGCGGCCTGCTGCTGCTCCTCGGGAGTGATGGTCGTGTTTTTCGCCGCGTCGACGATGACTTCCGTGACGGTCTGCTTGATCGCCGCCGTCTGCTCGGTCGACATCGTGGTGGTCGTGGCCGGAACGTCCACCTTGGTCACGGTCACGGAGCCGGTGTTCGGATCGACGGTCGCCTCGGCCGTCACGACGATTTCCTTCTGACTCAACACGTCGACGGCGGCGGCGCCGCCGGTCTGACCCTGGCCGGTAAACACGACGTGTCCGTCGGCCGTCTGCAGTTGGAAGGTGAACGATTTGCCGTCGCCGGACGGCGTGAACACGATGCGGAACTGGGTGCCACGAATGCCGGCCGCGCCGACCGACGTGGAGATATCGAACTTGGAGCCGCCGTCCTTGTTCAGGTGCTTCACGTCACCGATCATTTCGCCGCGATGGAGCGTCAACCGCGTGCGCGACGTGGTGGGTTCGTTTTCCAACTTGGCGACCTCGATCGGTTTTTCAAAGGGGTCCATCTTGAACTCCTCGATCTTCATCTCGGTGGCGCTGCCGAGTTTGATCGACGCGCCGTTGGCGAAAACGAGGACGACCAGCGCGCCCGCATCGGTCTTGACGGTGTCGGTTTCGATGAGCGTGTCGCCGACCTTGAGGACGCTCGTCTGCGAATCGGCGGCCAGTCGCGTCACCTTGCCCTGCACTTTGCCGACCTTGATCGCGCCCGGTTTCATCGTCCCGGCCGGCGCCGCGCCCTGCGCGACGGCTTGCAGGCACAAACCGATGGCAAAAAGCGCGCTGAAAACAAAACGAAGGACCGAAGATTTCATGGTGGCCGGGGGTGAAAACTACTGACGTCCCGCGCTCAGGCGGGCGCGCAGAGCCTTCGCCTGGGCAAAATAGGGGTCAAGTGATAAACAGGTTTCGAGCTCCGCCAACGCCTCCGACTTCCGGCCCGGGTCGATGCTGAAGTGAAACGCGCGATAGAAGCGCCACCGCGCCACGGTCGGCGCGAGTTCGATCGCGCGATCGAACGACGGCTCCGCCTCCGCGCTCCGCCCCTGCATGTCGAGCGCTACACCTTGGTGCACCCAAGATTCCGCGACGAGCGGGCACAACGCGATCGCGCGCGCGGCCGACTCCGCGGCCCGCCGACCGGTGGCGACAGCATTGCCGCGCGTCACGTGCCAAGACAGCCCTTGGACGTAGGAAAGGTCCGCCCAAGCCCGGCCGTTGGTGGGATCCACTTTTACCGCTTCTTGAAGATTCAGGAGCGCGAACGGCACCGCGTCAGCGAGCCGCCCCTTGCCCAGCGCCACATGGTCGACCTCCCACCGCGCATCGAAACGCAACGCTTCGGCACGATAGAGGCGTTCGCCGCGCCACGCGCACCAGACCACCACGCTGACCAAGCCCAGAGCGAGCACCGCGCTCCCGATGCGTGACCGGACGCCCGGCGAATCGCCGCCCTCCGGTTTCCGCAAGACCAACGCCGCGACCAAGCCCGCGAGATAAGCGAGAGCCGGAATCTTCGTGTGGAAATCCACAAACAAGTGCACCGCGAACGCGACCAGACCCAGCCAGCCGGCGAGCCGCCAGCGCCAGCCGAAGAAAAATAAGGACGCGTTGCCCGCCGTCTCCCGCCTCGCCGCCCGCACCCCGCGCCACCCGAGAATCAGCACCGCAGCCCCCGCCCCCGCCCACAAGACAAAGCCCGCCGCGCCGTAGTCGCTCAACGTGTTGAGGTAGTCGTTGTGCGTCCAATCCGGCTCGTCGATGAAGCCACGCGGGCGGAGGCGATCGAAGATGACATTGTAGGATGCCGCGCCCGTGCCGAGCCACGGCGCCTCCTGCCAGAGCCGCACAGCCGCACGCCACAGAATCGGACGGCTCGACTCCAGTTCCCCGGTCAGAAACGGCTCGATGCGCTGGCGAGCCGCTGGGCTGGAGAAATAGAGCGTCACAAGCGCGCCGCAGAAAATCGCCAACACCGCCACCGCGCCCAACGCCCCGCGACGCACAGTGCGACTCGTCAACACGGGCCACAATGCCAGCGCCGCGGCCGCGCCGATCCACCCGCCGCGACTGCCCGTGAGCACGAGGCCGAACAGAAACACGAGCGTCAGCCAGCCACACAGAATCTTGGCCGTAACCGAAACTGACCTCGCACCGAGCACCACCAGCCCAAACGGCAGCGAGAATTCCAACAAACACGCGAGGCTGTTCGGGATGCCGAACATGCCCGCCGAGCGCGTCCAGAACTGCTCCGCCTGCGTCCGGCCAAGCATGATCCACTTCGGGTCGACGAAACGCTGATAGGCCGCCATTGCCACGCCCGTCAGCGCCAACGTCAAAACCGTGCCGACCAGCGTCCATGTCTGCGCACGCGACCGCGCAAAATGCAGCGCGAGCACGAACCACAGCCACATCTGGAACCACAACAGCCACTCGCGCCAAGCCAGCCACTTTGCCGGCGCGATCCAGACCACGCTCGCCAGGGCGAACAACAGAAACGGCACCGGCAGCAACGCCCGCCCATCGAGCGGCCGTGGCCGCAGCACGAGCAACAGCGACGCGAACGCCACCAGTCCCCACGTCGCGCGCGCCGACCAGAGCACGGTCCCCGCCAGGTAGCCGCCGAGGCAAAGCGTCGTCCACGCAAGCGTCACCGCGAGTCCGAGGGTGAGCAGCCATTCGCCCGTATCGGCGATGCGCGCCACCGCCGGAGATTCGGCGGCGGGCGCGTTGGCGGAGGCGTTCGGCATTGAGGACGTTCAACCGCAACGCGCCGCCGTGCGCTACACGAAAGTGCGACCGCAGGCGGTGGGCAGCGCGCTTGCGCGCGCCTCGACGTTTTCGAAACGGACGGACCAGCGCGCGCGAGCGCGCTGCCCACTGGTCGCAGATGCTGAATGCGAACGCATTTGATTCGCCTTCGCTCTGCGAGCTACGGCGGATTCGCATCGGGCGGAGCCGATGCGAAAAAAACGCCCGGCTCGCTTGCGCGGGCCGGGCGTTGTTGGTGTGCGTTCTACCCCAAAATCAGCGGATGAAGAGCATCTCTTCGTAGGTCGGCAGCGGCCACGACTCGTCGGGGCACACGGCCTCGAGCGCGTCCACGGCCTTGCGGATGGCAAGGAGCTGCGGAAGCACTTCGTGACACATGTGCGCGGCCTCGGCTTCGAGACCGGAGACGTGATCGGCGCGGATCTCTTCGAGCTTCGCCAGTTCGGCGGTGAGCTGGTCGAGGATGCCGGTGACCTTGTCGAGCAGACCGGTGTCGGCCTTGGCGCCGGCGGCGCGGAGGGCGGCGACGTTCTGCGCGAGCGCGGTCTGGTAGGAAATCGCGGTCGGGATGAACTTGGTGTTCACCATTTCCGTGACGACGTTGGCCTCGACGGCGATGGCCTTGACGTATTGCTCGAAGGCGATGTCGCGGCGGGCCTCGAGTTCGCGCTTCGTGAGGATGCCGTAGGCTTCGTAGGCGGCGATCGTGGACTTCGCGGCGAGCACCGGAATGGCGTCGACGGAGGTGCGGAGGTTCGGGAGACCGCGCTTGGCGGCTTCCTTGTGCCACTCTTCGGAGTAGCCGTTGCCGTTGAAGATGACGGCGCTGTGCTCCTTGGCGATTTCGGTCAGCACGTCCTGTACGACATCCTCGAACTTCTTGGACTTCGGCGCCTTCTCGAGCTTGGTCGCGATGTAGTCGAGGGACTCGGCCATGATCGTGTTCAGCGCGGCCAGCGGGGCGGCGATGGACTGGTTGGCGGCGACGGCGCGGTATTCGAATTTGTTGCCGGTGAAGGCGAACGGCGAAGTGCGGTTGCGGTCGCCGGCGTCCTTCATGAGGAGCGGCAGCGTGTCGACGCCGAGGTGCATCGTGCCGGCCGACTTGGAGGACTTGGCCTTGCCCTTCTTGAGCTGTTCGAACACGTCGGCGAGCTGCTCGCCGAGGAAGATCGAGATGATGGCGGGCGGGGCCTCGTTGGCGCCGAGGCGGTGGTCGTTGGAAGCGGAGGCGACCATCGCGCGGAGGAGGGCGCCGTGCTTGTGGACGGCGCGAATGACGGCGGCGCAGAACACGAGGAACTGCATGTTCGCGTGCGGCGTGCTGCCGGGTTCCAGCAGGTTGCCCTGCGTGGCGTTGCCGAGCGACCAGTTGAGGTGCTTGCCGGAACCGTTGACGCCGGCGAAGGGCTTCTCGTGCAGGAGGCACTCGAGACCATACTTCCGCGCGACGCGCTTCAGCGTGATCATGACCTGCTGCTGGTGGTCGGCCGCGATGTTCGCGTTCTCGTAAATGGGCGCGATCTCGTATTGCGACGGCGCGACCTCGTTATGGCGGGTCTTGACCGGCACGCCGAGCTTGTAGAGCTCGGCTTCGCACTCGTGCATACACGCGAGAACGCGGTCCGGGATGACGCCGAAGTATTGGTCTTCGAACTCCTGGCCCTTCGGCGGCTTGGCGCCGAACAGCGTGCGACCAGCGGTGAGGAGGTCGGGGCGGCTGAGGTAGAAATTACGGTCGATCAGGAAGTATTCCTGCTCGGGGCCGGCGGTGGCGGTGACCATCGCGATCTGGGAGTGGCCGAAGAGCTTCAGGATGCGGCGCGCTTGCTGATCGAGCGCCTTCATCGAGCGGAGCACCGGGGTCTTGAGGTCGAGCGCTTCGCCCGTCCACGAGACGAACGCGGTCGGGATGCAGAGCGTGACGCCGTTGGCGTTCTCGACGAGGTAGCACGGGCTGGTGACGTCCCACGCGGTGTAGCCGCGGGCTTCGAAAGTCGCGCGGATGCCGCCGGAGGGGAACGACGAGGCGTCGGGCTCGCCTTGCGCGAGCTGCTTGCCGGAGAACTCGGCGATGGCGCCACCGCGGCCGTCGGGTTCGAGGAAGCTGTCGTGCTTTTCCGCGGTGATTCCGGTGAGCGGCTGGAAAACGTGCGCGTAGTGCGTGGCGTGGTGCTCGAGCGCCCAGTCCTTGATCGCGGTGGCGACGATATCGAGCACGCCAGCCTCGAGGGTCGCGCCGGTGTCGATGGTCTTCTTCAACGACTTGTAGGCTGCCTTCGGGAGGCGCTGCTGCATGATTTTGTCGTTGAAGACGTTTTTGCCGAAGAGGCCGGCAGAGTGGCTTTCATTGAAAGCCACGGTCTTCGTCGTGCGGTAATTGTTGGCCGCAGAGATCGCCGCGAGGCGAGAGGGACTAACGCTCATAGTGTGGGATGGGAACGCAGGGTAGTTTTGTGTCGGTGAACGCCCGCCCAAACCGGCGGGTGCTCGCGCGCGTAGAAAGCGGGTTCCGTGCCAGCCTCGTTCGGCGACGGTAGAAATATGTGCAGGTGACACGCGCGGCTCATCCGGCCGGTCACTGAGGTGCCGCTCTCCGGCCAGCGATGCAGGGTCAATTCTTCAACGCGCTGCGCGGCACCCGCTTCACGGTGATGAACTTCGCCCGGAAAAGTTCGTCCATCAGCTCGCGGGTCGCGGCGGGGATGCGGTTCACGAGATCGTCGAGCGGCGGGAGCGGCGACTTGTCGTCCGGCTCGGCGGCGGGGGCCGCACGTGCCGCTGCGGGCGCGGAGAAGCCCTGTTCGCGTTGCTCGGCAATGAACGAAGCCTCTTCGCCGTCGGTCGGGCCGACCGGCGCGCCGTCGTCGACGGGCGCGCCGGGATTCTCAGTCAAAACACTACTGGCGGGCGCGTCCTCTTCCCCACCCGACGAGCTGACCGCTGCCCGCTGATCGCTGACCGCTGGCGCGGCAACGCCGTCAGGCGCGGGCCTCAGTCGTTTTTTTTTACCGGGTCGTCCGGCAGGCTCTCGGCGAGCGTGGCGATTTCCTTGATCAGACTGTCGATGGCGCGCGCGCGGCTGGCCTCGACGGCCTTGAGGAGCGCGACTTCGAAATTGATCTTCTCGGACAGGCCGTGCTTCACGCCACCCTCGCCTTCGCGGAGCGCGTCGAGCAAGCGCGTGAGCTGCTCCGTCGACATCGGCGTGCCGAGCGCCTCGCTCGAGCCGCCCTTCGCGATCGCATCGAGCAGCGCCGTGCGCAGGTGCGCCTGCAAGTCGACGAGCATGCGGTAAAGATCGCGGCCGTTCTCGTCGCACTCGTCGACGATGCGCACGATCTTCTTGTGGTCGCCCGCCGCGAGCGCGCTGCCGAGGTCGGCGATCGTCGCGGCGGAAACGAGACCGTAGACGTCGAGCACGTCGGCTTCGCCGATTTCCGTGCCGCAGAACGAAATCATCTGATCGAAGATCGACTGCGCGTCGCGCATGCCGCCGTCGGCCATGCGGGCGATGCTGTGCAGCGCTTCGTCGCTGACTTTGATCTTCTCGGCGCCGGCGATTTTTTTGAGGCGCTGGACGATGAGCTCGGTCGGGATCGGCTTCAGGTCGAAGCGCTGGCAACGCGAGATGATCGTCGGGAGCACCTTTTGCACATCGGTCGTGGCGAAGATGAATTTCACGTGCTCCGGCGGCTCTTCGAGGGTCTTGAGCAGGGCGTTGAACGCCGCGGCCGAGAGCATGTGCACTTCGTCGATGATGTAGACCTTGAACTTCCCTTGCGCCGGCGCGTAGCGGACGGTGTCGCGCAGCTCGCGGACCTGCTCGACGCCGTTGTTCGAGGCACCGTCGATCTCGATCACGTCGAGACACGATCCCTCGGCGATGGATTTCGCGATCGGATCTTCGGGATCGAAATCGGCTTTCGGGCCGTTGGTGACGTTGAGGGCCTTGGCGAAAATACGCGCCGTGCTCGTCTTGCCAGTGCCGCGCGGGCCGACGAACAGATACGCATGCGCGATGCGTTGGCGGGCGATGGCGTTCTTCAGCGTCCGGACGACGTGCTCCTGGCCGACGACGTCGTCGAAGGTTTGGGGCCGCCACTTGCGGGCGATGACTTGGTAGGCGCCGGACATGGAAGAGGAGCTGAGAGTTGAGAGCTGAGAGCTGAGAGAAAAGCAAAATTCCGCCGACCCGATGTTCTCTCAGCTCTGGACTCCCTGCTCTGGGTTTTTTCGCCGATCGTCGGCGAAGACAAAAAAAGTGGCCAGGCACTCCACGGCACTGGGAGAACGTCGTCACCGTTGCTACCTTCCGGTCCTGGCGGGGTTCACGCGCCTGCCCATGCATGGCACCTGGCCAAGGCGGACCGTAGGTCGCACCCTTCGTCGCGCAACCAATAAATCTCCGGAGCCGGAAACAAACGCGCCCGCGACTCAGCGCAGGCGCAAAAATCACTCTTCGGCAGCTTCATCGCCGCCCGGGCCCTTGCCCTCCGGCGGCGGTGGCGGCGGGCCGTCTTTCCCCTCCGGCGGCGGGCCGCGGCGCTCGCCTTTCTCGCCGCGTTCACGGCGTTCCATCAGGCGGCGTGCGCGTTCGCGCATCTCCTCATTGAGCTTCTCGAATTTCACCTTCTGCTCGGGCGTCAGCACCGCCGCGATGTCCTTCTCCATGCGTTCGAGGATGCGGCGCGTTTCCATGAAACCCTGCTGCCGCAATCGCCCCATGTCCTCCACGTCGCGGCGGACGATCGGCTTGAGGCGCTCGATCTGCTCGGGCGTGAGATTCAACTGGTCCTCGAGTTTCTTCAGTCGCGCCGGGCCCCACGTTTCGGGCGCGAGGCGCTTGCGGAGCATGTTCTTGCCGACCTCGAGCGTCACGAAGCCGCCCGCCACACCGCCCGCGAGGAAGATGCCGGTCAGGAGCAGGACGAGTTTCCAAGGCTTGTCGGTCATGACTGGGCGAGGACCTCGGTGACCGTATCGCCGGCGACCGCCTCGGTCTCCTGTTCGCTCGTGAAAGCCGAATAGCCGAAGGCCGCCGCGGCGGCGCTGAGCGCGCAGGCCGCGAACAGTCCGCGCAACGCGAACTTCTCGAACACCGCGCGCGGCAGCACCGCGGCGGGAGCCATGAGGCCGAGCGCGGCGACGCGCGTGGCAAAGCCGAACGGCGCGGATTCATCGCGATCGTTGGGGGCTGAGCGCGCGGCGGCGATGAGGCGCAGCCATTGCTGATTGTGCGGGTTCATGACTTCTCCTGTGTTCTGAGTTCTTGAAAGAGTTTCTGCAACTTCCGACGTGCGCGGAAGGCGCGGACCTTGATCATCGACTGGCCCCAGCCGGTCAGGGCCGAGATCTCGGCGACCGACTTCTGCTCCAAATCCAGCATCTGGATAACGGTGCGGTCGGCGGGAGAAAGCTGGTCGAGGAGCTTGCCCACGAGTTCGCGCGCCGCCATCGAGTCGCTCGGCGTCTCGGCGGTCGTGTCGCTGAGGACGTTGTCGAGCACTTCGGCTTCATTCTCCGACAGATCGGCCCAGCGGAACTCCGGGCGGCGTTTCTGCGCGCGGAGCTGGTCGATGCACGTGGTCACGGCGATGCGCGACACCCAGTGGGTGAACGGCACGTTGCCCTGATACTGTGCGAGGCGGGTGAACATTTTCAGGAAGACATCCTGCGCGAGATCCTCCTCGGCCACGCGGCGCGGGAGGTGCGAGCGGACGATGCGGATGACCAACGGGTAAAGGTGCTCGACGAGCTCACGCGCCGCCGCCTGGTCGCGCACGCGCACGCGCTCGAGGCAACCAGCCAAATCGAACGTTTCGTCAGCCATGAGGAGCATGGGAGCGGAAAATGCACGTCATCGGAGACGCGCAGCCCTCCCGCGCAGTTACGATCTGGACCTTGATTCCGGCCACCCTCGACCCGTAACCCACGGCGCCGCACGCACCAAGCGAATTCGCCGCCCGCTTGCCAAACCGCGTGGACCGCGCCACGTTCCGCGACGTGCGAGCGTTGATCGTCGAGGACGAGCCCAAGGCGGCCGCGTTTCTCCAGCGTGGTCTGGAGGAGAACGGGTTTTCCACGACCCACGCCAGCCGCGGCGACGAAGGACTCACCCTCGCGCAGACCGAAGCATTCGACATCATCATCCTCGATGTCGGCCTTCCCGTCCTGAATGGCTTCGGACTCCTGGCTGCCTTGCGCGAAACCGGCCGAGAGGTGCCCGTGCTCTGCCTCACGGCCCGCGACTCCGTCGGCGACCGCGTGAAGGGCCTCGAGCTGGGGGCCGACGACTACCTGGTGAAGCCCTTCTCGTTCGCCGAGTTGTTGGCTCGCGTTCGCAAACTCGTGCGCCGCCGGTCGACCACGGTGGTCACCCGCCTGACCGTCGCCGACCTCGAACTCGATCTCCCGCGGATGCGGGCCACGCGCGACGGCCAGCGACTGGACCTTTCCCCCAAAGAGTTCCAGCTCCTCAGCCTGCTCGCCCAACGTCAGGGAGAGGTCGTCTCGCGCTCCACCATCGCCAACGAGGTCTGGGACATGAACTTCGAAAGCGACACCAACGTGGTGGAAGTGGCGATCCGCCGCCTGCGCAAGAAAATCGACGATGATTTCCCGAGCAAACTCCTCCACACCGTGCGCGGCGTGGGCTACGTGATCGACCCGCACCGGCCGTGAGCCGCCCGCCCGCCCGCCACCCTTGGTCGATGACGGCGCGCTTGATCGCGCTCCAGATGTTGGTCGTCGCCCTGCTCGTCGGCGGAGCCTCCCTCGCACTCTACAACACGGTCCGCCGCCATCTCGATGTCGACACCCGCTCGCAGCTCGAGAACCAGCGGGTCGTGCTTAGCCGCTGGCTCACCGACGCCTTGGCCCGCGGACCACTCGGCGCGAACGACCGCACCCACCTCGCCCCGCTCCTCGCCTCGCTCTCCGACCTGCACGTGCGCGTGCTCGACCGCGCGGGCCGCCCTATGATCGACACCGCGGCCGACTCACACGTGAGCCTGCCGGACTTCCCGGCCGCCGGGCAACCGCTCGCCGAGGCGCGCAACGCAGAAGGCACCCGCTTCGTCCTCTCGACGTCCTTGATCGCCGGAAGTGCGCCCGATGGCCCGACCGTGCTGCAGATCGCCTCCAACGACGACGACGACGATGCGCTCCTCGCGCACATCCGGCAGCGCATGCTGCTGGTCTTCGTGCTCATGGTGGCCGCCTCCGGCCTGCTCGCGGCGCTCGTCGCCCGCGGGATTTTCCGTCCCGTGGCACGGCTCACGCGGACCGTCGCCGAAGTCCAGCCTTCCCGCCTGCACACCCGCATCGCCACCAACGGCTGGCCGGCGGAGCTGACCGCCCTCGCCCGCGAGCTCGACGACATGTTGGTGCGGCTCGACGACTCGTTCCGCCGCCTCGCCCGCTTCTCCGCCGACCTCTCGCACGAACTCCGGACGCCGATCAACAACCTCCGCGGCGAGGCCGAGGTCGCGCTTCGGTTGCCCCGCAGCGACAGCGAATACCGCCGCGTCCTCGAATCGAGCCTCGAGGAATGCGGACGCCTCGCCCGCTTGATCGACACCCTGCTCTTCGTCGCCCGCGCCGACCACCCGGCCCACACGCTCGTCCTCCGCCCCCTCGACGCCGCGGAGATCTGCCGCTCCGTCGCCGAATTCTTCGAGCCGCTGGCCAGCGAGCGCTCCGTGACGCTCCTCGTGCGCGGCGCCGGGCGCGTGCAGGGTGACAGCGAACTGCTGCGCCGCGCCGTCGCCAATCTCGTCGACAACGCCGTGAAACACGCCCCCGACGGCGGGCACGTCGACCTCACTGTGCGGGCCGGTCCGGACGGCACCACCGAGATCGAGGTGCGGGACGACGGCGGCGGCATCCTCGAGACCGAGCTGCCTCACGTCTTTGACCGATTCTATCGCGGGCGCACGCACGCCCCTTCGCAACGCGGCTTCGGCCTGGGACTCCCCATCGTCCGCTCGATCATGGAGCTGCACCGCGGCACCGCCACGATCGCGAGCGTGCCCCAGGCCGGGACGACGGCGACCCTGCGTTTTCCCCTTCCGCCGCCCGCGACCTGACAAAACTGTAATCGTCCGTTCATCTTCACGTCACATTGGCCCGCTAGACTGGCGGCGTGCCGATCGAGCCCTCCACGACCCACCGCTCCAGCGCGGCGCCCGACCTCCTTTTCCTCGGTCTGCTGTGCGCCGTGCTTTTCCTGAGCGGACTCGGCGGCACCCCGCTGGCAAATCCCGACGAGGCCCGCTACGCGGAGATCCCGCGCGAGATGCTCGCCCGGGGCGATTTCGTCACGCCGCGTCTCAACGACGTGGTCTACTTCGAGAAGCCGCCGCTGACGTATTGGTGCGTGGCCGGCAGCATGGCCCTGTTCGGCCAGAACGAATTCGCCGCCCGCCTGCCGGTCGCGCTCTTCGCCCTGCTCGGCGTCGGCGCCGTCTACGGCCTCGCGCGCAACCTCGGCGGCGCGGCCGCCGCGCGCTGGGCCGCGCTGATCGTGGCCACTTCCCTGCTCTACTTCGCGTTGGCGCGCGTGCTCCTCACCGACATGGTCGTCTCGGCGCTGATCACGGTCACGCTGGCCTGCTTTTTTGTCGGCGTGCGCACTCCCGCGGGGCCGCGGCGCCGGTGGTTGTTTCTCGCGCTCTACGCCGCCGCTGCGGGGGCTACGCTCGCCAAGGGCCTCATCGGTTTCCTTCTGCCGGGTGCCGTCATGTTCCTCTGGCTCCTGCTTTACGGCCAATGGGCGCGGCTGCGCCCGCTTCACCTCGGGCCGGGACTGCTGCTGTTCGCCGCCCTCGTCGCGCCGTGGCACTGGCTCGTTGCGCAGCGCAATCCCCAATGGGCGCAGTTCTACTTCGTCCACGAGCACCTCCAACGTTTCGCCACCACGGCACACCAGCGCGCGCAACCTTGGTGGTTCTTCGTGCCCGTGCTGGTCCTCGGATTTTTTCCCTGGACCGGCTTGCTCTGGCCGGCGCTGCGCCATGCCTGGCCGCAGAGCTGGCGCCTCCGCCGCGAACGCGCCGAAACCGGTTTCCTCCTCGTGTGGGCGGGCTTCGTCCTCCTGTTTTTCAGCGTCTCGCAGTCGAAGCTCGTGCCCTACATCCTGCCGGCCGTGCCGCCGCTGGCGATCCTGGGAGGCGTCGCCCTCGCCGCGCGGGACGCGACCGCAGCCCGGGTCGTCACCCTGCGGACCTTCGTCGTCTTCGCCGCCGTCCTCGGCCTGGCACTGCTGTTCCTCGTCCTCCAACCCGCACGTCTCGCGAAGCTCGAGCACGGCGCGCCGCTGCGCACCTTCGCCGCGACCCTCTCCGCCCTGCTGCTCGCGGGCGCGGCGGCAACGTGGTTCCGCCTCCGCCAGCAGCACACAGCCTCGGCCCTGCGCCTGATGCTCCTCACCACCGCCGGCTTCGGCGCGACGCTCGTGCTCGCCGCGCCCGCCCTAGCCCGCTCGTCGACCCGCGACCTCGCGCGTATCGTCCTGCAGGAGGTCACCACCGGCGACCGCGTCGTGCATTACCGCGAATTTTTCCACGACTTCACCTTCTACGCCCGACGTCCTGTCGACGTGGTCAACGGCGCCGGCGAACTCGAGCTCGCCCTCGACCCGGCCGCGGCCCGCAGCGGACGCTTCCTCGACGAAGCGGAATTCGCGCGGCTCTGGCGCGGACCGGGCCAGCTCTACGTCGTGGCCCGCCAGGATCACGCCGAGGAGTGGCTCTCGCGCCCCGGCGTCGGCGGCTACGTCCTCGCCCGCTCGCACGGCCACGTGCTCTTCACCAACCACCCCGCGCCGTGACCGCCCCCGCCCTTCCGTTCCTGCCGCTGACGCGGCCCACGCTCGACGAGGAGACGATCGCGGGCGTCGCCGACGTGCTGCGCTCCGGTTGGATCACCTCCGGTCCGCAGGTGAAGGCCTTCGAAGCCCGCCTGTCGGAGCGGTTCGGCGGACGCCCGGTGCGTGCCTTCAACTCCGGCACCGCCACGCTCGAGGTCGCGCTACGCCTCGCCGGCGTCGGTCCCGGACACGATGTCATCACGACCCCGCTCTCCTGGGTCGCCACCAGCAACGTCATCCTCGCGGTCGGCGCCAATCCGGTGTTCGTGGACATCGATCCGGCCACCCGCAACCTCGACCTCGACCGCATCCCGGCCGCGCTCACGGCGCGCACGCGCGCCCTGCTGCCGGTGGACCTCGCCGGGCTCCCCGTCGATCGCGACCGCCTCTACGGCCTCGCCCGCCGGCACGGCCTGCGCGTGATCGAGGACGCCGCCCAGTCGCTCGGCAGCAGCTGGCGGGGCGTGCCGGTCGGCAGCGTCGGCGACCTCGTCTCGTTCAGTTTTCATCCCAACAAGAACGCCACCGCGATCGAGGGCGGAGCCCTCGTCCTCAACACCGACGCCGAAGCCCGCCTCGCCGAGCAATACCGCCTCCAGGGCGTCGTGCGCAGCGGCTTCGACGGGATGGAAGTCGAGGTGCTCGGCGGGAAGTTCAACCTCACCGACGTCGCCGCGCGCGTGGGCCTCGGCCAGCTCGCACGCCTCGACGCCTTCAACGCCCGCCGCCGCGAGCTCGCGCGCCGCTATTTCGACTGCCTCGACCGCGCCGATCTCGCCGCACTCGGGCTCGGCCTGCCGGTCGCCGAGTTCACCCAAGGCAACTGGCACATGTTCCAGGTTCTGCTGCCCGGCGACCGCCTGAATGCGTCGCGCGCCGCGATCATGCAGGAACTCCACGCGGCCGGCATCGGCACCGGCGTCCACTATCCGCCGATCCACCTGTTCAAGCTCTACCGCGCCCGCGGCTGGCGCCCAGGCGACTTCCCCCACGCCGAGCGCGCGGGGCGCGACCTGCTCACCCTGCCGCTCTTCCCGGCCATGACCGACGCCGACGTCGAACGCGTCGCCGCCACGCTCGCCACCGTCCTCCTCGCCCACCGCCGATGAATCCCGAACTCTCGGTCGTCATCCCCGTCTTCAACGAGGAACAATGCCTCCCCGCGCTGTTCGCCCGTCTCTACCGCACCCTCGACGCGCTCGGCCGTCCCTACGAGGTCATCTTCACCAACGACGGCTCCGCCGACCGCTCCTTCGCACTCCTCCAAGCCCGCTACGAAGCCCGGCCGGACGTGACCCGCGTCATCGATTTCAACGCCAACTACGGCCAGCACATGGCGGTGATGGCCGCCTTCGAACGCGTGCGCGGCCGCATCGTCGTCACGCTCGACGCCGACCTGCAGAACCCGCCGGAGGAGATCCCGCGCCTGCTCGAACTCATCGACCAGGGCCACGATTGCGTCGGCGGCTACCGGCTCGACCGTCAGGATCCCTTCCTGCGCAAATCCGCCTCGCGCCTCATCAACTTCGTGCGCGAGCGCGCCACCGACATCCGCATGACCGACCAAGGGTGCATGCTGCGCGCCTACCGGCGCGACGTCGTCGACGCCATCGTCGCCACCGGCGCGATCAACACCTTCATCCCCGCCCTGGCCTACACGCTCGCCGCGCGGCCCGCCGAGGTTGCCGTGCGCCACGAGGCGCGCCTCGCCGGCCGCTCCGCCTACTCGCTCTACCGTCTCGTGCGGCTGAACTTCGACCTCATCACGGCGTTCTCCCTCGCGCCGCTGCAATGGTTCACGCTCTTCGCCCTCGCCTGCTCCGCCGGGAGCTTCGTCCTCGCACTCGTGCTCGCCTACCGCCGCGTCTTCCTCGGGGCCGAGGCCGAGGGTCTGTTCACACTCTTCGACGTCCTGTTCTTCCTCATCAGCGTCACGATGGTCGGCATCGGCCTGATCGGCGAATACGTCGGCCGCACCTACCAGGTCGTCCGCGCCCGGCATCGTTACCGCGTCCGCACCGAGCTCGGTTCCTCCGCCGCATGAGCCGCCCGCGCATCCTGCTCTTCGCCTACAGCGAGATCGGCACCGAATGTCTCGCGTTCCTGCTCGAGCGCGGGGCGCACGTCGTCGCCCTCGTCACCCACGCCGACGCCCCCGGCGAGACGATCTGGTTTCGCACGCCGGCCGCGACCGCCGAGCACGCTGGCATTCCGGTGTTCCTTCCCGAGAGCGTGAACACGCCCGAATGGCGCGAGCGCCTCGTCGCCCTCCAGCCCGACCTCATCCTCTCCGCCTACTACCGCCACCTGATCGGCACGCGCCTCCTCTCCCTCGCCCGTCTCGGCGCCTTCAATCTCCACGGCTCCCTGCTGCCGCGCTATCGCGGCCGCGCTCCGCTCAACTGGGCGCTCGTCCACGGCGAACCGCGCGTCGGGCTCACGCTCCACCGCATGGTCGCCCGCGCCGACGCCGGCGCGATCGTCGACCAGGAAAGCGTCGACCTCTCGCCCCGCGACACCGCCGAGCAGGCGTTCCGCAAGATCCTGCCGCTCGTCCGCGCGATCCTCGCGCGTCAGCTCGACGCCCTCCTCGCCGGCAATGCCCCGGAGACGCCGCAGGACGAGACGCAGGCGACGTATTTCGGCGCGCGCACGCCGGCGGACGGCCGCATCGACTGGCGCTGGCCAACCACTCGGATCTTCAACCTCGTGCGCGCCGTCACCGCGCCCTACCCGGGCGCGTTTACCGAGGCGGACGGTGCCCGGCTCATGGTCTGGTGGGCCGAGCCCGCCCCCGGCCGCCCCGGCGCCGCGCCGGGCGAAACCCTTTCCCTCGAACCGCTCGTCGTCGCCACCGGCGACGGCGCGCTCGCCCTCACCCGCCACGAATGGCGCGGCGTCCACCCCGCGTGGGCGCCGGGCCGCATCTTCCCTTCATGAAAAAGAAAGTCCTCATCCTCGGCGCCAACGGCTTCATCGGCAGCTCGCTCACCGCCGCCATCCTCCGACAGACCGACTGGCAAGTCTACGGTCTCGACATCGGCTCCAACAAGCTCGACGACAGCCTCGGCGACCCGCGCTTCTCCTTCGTCGAGGGCGACGTCACCATCTCGCACGAGTGGATCGAATACCACGTGAAGAAATGCGATGCCGTCCTCCCGCTCGTCGCCATCGCCAACCCGGCCCAATACGTGAAGGACCCGCTGCGGGTCTTCGAACTCGACTTCGAGTCCAACCTCAAGGTCGTGCGCTGGTGCGCCCGCTACCAGAAGCGCCTCATCTTTCCCTCCACCTCCGAAGTCTACGGCATGTGCCCGGATCCGGAGCTGCACGAGCAGACCAGCACGATGACCTACGGCCCGATCGACAAGCAGCGCTGGATCTACGCCTGCTCGAAGCAGCTCCTCGACCGCGTCATCTACGCCTACGGCCAGCGCGACCACATCGACTACACGCTCTTCCGCCCCTTCAACTGGATCGGGCCGAAGCTCGACAACGTCTTCGAGCCGAAGGAGGGCAGCTCGCGCCTCTTCACCCAGTTCATCTCCAACGTCATCTTCCGCAAACCCATCCAGCTCGTCGACGGCGGCCGGCAAAGCCGCTCCTTCACTTACATCGACGACGGCGTCGACGGCCTCCTCCGCATCATCGAGAACCGCGGCGGCAACGCCAGCCGCCGGATCTTCAACCTCGGCAACCCGGCCAACAACGTCACCGTCGCCGACCTCGCCGGCCTGATCGTCGAGGCGTTCCGGGCGTATCCCGACTATCGCGAGCTGGCCGAGCAGGCACGCATCGTCCCCGTCAGCGCGCAGGACTACTTCGGCGACGGCTATCAGGACATCCAGACCCGCGTCCCCTCGATCGCCGCCGCGCGCCGCCACCTCGGGTGGGAACCGCGCCACGACCTCCGCAGCGCGATCCGGCAGACGCTCGACTACCACGTCGCCCACCGCGAATACGCCCTGGCGTGAACCCGCCCGCCTGCCTCGCCCTCAAGATCGACGTCGACACCGACCGCGGCACCGCGATCGGCGTCCCCAACCTCGTGGCCGACCTCGCGGCCGCGGGCGCGCCGGCGACGTTCTTCTTCTCGCTCGGGCCGGACAACACCGGCCGCGCGATCACGCGCGTGTTTCGCCCCGGTTTCCTGCGCAAGGTCGGACGCACTTCCGTGCTGCGCAACTACGGGCTCCGCACCCTGCTGAACGGCACGCTCCTCCCCGCGCCCGACATCGGCCGGCGCCACGCCGCCACGCTCCGCAACGTCGCCGCCGCGGGCTTCGAGACCGGCATCCATTGCCACGACCACTACCGTTGGCAGGACCACCTCCACCGCATGCCGCGTCCGCGTATCGCGGCGGAGTTCCAATCCGCCCGCACCGCCTACACCGCGATCTTCGGGGCCGCCGCCATCGGCGCCGCCGCGCCGGGCTGGCAATGCAACGCCGACAGCCGCGCCGTCTACGACGAAGCCGCCCTGCTCTACGGCAGCGACACGCGCGGCTCCACGCCGTTCTTCCCCTGGCTCGGCACCCGCGCCGGCTCCGCCCTCGAAATCCCGACCACGCTGCCCACACTCGACGAACTGCTCGGCCGGCCGGAATTTCCCGAGCACCGCCTCGCCGAGCACCTGCTCGCACAGATCGCGCCCGGCCAGACCCACGTCTTCACGCTCCACGCCGAGCTCGAAGGGATGCGCTACCGCGGCTTCTTCCGCGAATTGCTCGCCGCCGTGCGCGCCCGCGGCATCCACTGGACGACTCTCGAGCGCATCGCCCGCGCCGCCCTCACCGCTCCGGCACAGATTCCCATTTGTCCGCTCGAGCAGCGCGAGATCGATGGCCGTTCCGGACTGGTTGCCACGCAGGGCCTCCCGCTGGAGATCATTGCCGGTCGACGCGCTTGAACATCCAGAGACCGAGGGCCTGGAACCCGACGTTCGGCAGCCACATCAGCAGATCCGGACGGAACGCCGACTTGTTGTCGAACCAACCCACCACGACTGTCATGAAATAGTAGGCCATGGCCAGGCCGACGGCCACGCCGAGGTTTGCCGAGGTCTCCTTGCGCGAGACCTTGATCCCGAGCGGAATCGCCAGCAGGGCGAACGACAGCACCGAAAACGCGGTCGAGCACTTCTCCTGGAAGACCACCTGCACTTTCATGCGCAGCCGCTCGCGCTCCGCCGCCGGCACGCGGGGATCCGGCCGCTCGAGGCGCCGCCACTCCGCCAGCAATTCGGAAAACGTCAGCCACTTGAGCTTCGTGCTCACCGTGTGCGCCCCCGTCACCCGGTCGAGCGGCAGGTAGAAGGTCGCCCGCTCCATCGCCGGGGCGCCGGAAAGCGAAGAGAAATCCTCGAGGTCCTTCTCGTTCCGCACTTCCACCTGAGCCCGGAACAGCGTCAGCGTGAGGTTGTTTTGCTTCTCGTCGAAAGTGAGGGTCCCCCCCTCGGCCCGCGCGAAACGCTTCACCTTCCCCTGCGGATCGACCTCCCAAAGCCAGAAGTCCCGCAGGTCGCTTTCGCCCTTCTTCTCCCCGACGTAGAGCACGATCCCCGGAAAATCGCGGATAAAGGTCTTCGGCACGATGAAGCTGAGTGGATTCTGGCGCACCGCGTCGGCGAGCTGCCGGTGATACGCGACCCGCGCCGTCGGCATGAATTGGAAATTCACCAATAGGCTCGCGACCACGCCCAGCAGCGCGAAAAAGAAGATCGGTGCCGAGATGCCCGCCACGCTCACGCCCGACGCGCGGATGGCCGTGATCTCGCGATCCGACGACATCCGCCCGAGCACGAGCAACACGCCAGTCAACACGCCCATCGGCAGCGCGTAGGAGACCACGAATGGCACGAGCAGCCCGATCAGCCGCAGAAACGTGCCCGCGTCCAGCTGCCCGGCGAGCACGTAGCCGAGCAAATCCTTCAGCGCGTTCCCGATCATCAGCACGAACGCGAACAATCCCACCGCAGCCAGGCACGTCAGCGCGACGTTGGCGAAGATGTGGCGGTGCAGGAGCTTCATCAGGGGCGAGTTGAGAGTTGAGGGTTGAGAGTTGAGAGTTCAACCACAACGTCGCAGTTCCGTTCCGCCGCCGGTGACGGTTTCGCGTCGTCGCCCGCTCCACTCTCCCATCTCCTCGCTTCGTCCCTTGGCCTTCACGCCCGCCCAACCCGCCATCTACGGCGAAACCCTCGACACGCTCACCGCCGCGCTCACCGCCGCCGGGCAGCCGGCGTTCCGCGCGCGCCAGATCCTCGACTGGCTCTACAAGAAGCGCGTCCGCACGTGGGACGAGATGACGAACTTGTCGAAGGACCTCCGCACCTGGCTCGCCGCGAACTACGACCTCGATCCGACCTCCTTCGTCCTCGACCGCCAGTCCGGCGACGAGACCGACAAGCTCCTCCTCGAGCTCCGCGACCGCTCGTTGATCGAAACCGTCATCATCCGCGCGCCGATGACCGGCGTCGGCGTCGATCGCTCGCGCAAGACCATCTGCATTTCCACTCAGGTCGGTTGCGCCATGGGCTGCAAATTCTGCGCCTCCGGTCTCGAAGGCCTGAAGCGCAACCTCTCCGCCGGCGAGATCGTCCACCAACTCATCCAAATCTGCCGCCAGGAGGACGCCCACACGCCGCGCGCCCGCGCCGAACTCGCGTCGTTTGACAACATCGTCGTCATGGGCATGGGCGAGCCGCTGCACAATTACGACGGCATCGTCCGCGCGCTCACGATCGTGAACGCCGAATGGGGCCTCGGCTTCGGCGCGCGCCGCATCACGCTCTCCACCTCCGGCCTCGTGCCGAAAATCCTCCAGCTCGCCGACGAGCCGCTCGGCATCCGGCTCGCCATCTCGCTCCACGGCGCTACCGACGCCGTCCGCGAGCAGATCATGCCGGTGAACAAACGCTACCCGCTCGCCGAGCTGCTCCCGGCCGTGAAGACGTTTTCCGAGAAACACGGCCGCATGGTCACGCTCGAGTTCATCCTCATCGAGAAAATCAACGACTCGCTCGAGCAGGCGGAGAAACTCCGCGACATCGCGCTCGATCTGCACGCGCACGTGAACCTCATTCCCTACAACACCGTGCAAGGCCTGCCCTGGAAGCGCCCGTCGCTCACGCGCCAGGAGCGCTTCGCCGACATCCTTCGCGCCGCCGATGTGTCCGTCACGCTCCGCCGCGAAAAAGGCCACGACATCGCCGCCGCCTGCGGCCAGCTCCGCCTCCAAACCGAGAAAGAGCGCAACGCGGGCGCCGAGGCGCCCGTCGCCTGACGGTAGGGGGCGGACTCCGCTCCGCGCCGCCCGCCATTCGCCTTCGAAAATCCTGTGGGAGCGACCTCGGTCGCGACACGCGACGCGCGCGACCCTTTCCCCGTGCAAAGTCGCGAGCAAGCTCGCTCCCACAGCGAACCAATCGCGACGGCAAAAGGACTCGCCGCCCTGCCTTCTCACTTCCGCCCGGTGACGCGTTCCGCTCTCGACACACATCCTCGAATCCGGATGCATTGATGCACCGATGACGCCCGATCGCCCCATCTCCGACCTCTTCGCCAGCCGCAAGACTGTGCGCTCGCTCGAATTCTTCCCGCCGAAGGACGACGCGCAAATGGAGATGCTGCACAACTCCGCCAGTGCCCTGCAGCGCATCGCGCCCGATTTCGTGTCGATCACCTACGGCGCCGGCGGCACCACGCGCGAACGCACCGCCCGCGCCGCCGCGCTCCTGAAAAAGGATTTCGGCTTCACCGTCATGCCGCACCTGACCTGCGTCGGCCACTCGCGCGCCGAGCTGAACGACGTCGCCGACCGCCTCCACGCCGACGGCTTCCGCAACATCATGACGCTCCGCGGCGACCTGCCGAAGGACCCGAACTTCCAGCCCGCGCCCGACGGCCTGCGCTACGCCGCCGAACTCGTCGCCTTGCTGAAGGCACGTCACTCTGACTTCTGCCTCGGCGTCGCCGGCTATCCCGAAAAACACCCGCAGGCCACGACGCTCGGCGCGGACCTCGACAACCTGAAACGCAAAGTCGATGCCGGCGCGGACTTCATCACCACGCAGCTCTTCTTCGACAACGCGCTCTATTACCGCTTCGTCGAGCAATGCCGCGAGCGCGACATCAATGTCCCGATCATCCCCGGCATCATGCCCGTGCTCTCGCTGAAGCAGATCAAGCGCTTCACCGAGATGTGCGGCGCGCATCTGCCGGCGAAACTCGTCACGCGCCTCGAAGCCGCGCAAGAGAACCCGGATGTCGTTGAAATCATCGGGCTCGACTGGGCGTTCACGCAGATCCGCGGCCTCCTCGCCAACGGCGCGCCGGGCTACCACCTCTACATCATGAACCGCGCGAAGAGCGCCCTGGCGCTCGCCGCGGGTCTGGCGGCGTAACGCTCCGATCCGCTCTGTCTTTCCTGTAGGGGCGCAGACTTGCTGCGCCCTTCACTCGCAAACGTGGAGTCCATCCTCAGGCGGCAGATCCAACCATTGCGGTGGCGGCCTCCCAGCCGCATCCAACACCGCCGTGAATCGAAACCGCTCCGGCCGCGGACAATGCCAGCCCGGCCACGCCTGATCTGCACGGATCAGGTTCGAGCGATACGGATTCATGAAGACATAGAACCCATACGACTCAGACGATTCGTTCTCTCGCAGCCGATGTTCGAAGTAGTCGCGCTGCCACTCTCCAATGCGACCATTCCACAGACGGCCGCTCTGCACTTTGAATTTTGCCAGCACGCGTCCGAGCGTGAGTCGTTCCCCGAGCGTGAACAACCAGTGGAAGTGATCTGGCATGACGGTCGCCGCGAGGGTCTCGGCGTCTCCGCACCACTCCAATTCCGTCCAAATGCTGCGTAGCGCAGCCCCGTGCGCTCCCGCCAGCACCGGTCGCCGTCCCGCAATGCAGCCTGTTGCGAAATAAGTCGCGCCGGGGATCGATAATCTGCCGCGGTGAAGTGCTGCTGTTTTTCGCGTCGGCATACAGGGCGCAGCAAGACTGCGCCCCTACAACCCAAGGGCAACTTGGGTTTCGATGCCCACTATCCACCCGCGGGCTCTTGGAGGGGCGCAGACTTGCAGCGTCCTTGCCCGCGCATTCGTCACCCGCCCGCGAACACCGGCCGGAAGCCCGCTTCGCTCAGGATCGCCGCGATCTTCTCGCGTTGGTCGCCCTGAATCTCGATGTCGCCGTCCTTCACCGTGCCGCCGCAGCCACACGCGTTGCGCATTTTTTTCGCGAGTTGTTCTTTCTCCGGCAGGCCGATGCCGACGAAGCCGGACACGAGCGTCACCGTCTTGCCGCCGCGCCCCGCCGTCGTGCGCTTGATATCGACGCGGCCGCGATTCGTGTTCGGTTGGGAGCGGGTCGACGTCTTGTTCGGCTGCGTCGATGCGCTCTGCGCCGCGCTCGGCAAGCCCGCCCCGCTCAACGCGCCGAAGGGATTCTGTCCGAGCGATTGCCCGCCGTCCGTGGGAACTTTGCCGCCGTTGCTCATGGAAGACCGAAAATCAGTGCCGATGTCCGCCGCCGCCGCAACCTCCGGGAGGACTCGCCGGTTTCGCGAAACCGCTCTCGCCGCCAAGCCACAGCAGCGCCTTGGCATAACTGCGGCCTTCGAGGAAATGCACCAGTTGCGGATGCAGCTGGTCGCGGTGGGCGGCGAGGAGCTCTTCTAATCGCGTCAGCGCCCCCGAAATACCCGCGCCGTCGCCGTTTTTCACTGCGGAATCGAAGGTTTCCAGCGCGATCTTGATCTCTTGAGCGGACATGACGCGGCGGGAGCGTGTTTAAGTTTTCGTTATGAGCAAGCCCCGGCGCATAAAACCGGATTTTTCCTCGGCGCTCCGGCGCGTAAGCGATTGAATCGCCGTCCCTCCGGTGTTCCGTTGCACCTCCCCGACCTCAACCGGTCTCTTTGACCGACGGCCGGGTTTCCCTCTCTCGCTCATGAATCCCGTCAATTTCTCCGAACGCGCGAACGTCGCCGTCGTGGAAGAGAACTATCAACGCTGGCTCGCCAATCCCGAGTCGGTCGACGCCTCGTGGCGCGCCTTCTTTCAAGGCTTCACGCTCGGCGCCGACGGCCGCAACCTCGCCGGCGGCGCCGCCCCGGCCGCGTCCGCCACGACGACCGGAGCCGGCGACAGCTGCATTCCGAAGCAGTCGCAAGTCGACAGCCTGATCTATCACTATCGCTCGATCGGCCACATCGACGCCGACATCAATCCGCTCGCCGGCGCCCCGAAACCTTCGCCGCGCCTCGCGCTGGCGGCGTTCGGCCTCGATGAGTCGGACCTCGACCGCACCTTCGAGGCGGGCCACTACCTCGGCGGCGGCCAGATGAAGCTGCGCGATATCCTCGCGTCGCTCCGCGAGACCTACTGCGGCAAGATCGGCGTCGAATACGTCCACATCCAGGACACCGAGGTCCGCCGCTGGCTGCAGGACCGCATCGAGCCGACCAAGCAGAAACCGAAGTTCACCAAGCCGCAGAAGCTCCGCATCCTCCGCCGCGTCCACAAGGCCGAGCTGTTCGAGAAATTCCTCCACACGAAATACGTCGGCCAGAAGCGCTTCTCGCTCGAGGGCGGCGAGACGATCATCGCCGCGCTCGACGCCGTCATCGACGCCTGTCCCGAGCTCGGCGTGAAGGAGATCGTCATGGGCATGGCCCACCGCGGCCGCCTCAACGTCCTCTGCTCCACCCTGCGCAAGTCCTTCGACGAGCTCTTCGAAAAGTTTTCCGAAAACTACATCCCCGACACCGTCGCCGGCGACGGCGACGTGAAGTATCACCTCGGCTACGAGGCGATCCTCACCACGACGAGCGGCAAGAAGGTCGAAGTCCGCCTCGCGCCCAACCCCTCGCACCTCGAGATCGTCAACCCGGTCGTCGAGGGCAAAGCCCGCGCGCGCCAGCGCATCCGCAACGACATGGAGTCGCGCACCAGCGTCATGCCGCTGCTGATCCACGGCGATGCCGCCGTCGCCGGCCAGGGCATCGTGGCGGAGACGCTCAACTTCTCCCAGCTGCCCGGCTACACGACTGGCGGCACGCTGCACTTCGTCATCAACAACCAGATCGGCTTCACGACCGACCCGCACGACTCGCGCTCGACGAAATACTGCACCGACGTCGCCAAGATGATCGAAGCGCCGATTTTCCACGTGAACGGCGACGATCCCGAGGCCGTCTGCGCCGTGGCGCAACTCGCGCTCGAGTTCCGCGTGAAGTGGAAGCGCGACGTGTTCATCGACATGTATTGCTACCGCAAGCATGGTCACAACGAGACCGACGAGCCGTCCTTCACCCAGCCGAAGCTCTACCAAACCATCGCCGCTCATCCGCTCGTCTCCGCGCTCTACACCAAGCAGCTCGTCGACGAGGGCTCCGTAACGCTCGCCGAAGGCGACAAGATCAAGGCCGAATACACCGCCGCCCTCGAGGAACACCTCGAGAAGGCCAAGGCCCGCGAGGCCGCCCGCACTGCGAAGCGCAAGGAAGACCCGAACGCCGTTTTCAAGGGCTCCACGGCGGAGTTCCAGCCGAGCTACTCCTTCGCCAAGGTCGAGACCAAGGCCAGCGCCAAGCTCATCGATCAAGTCTTCGCCGGCCTCACGCGCATCCCGGAAGGCTTCAAGATCCACCCGAAGATCAAGCGCTTCGTCGACGCACGCGCTGAGGCCCACAAGAACGGCGGCCCGTTCGACTGGGGCATGGGCGAAGCACTGGCGTTCGGCACGCTGATGCTCGAAGGCACGCCGATCCGCCTCAGCGGCCAGGATTGCGAGCGCGGCACCTTCAGCCACCGCCACGCCGTCTGGAGCGACATCGAGACCGGCCAGAAATTCTCGCCGCTCAAGAACCTCGACCCGAAGCAGGCGCGCTTCTGCGTCTACAACTCGCTCCTCTCGGAAAACGCCGTGCTCGGCTTCGACTACGGCTACTCGCTCGACTACCCGGACCTCCTCTGCCTGTGGGAAGCGCAGTTCGGCGATTTCGCCAACGGCGCGCAGGTCGTCATCGACCAGTTCCTCGTCTCCGGCGAGTCGAAGTGGCAGCGCAACAGCGGCATCGTTCTCCTCCTCCCCCACGGCTACGAAGGGCAGGGCCCCGAGCACTCCAGCGCGCGCCTCGAGCGTTTCCTCCAGGCCTGCGCCGAGGACAACATTCAGGTCGCCAACTGCACCACGCCCGCGCAGTTCTTCCACCTCCTGCGCCGCCAGATGCGCCGCGATTTCCTCAAGCCGCTCATCGTCATGTCGCCGAAGTCGCTCCTGCGCCACCCGGCCGCCGTCTCGCAGCTCGACGACTTCACCAAGGGCGCCTTCGAGGAAATCATCGACGACAACACCGCCAAGGCCGACCGCGTGATTCTTTGCTCGGGCAAGGTCTACTACGACCTCGTCGACCACCGCGCGAAGAACAACCTCACCAACGCCGCAATCGTCCGCGTCGAGCAGCTCTACCCGCTCCACACGAAGCGTCTCGCCGAGCTCGCGAAGAAATACGCCGGCGCGAAACTCGTCTGGTGCCAGGAGGAGCCCGAGAACATGGGCGCCGCCCGCTTCATTATGCCGCAGCTCGAGACGACCTTCGGCCGCAAGCCCGCCTACGCCGGCCGCCCCGCTGCCGCCTCCCCCGCCGTCGGCACGCTCGCCAAGCACCGCACGCAACTGGCATCGTTCCTCAAGGACGCCTTCACGCTCTGACCAATCTTTCTCTTTCCTCTTTCTCTTAATCTTTCTCTCCCGCTGCGCATTGCACCCGAGAGATTGAAGAGAAAGATTAAGAGGAAAGATTCAACTTTCACTCTCACTCTTCCCTCCCCTCCTCCCATGTCTATCGAAGTCAAAATTCCCCCGATGGGTGAATCCATCTCGTCCGGCATTCTCGCCAAGTGGCACGTCGCCGACGGCGACGTCGTGAAGAAGGACCAAGTCCTCTTCGAACTCGAGACCGACAAGATCACCTCCGAAGGCACCGCCGAGGCCGCGGGCAAAATCACGCTCGCCGTCACCGCCGGCACCGAAGTGAAGATCGGCGCCGTCGTCGCGACGATCGACCCGTCCGTCACCGAGACCGCTGCGCCCGCCGCTGCTCCCGCCCCGGCTGCGGCCGCTCCCGCCGCCGCGCAGTCCGACGCCCAATCGCCCGCGGTCCGCCGCCTCGCCGCCGAGACCGGCATCGATCCCACGAACGTCGCCGGCACCGGCAAAGCCGGCCGCGTCACCAAGGGCGACATGATCGCCGCCATGGAGGGCGCGGCTACTGCCGCGCCGAAGGCCGCCCCCGTAGCGGCGAGCGCCAGCGAGCCGAAACCCGCGAGCGCCGCACCGAGCACTCCGCCCGCGGCTTCCCGTGGCGAACGCCAGACGCGCGTGAAGATGACCAAGCTCCGCCAGACGATCGCCAACCGCCTCGTCGCCGCGCAGCACAACGCCGCCATGCTCACGACCTTCAACGAGGCCGACATGTCGGCCGTCATGGGCCTGCGCGCGAAATACCAGGACGACTTCGTGAAAAAGCACGGCGTGAAGCTCGGCTTCATGTCCTTCTTCGTGAAAGCCGTCGTCAACGCGCTCAAGGAAGTCCCCGGCATCAACGCCCAGATCGACGGCGACACGATCATCCAAAACCACTACTACGACATCGGCGTCGCCGTCTCGACCGACAAGGGCCTCATGGTCCCGGTCATCCGCGACTGCGACAAGAAGTCGATGGCCGAGATCGAGAAGGACATCGCCGACGCCGCCAAGCGCGCCCGCGACGGCAAGATCACGCTCGCCGATCTCGAAGGCGGCGTCTTCACGATCACCAACGGCGGCATCTTCGGCTCGCTCCTCGCCACGCCGATCATCAACGCCCCGCAGAGCGCCATCCTCGGCATGCACGCCATCAAGGAGCGCCCGATCGCGCTCAACGGCCAGGTCGTCATCCGCCCGATGATGTATCTCGCCCTCAGCTACGACCACCGCCTCGTCGACGGCAAGGAGTCGGTCACCTTCCTCGTGGCGGTGAAGAACGCCCTCGAAGACCCCGCAAGGCTCGTCCTTGGCGCCTGAGCGCCAAGGCGAGCCAGTTTAAGTTTCAAGTTGAAGAAACACCGTCCGCTTCGCGGCACTTCGGAACTTCCGGCCACTTCAACTTAAACTTCCAACTTCAACTCGACCACATCGTCCATGTCTCTCGCTTCCTCCCAGACCACCTTCGATGTGGTCGTCATCGGCGCCGGCCCCGGCGGCTACGTCTGCGCGTTCCGCGCCGCGCAGCTCGGCCTCAAGGTCGCGCTCGTCGACAAGCGCGCCGCCCTCGGCGGCACCTGCCTCAACGTCGGCTGCATCCCCAGCAAGGCCCTCCTCCACGCCACCGAGCACGTCGCGTGGGCAAAGAACCACGCCGCCGAGTCCGGCATCAAGTTCGGCAGCGTCGAGGTCGACCTCGCCACGCTGATGAAAAAAAAGGACGCCGTCGTGACCAAGCTCACCGGCGGCGTCGCGATGCTCGCCAAAGGCCGCAAAGTCACCGTCTTCACCGGCACAGCCTCCTTCGTTTCCCCGACCGAGATCGAAGTTTCTTCCGATCTTAAACTTCAGCCTTCAACTTCAACGGCGCGCCTTCAGGCGCGTCATTTCGTCATCGCCACCGGCTCCGCGCCGGTCGAGCTGCCGTTCATGAAATTCGACGGCGAGACCATCGTCTCGAGCGACCACGCCATCGCCTTCAAGGAAGTCCCGAAGAAGCTCGTCGTGGTCGGCGGCGGCGTCATCGGCGTGGAACTCGGCTCGGTCTGGGCGCGCCTCGGCGCCGAAGTCACCGTGGTGGAATTCCTCCCGAAAATCATCGCGACTTTCGACGACGACATCGTGCGCCAATTCACGCGCCTCATGCAGAAGCAGGGCCTCAAGATCGAAGTCGGCGCGAAGGTTACCGGCTACGCCAACGGCATCCTCACCGCCGAGCGCGACGGCACGAAGCTCGAAATCCCCGCCGACAAGGTGCTCGTCGCCGTCGGCCGCCGCCCGTTCACCGATAGCCTCGGCCTAGACAAGGCCGGCGTCGAGCTGGACGAGAAGAAGCGCGTCAAAGTCGACGCCCATCTCCGCACCAACGTCGCCAACATCTGGGCGATCGGCGACGTCGTCGCCGGCCCGATGCTCGCGCACAAGGCCGAGGAAGACGGCGTCGCCGTCGCCGAGTGGATCGCCGGCAAAGCCGGTCACATCAACTGGGACCTCGTCCCCGGCATCGTCTACACGAACCCCGAGGTCGCCTCCGTCGGCCTCGGTGAGGACGACGCGAAGAAGCGCGGCCTCGCGATCAACGTCGGCAAATTTAACTTCGCCGCCAACGGTCGCGCCATCGCCGCCGATGCGACCGACGGCTTCGTGAAGATCATCGCCGACGCGAAGACCGACAAGCTCCTCGGCGCGCAAATCCTCGGCCACAACGCCGGCGAACTCATCAGCGAAGTCGTCACGCACATGGAATACGGCGGCAGCGCCGAGGACCTCGGCCGCGCCATCCATGGCCACCCGACGATGAGCGAAGCGGTGAAAGAAGCCGCCCTCGCCGTCAGCAAATCCGCGATCCACGCGCTGTGATGAGACAGATGTAGGGCGGGGTCTCCCGACCCCGCCTTTTTCGCACGGGACGCGAGCCTCGCGGTGGGGTCAGGAGACCCCGGCCTACTGTGCGATCGACGCCCTCAGCCGCTTTTTCAGTTCGTCGCTCGCGCACGCCGGCGTTTTCCGTCCTAGCACCGGAACTTATCGTTGAGTTCTAGTCACGCTCCAAGGTTGCCGCCGCGCCCTCGGGCGCGGCGTTCTGTTCGCGGCCCAAATGTCCAACGCCCGCCACCGTCGCGCCCTGCTGATCATGCTCGCGTCCGCCTCGTTCTTCGTGGCGAACGTCCTGCTGGTGCGCGCGCTCGGCACGCTGGGCTCGGCCAACGTCTGGCTCATCGCCGTCGCCCGCTTCGTCGTCGGCCTCGGCATGATCGTCGCCGTCTACCGCCGCGAGTTCCAGCCGACGCACCTGTGGCGCAACCGCAAGCTCATCGACCGCGGCGTGGTCGGCGGCGCCGGTGTCTATCTCACCTATCTCACCGTCGTGAAGCTCGGCGCCGGCCGCGCGATCTTCATCGGCAACACCTACGTGATCTGGGCCGCGTTCCTCGCCGCGTGGTGGCTGAAGGAGAAACTTCGTCCCTCCATCCTCACCGGCGGTGCGGCCGCCCTCGCCGGCCTCGCGCTGCTCACCAACGTGTTCTCCTCCGCGCATCCGCCCGGCGCCTACGACGCGCTGGCCGTGCTCGCCGCGCTGATGTCGGCCCACGTCGTCGTGACCATCCGCCAGCTGCACGACAGCGAGCACACTTCCACCATCTTCGCGGCCCAATGCACCTACGGTCTGCTGATCTGCGCGGTCCCCGCCACGCTGACGTTCACACCGCTCCCGCCGCTCGCCTGGATCGTGCTCCTGCTCGCCAGCGTGTGCGCCGGCGCGGGACAACTCACGATGACGCGCGCGTTCCGCGACCTGCCCGCCGCCGAAGGCTCGCTCATCCAGATGATCGTCCCGCTCGGAGTCGCGCTCGGCGGTGCGATGTTTTTCCACGAACATTTTTCGCTGCACGAGCTCGCCGGCGCCGCGCTCATCCTCGCCGGCTGCGCCTTCACCGCCCTGCGCCGCGGCGCGCCGCCCACTCCGCCCGAAAACGACTAACGCGCCCCGCGCCCGCCCTTACGGCGCGTGCGCGGGCGGGTGCGCCTCCGCCGCAGGCACTGCCGGAGCGTGTTCCGCCCTTTCCGCGGGCGCACCTGCCGCGAGTGGCGGCAGCATCCGCACCTTCCCGCTCGCGAGATCGTAGCGCGCGGCGACGACCTTCAAATTCCCGCGCGCGACCGCCTCGCTCAACATCGGGCCGCACGCCTGCAATTCGGCGGCCACGAGCTGCGCATTCGTGCGCACGGCGTTGTCGATCTTGTCCCCCGGCTCGCCCGCGCTGCGTTTCACCGCCGGCTCGATGGAGCGCACGATGCTCGGGAGATGTCCGGGCGCGTGCCCGCCAGCAAGTGTCGCGGCGACGGCGCCGCACTTGCTGTGGCCCACCACGACGATCAGTCCCGCGCCGAGATGTTCCACCGCGTATTCGATGCTGCCGACCACATGATCGTCGAGGACGTTGCCCGCATTGCGGATCACGAAAATGCTCCCGAGCCCCTGGTCGAAATAGATCTCCGGCGCCACGCGCGAATCCGCACAGGTGAGCACGATCGCGAATGGCTGCTGACCCTTCACGAGCTCGGCGCGCCGCATCAGGCTCTGGTCGGGCCGAATCGCGTGCCCCGCGACGAACCTCGCGTTGCCCGCGACCAGCAATTCGAGCGCCGAGTCCGGCCTCACGCGCGCCCCTTCGGCAGCACCCAACGTAGCGGGGAAAAATCCGCCAACTGCGGCCAGTCCCGCGGCCACACCAAGGAGACGAGGATACTTCATTTTCGCGTCGTCATCGGCGCACGGCGCCCGCACCGGCGTCACAAGGCAGTCACAACGCTTGCCAGCCGCCGGCGCTTCGGTTGGCTGCCCGAGACGTGAAAAAACTCATCCTGTGGGACATCGACGGCACCCTCATCCGCACCAACCGCGCGGGCATCGTCGCGCTCGTGCGCGCGTTCACGGCCCTGCACGGTCGCGAGCCCGACATGACAAAGGTCGAGGTCTCCGGCCGCACCGACCGCTGGATCATCCGTCGCATGCTCGAGGAGCACGGCATGGCGCCGACGGCGGAAAACATCCACGCCATCCTCGAAGGTTACCTCCAACTCCTCCAAGGCGAGATCGCCGCGCGCTCCGGCCGAATCCTGCCCGGCATCACCGAGCTCCTTGAAACGCTCCACCGGCGCGACGACGTCGTGCAGGCGCTCCTGACCGGCAACGTCGAACGCGGCGCCCGCATCAAGCTCGAGCACTACCGCGTGTGGCACTACTTTCCCTTCGGCGCGTTCGGCGACGACAGCCCGCTGCGCAACGACCTCGGCCCGCACGCGCTGCGCCGCGCCAAGGAGCGGCACGCGATCGATTTCGCGCCGGAGCGCACCTTCGTCATCGGCGACACGCCGCACGACATCGAGTGCGGCAAGGCGATCGGCGCGCGCACCATCGGCGTGGCGACCGGGATGTTCTCCGTCGCACAACTCGCCGAGCACGCCCCCACGGCGGTATTCGCAGACTTCGCCGACACCAGTGCGCTGCTCCGCGTGATCGACGCCTGAGATCCGCACCGCGCACGCAGCCGCTCCGCGCCAACGGCCTTCCCGCGCATCGCCGCATCGGCCTACGCGCCTACCTTCATCGTTTCCGAAAATCGATCCGCGTGACGCGCCCCTGTTGGAATTCCACGCGCAGCGCCTCGTCATCATAAGGGCCGCCGGTGCTCGTGCTCACGCCGACGCTCGTCGCCGAGTGCCGGCCAAAGCTGCCCACGCCGAACCCGAAGCTGAACCGCGGCGCATTCCGCCGATACACCCAGACGTCGGATCGCCCCGCGCCATCGACGCGCTCGAGACGATGCGCCGGCTCGCCGAGCGCGATCAGAACCATCGCCTCAGTGTAGCCGATGTCGATGCGACCCGCGCGGAGATTCTGCTGCACGTCGGGTGGAAACTGCGCGAACGCCGCTTGGTTTTCCGCGATCCGCTGATCGGGAGTGCTCGAGCAACCGGCGAGGAACAGGGCGACGGCAAAAGCGAACAGGAGACGTGCGTGCATGGAGGGGTTTTTGTTTGCTGGCGTGGAAAGTGCCCGGAATAACGACCGCCGCAAATCTCCCGCGTTCGCCTCCCATGAAGAAATTTTCCATCGCCATCGGCTCCGACCACGCCGGCTTCGCCTACAAGGAGAAGATCAAAGCCCTGCTGCTCGCCGACGGACACGTCGTCCGCGACTTCGGCACCTACTCCGATGCGCCGTGCGACTATCCGGACTTCATCCGCCCGGTCGCCGAGGCGGTCGCGCGCGGTGAATTCGAGCGCGGCATCGTGCTCGGCGGCTCGGGCAACGGCGAGGCGATCACCGCCAACCGCGTCAAAGGCGTCCGCTGCGGCCTCTGCTGGAACGAGCAGGTCGCCATCTGGAATCGCTCGCACAACGACGGCAACGTCCTCTCTCTCGGCCAGCGCACCATCACTGAAGAGGAAGCACTCAAGATCGTCCGCGTCTGGCTCGACACCGCCTTCGAAGGCGGCCGCCACCTCGCTCGCATCGCCAAAATCGACGCCTGAGTGACCCAAGTCACTGACGGCAGTGATGGGCTTCTTGTTCTAGGTAAGTCACATGATTGCCTTTAGTGTATTTATTTTGACATCGAATAGATAATCCACATTGTCCGCCGGCATGGGAACACGCCACCGCGGCACAATCGAAGAGATCAACGCCCTGAACGCCTTCATCAAGCTCCAGCGCGCCTCCGAATCCGTCTCTTCCCGCGTCCACGCCGTCCTGCCCGAAGGGCTGACCGTCACCCAATTCGGCGTCCTCGAATCGATCTATCACATCGGACCGCTCTGCCAGGGCGAACTCGCCGAAAAGCTCCTCCGCTCCGGCGGCAATCTCACTCTCGTGGTCGACAACCTGGAGAAGGCCGGCCTCGTCGCCCGCGAGCGCGATCCCGCCGACCGCCGCTTCGTCGTCGTGAAACTCACCGACAAGGGCCAGAAGTTCATCGCGGAACTCTTCCCCAAGGTCGTCGCCAATGTCTCGCGCGAGATGAACCGCCTCTCTTCCACCGAGCTCCTCGATCTCGGTCGCCTCTGCAAAAAGATCGGCCTGCCGCCGGGTTGATTTTTTATTTTCCCGAATACTTTAACATCAAACCACAATGCAACTCCTCGGACTCCACCACATCACCGCCATCGCCGCCGACCCGAAGACCAATCTGGACTTCTACACCCGCGTCCTCGGCCTCCGTTTCGTCAAGAAGTCGGTCAACCAGGACGATCCCGGCACCTACCACCTCTACTACGGCGACAACGTCGGCTCGCCCGGCACGGCGCTGACCTTCTTCCCCTGGCAAGGCCTCCGCCGCGGCCGCCCCGGCACCGGCCAGGCCTACGCGACCGCTTTTTCCATCCCCGCGGGCTCCCTCGCCTACTGGCAAAAACGCCTCGCCGACCTGCGCGTCGCGACTGAGCCGTTGAGCACGCGCCTCGGCGACCAGGTTCTCGCTTTCACCGATCCGGACGGCATGCGCCTCGAACTGATCGCGACAACCGAACCAGACTCGCGCGCGCCCGCTCCCTCGACCGACGTGCCGGCCGAGCACGGCATCCGCGGCTTCCACAGCAGCACGCTGGCGCTCACCGATGCCGGACCGACTGCCGCCTTGCTGACCCGCGTCATGGGCTACCGGCTCCATGCCGAGGAGCCGCACCGCGCCCGCTACACCGTGGCGAACGGCGGGCCCGGCACCTACGTCGATCTCTACACCGACCCGAAGCTCCCGCGCGGCCTGAACGGCGCCGGCACGGTGCACCACATTGCATTCCGCGTCGCCGACGACGCGCAGCACCTCGCCGCACACGAGCAGCTCGTCGCCGCCGGCGCTCACGTCAGCCCCGTGATCGACCGCGCCTACTTCAAATCGATCTACTACCGCGAGCCCGCCGGCGTGCTCTTCGAGATCGCGACCGACCAGCCCGGGTTCGCCATCGACGAATCCGTCGAAACCCTCGGCCAAAAGCTCTCTCTCCCGCCGCGCCTCGAACCGCACCGCGCCGAGATCGAAGCCGCGCTCCCGAAACTCGACTGATTGCATCCGCGCAGGGCGGGGTTCGCCGAACCCCGCCCTGCATTTTCCGCAGCATCTTCCGTCTTCAGTCCTCCGCTCCATGTCGTCCCTCTCCTACCAACACGTCTTCGAACCCGCCCGCGATCCGACGGCCGCGCCGCTGCTCCTGCTCCACGGCACGGGTGGCGACGAGCACGACTTGCTCCGCGTCGGCCGCCAGCTCTCACCCGGCGCCGCGCTGCTCAGCCCGCGCGGTGACGTGCTCGAGCGTGGTGCCCCGCGCTTTTTCCGGCGCTTGGCCGAAGGCGTGTTCGATCTCGCCGACGTCGAGCGCCGCACGCACGCGCTCGCCGCCTTCATCGCCGCCGCCGCCCAACACTACGGCTTCGACGCCTCGCGCCTCACCGCCCTCGGCTTCTCCAACGGCGCCAACATCGCCGCTTCGCTCCTCCTGTTGCGCCCCGAATCGCTCGCCGCCGCCGTGCTCCTGCGCCCGATGGTCGTGCTCGACCCTGCGCCCGACGCCGTGCCCGCGCTCACCGGCAAACGCGTGCTGATCTCCTCGGGCAACTTCGACCCCATCGTGCCCGCGGATCACCCGACCCGCCTCGCCGCAACTTTCCGTCGCGCCGGCGCCGATGTCACGCTGCGCGCCCACGCCGCCAGCCACGGACTCGTGCCGGGAGATTTCGCCGCCGCACAGGAATTTCTCGCCGCGACGAACTCGCGTTAGACAAATCGCCGCGCGTCCGCACACTGCGACGCGTATGACGATGCCCTATCGCCGAGTCGGCACGACCGGCCTCAAAGTCTCCGCGCTTTCCTTCGGCGCGTGGGTCACCTTCGGCAACCAGATCGGCAGCGACACCGCGCGCGATCTCATGCACACGGCCTACGACGCCGGGGTGAACTTCTTCGACAACGCCGAGGGCTACGCCGACGGACAGGCCGAGATCGTCATGGGCGACATCCTGAAAAAATCCGGCTGGCGCCGCGGCAGCTACGTCCTCTCCACCAAAATCTACTTCGGCGCCGAGCACGACGGCCCGAACGAGATGGGCCTTTCGCGCAAACACCTCATCGAGGGTTGCGAAGCCTCGCTCCGCCGCCTCCAGCACGACCACGTCGACATCCTGTATTGCCACCGCCCCGACCCCGAGACGCCGCTGATGGAGACCGTGCGCGCGATGCACGACCTCATCACCCAAGGCAAAGTCCTTTACTGGGGCACCAGCGAATGGAGCACCGAGCAGATCAACGAGTCGTTCGAGATCTGCGAGAAATACGGCTTCCACGCCCCCGTCGCCGAGCAGCCCCAATACAACCTCTTCCACCGCTCCCGCTTCGAGAAGGAACTCGCGCCGCTCTGCAAAGCCCGAGGCTACGGCACCACGACTTGGTCGCCGCTCGCCAGCGGCCTGCTCACCGGCAAATACAACGACGGCGTCCCCGCCGACTCGCGCCTCCACATGGAAAGCCTCGAGTGGCTCCGCAAGCGCCTCACCGGTTTCGGCTCCGAGCGGAAGGTCGAGGCCGTGAAAAAATTCGCCGCCCTCGCCCAACGCATCGGCACGCCGCTCCCGCAGCTCGCCATCGCCTGGTGCCTGAAAAACCCGAACGTTTCCACGGTCATCCTCGGCGCCTCCCGCCCCGAACAGCTCCGCGAAAACTTCGGCGCCCTCGCGACCCTCGAAAAGATGACCCCACAAGTCATGGCCGAGCTCGACCAAATCTCCCGCGCCGTCGCCGAGTGAAGGGGAGCGCGTTCACCCGTCCGCGTTCAAATCCCCGATGCGCGCCCTAAATCCGCGCGCCATCTTTGCCCCCTTGCTTCCCGCCACTCTGGTCGCAGCGAGGACACATCCCCGCACGTCGGACTCTTTCACCTCCTCGCTACTCACTACCCGCTACTCGCTACTTCCCCGCTCATGCGCCTCACCTACTTCGGCCACTCCACCTTCCTCCTCGAGACCGCCCGGGCCCGCATCGTCTTCGACCCATTCTTCGACGACAACCCCGCCAGCAAAACCAAAGCGCGCGACATCGCGTGCGACTATCTCGTCGTCTCGCACGGCCACTCCGACCACTGCGCCGACGCCCTCGCCATCGCCCAGCGCACCGGCGCCACCATCATCGCCAACTACGAGATCGCCGAATACTTCGCGAAAAAAGGCGCGAAGACCCACGACCTCAACCCCGGTGGCGGCCACGATTTCCCCTTCGGCCGCGTGAAGCTCACCCTCGCCTTCCACACTTCGAGCATCGAACTCGAGCCCAACCCGCCCTACGGCGGCACCGCCTGCGGCGTGCTCGTCTCCGCCGACGGCAAGCACGTCTACCACGCCGGCGACACCGCGCTGTTCTCCGACATGGCGCTCATCGGCCGCGTCGGCCTCGACCTCGCGATGATTCCCATCGGCGACAGCTACACCATGGGCCCCGACGACGCGCTGCTCGCCCTCGACTACCTGCGCCCGAAAGTCGCCGTGCCGATGCACTACAACACCTGGCCGAAGATCGCGCAGGACGGCGCCGCCTTCGCCCAACGCGCCGCCCGCGCCAACCACCCCGTCCGCGCCCTCCGTCCCGGCGAGCAACTGGAATTCTAGTTCGCCTCCGCGTCGGCCGCACGCCTGCGCGCGCCACCGAAATGCCGCACGCGCATCCCCTCGGCGCGACCAATCCCCACCGGAATTAGTCCGCGCGCACCGCCCCGCGTCACTTCTGATGACGCGCCACCCGCCTAAATTTTCCTCGCGCCACTGCCGTCTCGCCGCACCGTCCTTTTGTCATAAGCGCAATGACGTTCCCCGCCACGCCCACGCTGTTCCAACGCCGCGACCTCCGCCTCGCCGACCTCGAACGCGACCGCTCCGGCTCGCTCCTGCAACTCTACGCCTGGATGCAGCTCGCGCGCACCGGCGACAACCGCATCCTCGACCTCTTCCGCCAAGGTCTCATCCGCGGCACGGTCACCGGCGGCCAGGGCAACGAAGCCCTCATCTGCCCGCTCGCCCTCCTCGCCGACAAATCCGTCGACGTCGTCTCCTTTTCCCACCGCGGTTTCGGCGGCCACCTGATCTGGAGCGGACACCTCTGCGACCACCTCGCGCAATACTTCGCCAACTCCGGCAGCCCCACCAAGGCACGCGAAGGCAACATCCACCACGGCGATCCCGCCGCGCGCAGCCTGCCGATGATTTCGCACCTCGGCATCATGCTCTCGAACGTCATCGGCGCCGTCGACTCGCAGCGCCGCGCCGGCAAGCCCGCCGTCGGCTTCGCCTTCTTCGGCGACGGCTCCAGCTCCACCGGCGATGTCCACGAATCACTCAACCTCGCCGCGCTGCTCGGCGTGCCGGTCGTGTTCGTGATCGAGAACAACAAATACGCCTACTCGACGCCCGTCTGCGAACAGTTCGTCTCGCCCAATCTCTTCGAACGCGCGAAGGGCTACGGCATGGAAGGTTTTTCCATGGATTGCAGCGACCCCGAGCACGTCGTCCGCACGCTCGGCGCCGCGATCGAACGCGCCCGCACCACCTCGCGACCGATCCTAATCGAAGCCCACACCTTCCGCCTGCGCGGCCACGCCGCCTACGACACCTGCGACTACATGCAGCCCGGCGAAGCCGAGGCGATCCTCGCCGAGGACCCGCTCCCGCGCTGGCGCGCCAAGCTCGCCGCCGCCGGCCTCGGCGCGCAACTCGACGCCATCGACGCGCAGGTTCGCGAGTTCGTCGAGACGTCGATCAAAGCCGCAATGGCCCTGCCGCCCATCACGCCCGAGGGCATGCTCGAAGATCTCTTCGCGCCCGACGCGCCCGCCTTGCCCTGGAAGGCTGAACCGGCGGCCGCGGAAAACATCACCATGGCGCAGGCGATCAACCGGGCTCTCCGCAAGATCCTCGCCGAGCGTCCCGAGTCACTCGTGCTCGGCCAGGACATCGGCACCTACGGCGGCGCGTTCAAAGTCACCGAAAGCCTCCTCAAAGACTTCGGCCGTCCGCGCGTGCTCAGCACACCGCTCTGCGAATCCGCTTCGACCGGCTACGCCATCGGCCTCGCCTCCATCGGCCATCGTCCGATCGAGGAGTTCCAGTTCGCCGACTTCGCCACCGACGCCACGACGCAAATCGTGCTCAACGCCGCGACCTATCACTTCCGCGCCGGCCAGAAAGTCCCGCTCGTCTTCCGCTTCCCTTGCGGCGGCGGCCTCACCTTCGGCTCATTCCACTCGCAGGAACTCGAGTCCGCGCTCCTCTCCTTCCCCGGCCTCAAGGCGCTTTACCCGTCCACGCCGCAGGACGCCTTCAACGCGCTCCTCGCCGCCTACGAAGACGACAACCCAGTCATCGTTTTCGAGCACAAGGGCCTCTACCGCCGCGGCAAACACCCGGTGCAGTGGGACCCGAACTACCGCTCTGTCTGGCAACCGCACCACGTGCGCACCGGCGACTTCGCTACGATCGTCACCTACGGCGAAATGGTCCTGCACTGCACCGACGCCTGCCAATATTTCGCCGACGAATACGAGACGACCTTCGACCTCTTCGACCTGCGCGCGCTCTCGCCGCTGAAGCTCGACGCCATCAAAGCCTCCGTCGCGCGCACCGGCCGACTCGTGATCGTGCACGAAGGCCGCAAGACGCACGGCTTCGGCGCCGAACTCGTCGCGCGACTGACCGAGGAACACTGGGGCCAGCTCAAAGCCGCCCCGCTCCGCATCGCCGCGCTGGACATTCCGGTCCCCTTCGCCCCCGAACTCGAAGCCGTCTACCGCCCGAGCAAAGACAAAATCATCGACGCCATCGCGGCGTGGATGGGCTAGACGATTTGGGATTTCAGAGCGCGGATTTTGGGGTTGGCCGAAGACAAGATGCGTCAACCCGAAAAGTTGCGAATGGTGCGGTCGTTGACTCATAGAGTCACAATCCATAGCTGATTGTTCTCTCGAGATGCCGCGGGCCAACGGCATCGCTACCGTAAAGCCCCCCGCGATGCTCACTCAAAACCGTCTTGCCGCCCCCTTACTTGCATTCGCGCTGCTATTCGGAAGTGCGTCAGCTGCCGATCGTAATCGTCCGATCGCGCCTGAAACAGCGCCGGCACGAAGCGAGGCGGTGAAAAAGCAAATCCTGGCAAAATATCGCGAGGCCGAAATTCTCGCCG
This sequence comes from Candidatus Didemnitutus sp., assembly GCA_019634575.1. Classification (NCBI taxonomy): domain Bacteria; kingdom Pseudomonadati; phylum Verrucomicrobiota; class Opitutia; order Opitutales; family Opitutaceae; genus Candidatus Didemnitutus; species Candidatus Didemnitutus sp. The sequence goes on from JAHCAY010000001.1 coordinate 1,178,929, forward strand.
AGAAGGGTGATGCCGACGCAATGCTCATGCTCGGGCGCGCCTATCATTTGGGTGATGTTTATCCCCAAGATACGGCAAAAGCGTGGGATTGGTATCTGCGCTCCTATGCCGCAGGCGATGTTCTAGCGCTCAACAACATCGCGATCATGTTCAGGGACGGCGTCGGTGCAGAGAAAAACTACAAGATCGCCTATGCTATCGTCCTGTGGATCCACATGGAAATCGGTGCTCCACCGAACATCATGGCATATGTGAACTCCAACCTGCGGGAACTATCAGCCTGCATCAGCCAGAAAGACCGCGAGGAGGCGCTTTCCTACACGACCGAATATCTCAGCCAAGTGGTGCATAGTCGCGGCACGAACATGAAGCCCGGAGCAGATGTGTTGCCGTCGAAAACGAAGCTCAGAATCAAGGACAAGAACTGGTGGCTCCCCGCAGAAAAACAGCAGCTCCGCTTCCGCTCGCCTCCGCCGTGGGACCGCGAGCAGCACTAGTCATTTCATTACGACGATTCTCGCATGCCCGCCCACGCCTTCCTGATCAAGACACCCATCAGCAATCCGAAGGCCACGGCTTTCACCTTCCCCGCGCAGAAAACGATGTATGGCGCCAAGCGCATCGCGGCAGGTGATACGATCTATCTCGTCGACTCCGAAAACGAAGGCGGCGTCGGCCTCGTTGCGCGCGGGATCGTGACGTCAGCAGAAGCGACGCCGCGCAAGCCCGGCGTCGCGCGCCAGACGCCGCGCGTCAGCATCACCGTCAAGCGCACCGCACTCGCACACCGTCGCCTTGGCCGTGCGGAGTTGAAACCGTTTTCCGACTGGAACGACGGCCGTCCGGAGACGGAGTTGAATTTCAAATTCTACCGCCAAGCCACGAACAAGATCGGCCGCATCTCCGCCGCTGCGGCCGCGTTTCTCGACAGGTTCTTCTGAACCGTTCTCCGCGCGCGCTGCGTCCTCTGCGTTGAAATCTTCCGATCTCGAACCTCCCGCATCGCTCTCCGAATTTTCGGGCCACGGATTTCACGGATGCACCGATGAGCACCGCCGGACCTGATGCCTTTATCCGCGGTATCCGGGCAATCCGTGGCTAAGAACGTCGTGCGCCCGGGACACCGGCCACGCGCCACTCCCGTGCCCGCGCCTCCATCATCTGCTTACCGGCGCGCGCTCGACGCGGACTTCGCGGCCACGTTTCCGGCCGTCGCCCAGTCCGCGGTCGGCGCAAATCCGGAGGGATTCGTCGCTGAGACCTGTCCTCGCGTCTCCTTTTTGCTGACGGGCGCGGCGGTTCGCCTATCGGAGAGGCGCACTGGCGTCTCCGGGCTTTCGCCCCGGAATCTCGCGCTCGAACCAACCCCAGCTCCGCCCGAGTGAAATCATGAAGACGAAGATCAGCCGCCGCACTTTTCTCAAAACCGCCGCCGCACTCGGCGCTTCACTGGCGTGGGCCGGCACGGCGCGCGGCTCACGCGTCGAGTGGCAAGAGCGGCGCGATCTCTTTCCCGAAGGCGTCGCCTCGGGCGATCCCGATCCGCACAGCGTCATCCTGTGGACGCGACGTCCGTTTGCCGAAGGCACACGCGAATTTTTGAACGTCGAGGTCGCGGAGGATGAGGCATTCCGTCGTGTTGTCGTGACCGCGAAGACTCCGGTTTCCAGCGCCGCGGACTGGACCGCGCGCGTCCTGATCGGCGGACTCCAGCCGGCGCACGTTTACTGGTATCGGTTCACTGATGCCGACGGCCACGGTAGCCGCATCGGCCGCACGATCACCGCGCCGTCGGACGACGATCCACGCACCGTGAACTTCGCCTTCGTGAGTTGCCAGGACGTCAACGAAGGCAAGCTCAACGCGTTTCGCCGGATGATCTACGAGGACGAACGCGCGCCGGCCGCGGAGCAGCTCGGTTTCATTCTGCACTTGGGCGATTTCATCTACGAGGTCGTGCAGTATCCCGACGAGGTGAAGACGCGTTACGATCGCACGATCTACGAGGTCGCACGCATCCCCGACGGCCAAAAGGTCGGCAATTTCCACATCCCGCTCACGCTCGAGGGCTACCGCGCCATCTACAAAGGTTACCTCGCCGATCCCGACCTCCAGGACGCCCGCGCGCGCTGGCCGTTCGTCGCGATCTGGGACAATCACGAATTCTCGTGGCAAGGATGGCAGAGCATCGTGAAGACCCCCGCGTTCGAGCGGCCGGGCCAGACCGTGAAGGTCGCCGCCAACCAGGCGTGGTTCGAATATCTCCCCGCCCGCGTCGCCCCGCCGAGCGGGACGCTCGAACGTTTCGATCCGCCCGCCGTGGAGAACGTGCCGATCAAGGAATGGGACCGCAACGGGCTCGGTCTCGAGCCGAACAACCTGACCGCGATCAACAGCCTCCAGGGCTACCGCGCGCTGCGCTACGGTCGTCACTGCGACGTCATCATCACCGACCAGCACAGCTACCGGAGCGCGGATCCGTTCACCGATCCGTCACTCAACCAGCTCGGCAACGGCGAATTCCAAGGGATGTTTCCCGAGGCGGGATTTCGGGTGCTCGACGGCGGGCGCGATTTCAACGGCGGCAATCCTCCGACGGAAGTCAGCTATGGCGAGACGCGCGTGGCCAACCCACAGCGCCACGCTCCGCCGCAAACGCTCATCGGGGCGGAGCAAAAAGCCTGGTTCAAGGATAGGCTCAAGAGCTCGACCGCCACTTGGAAGATTTGGGGAAACTCGCTGGGCGCGCTGGACCGGCGCGTCGATCCGCAGAACCTGCCTCCGGGCCTCACCAAGGAGGCCTGGCCGAAAGACGGCGGCTACGCGTCCATCTACGGCGGCGACTGGGGCACCGCCTACGCCGAGCGCGCGGAAATTTACGGGCTCGTGCGCGACGCGCAGATCACCGGCTTCGCCATCGTCTCGGGCGACCGTCACAGCTTCTGGTCGGGATATGCGACCGCGGAGCTCCCGCCCGGCAAGTTCGAGCCCGTCGGCCTGAGCTTCGTGGGCGGGTCGCTGATCAGTCCCAACACCATGGAGGCTCTCGAGCACGGTCTCCGGAAAAACGTCCCGCTGCGCGACCTGTTTCTCCTCGACCGCGAGGGTGCGAAGCCGGACTGGACCTACAACCTGCTGCTGCGACACGGTGTCCGCTCCTGCCTCGAATACGCCAAGACTCTCGACCTCCAACGCGCCCGCGCGCTCTCCAACCCGGAGCTGGCTCCGCACCTCGAGTTCCTCGATCTCGGCGGACACGGTTACGCAAAGGTCAGGCTCACGGCCGACGAGATGCGCACCGAGTTCGTCTGCATCCCGCGCCCGATCACGCGCAGCGAAACGCCCGACGGCGGCCCGCTCCGGTATCGGGTCCTGCACACCGCTCCGCTGTGGAAGAGCGGCGAGCGCCCGCAGATGAAAGTCACCGTGCTCGAGGGCGACGTGGGACTGTCGATCTGACCGCGCCACCGCGCGCGCTTCGATAGCGGCCATCGCGGGAGCGCATCCGCTTGCCAAACGCCGCCGCATTCCTCGACGGTTTTTCCGATTTCGCGGCCAAGTCCGCTGATCCGTCAAGCGCACGGTCAGCGCCCCGCAACGCGAAATGGACTAAGAAATCCACCTCTGGAGCGTTGATCTCATATGCGCACCGCACACCGCCTCGTCGTTCTCGGAATCGCGTCGTCGCTCGTGACCGGCCCGACCGTGATGGCCTGCCTCGTAGAGCCCGAGTTCAAGGCACCGCAGATTGCGTTCGAACCTCAATCGATCGTCGTGTCGGTGCCAACGCCGAGACTCCGGACGCGCGCGCCTTTGTCGCCGATGGCATGGTCCTGCGGTGGCGCGCTCGTCTTACCGAGGCCGCCGGCGGTCGACGGTTTGATCGATTTGTTCGGGTCAGTCGCCAATCTTCGCACCGCGATGGCCAGCGAGCGTGTCAGTCTCGCCTTCGACGGACCCACCGTCGCCCTGCCCTGTAGTCTCGGCCTGCTCGCCGACTCGGAGATGCCCGATCCCACCAGCCTGCGCAATCTGCTACTCGACGACGCGAGCTACGACTGGACGAGTGAGTCGCTCGACTGCGAGGAGCCGCGCTTTGCCGCGCGGCTGACTTTTTCGTCGACCGCGCAAAGCGTCATGGCGGAAATCGCGCCACAGTCCGGAACAGTGCGAATTGTCGTCGACCATCGCGAGGTCGCCCGCGCCAAACTCCACTTGTCTCCAGCGGAAATCGAAGCGCTACTCGCGAACGCGGGCACAGGCGGATTCCGATGAGGAATTTCCACCGCTTCGAACGCCGCCTCAGGCGGCCGACGCCGGCGATTTCTCCGCGAGCGCGAGCAGGAGATCCGTCTTCGACAGACTTCCGAGCAGCTTCGCATCATCGTCGAGCACGGGCAGGCGTTCGGCGCTGACTTCGCGGAAGCGCTTCAAGCCGTCGCTCAGCGGCTGATCGGCCCGCACCGTCGGGAAATCGTCGCGCAGGATGTCGGTCGCGTGCACCACGTCCGCGAGGTCAGGCTGCAACAGGAACGGCTTGATGTCGTGCAGCGAGACGACGCCGATGAAACGCTGGTCCGCTTCCACAACGTAGAGATAGTTCACGCGGTTCGCCAGGAACAGGCGGCCGATGTCGCCGAACGATGCCCCGCTCGCCACCGTCGGCGGTTCGGTGCGCATGAGTTCGCCGACCTTCGCCGGGACGGCGACCGGCGCGGTCCCGGGTTGCTCGACCGCCTTGCGCTTGAGCGACTCGCTGTAGATCGATTCGCCCTCGAGGCTCTTCGCCGTGAAATACGCCACCACGCTGCACACCATCAGCGGCAGGATGATGTCGTAGCTCAGGGTCATTTCGAACAGCATGATGATCGCCATCACGGGCGCGTGGCTCACCGCCGAGAGGAATGCGCCCATGCCCACCAGCGCGATCGTCCGGGGATCGACGTTCCCCGACGGCCACAGCGTTTGCACGCCTTGCCCGAACACATAGCCCGCACCCGCGCCCATGAACAGCGACGGCGTGAACACACCGCCCGGCGCGCCCGAGCCGAACGACGCGCAGGTCGCGAGCCACTTGCACCACACGATCAACAGCAGCGCGCTCCACACGTAGTGTCCCTGCAAAACGTCCACGACCACCGAGTAGCCGTTGCCGCACACTTCGGGCACCTTCATCGCAAGGAGGCCGACGCACAGGCCGCCTAGTCCGAGCCGCACCACCGGCGGTAGCGACGTCCGTCGGAAAAAATTCTCCGCCGCGCGCAGACTCCGCAAAAACCACGGCGCCAGCGCGCCGACGATCAGCCCGAGCACGACGTAGGCGACCATCTCCCACGGCGTGTGCATCTCGTAGCTCGGCACCGCGTAGAGTTTGCTCGCATTCGTCATCACGCGCAGCGTCAACGCCGCCGTGACCGCCGCGATGACGAGCGGTCCGAGGCTCTCCATCGCAATCGTGCCGAGGATGATTTCCGCCACGAAAAACGAGCCCGCGATCGGCGCGTTGTAGGCCGACGCGATGCCGGCCGACGCGCCGCACGCCACCAGCAACCGCTGCTTCGGCGCGCTCAATCCCAGCCAGCGCCCGAGCCGCGACGACGTCACCGCGGCGAGTTGCACCAGCGGACCTTCGCGACCGATCGAGCCGCCCGAGCCGATCGTGAACATCGCCGCAACGGTCTTCACCAAGGTCGCGCGCGCCGGCACGTAGCCATTGCCGATGACGATCGCCTCCATGTAGTCCGTCGCGCCCTGCTTGCCCGCGAATCGCTGGCCGAGTTTCAGAATCAAACCCGCCGCCACGCCGCCCGCCGCCGGCACGAGCACCACCGCCCAAATCGGAATCTGCCGCATCGTCTCAACGACGCCCGCGCGCGAACCGGTCAGCAGCACGTGCACGCCTTCCGTAAGGCTCGTGAACGCCAACGCCGACATCGCCCCGAGGAATCCCGCCAGCGCCGACCAGAACAGCGTGATCTGCCACTCCGTCGGCTGGAGTTTCTCCTGCAACCACAACCGCCGCGCCAGCAGCTTCAGGAGCTGCTGGTGGCTCACGTTCAGCAACCGCTCGAACGACAGCCGCGCCCGCTGCTTCTCCTTGGCCTGGGCCTGTTGCTGCGCGGCGGACTGCGCATCGGCAGGCGGAGAAGGCGGCACTGGAAGGCGGTCCTGCGGCATCGGAAAACCGTCGCACGCGGACCGAACGGCGACCCGGCGCAGCGACACCCGAAGCAACTCAGCCGGACGCGGCGGCGCAAGACGATTGGTGCGCGCCCACACGATCCCGGGAAGTTCACGCGCGCTTGATAAATCGGATTGGCGGCCCGCGCGGGAGCCCGCAACCTCCGCTCCGCCGTGGCCACCCCGAAAAAATCCCGCCGTTCCGCCCCGCCCAAGCCCGCCCGTCTCGCGTGGGGCGCGATCAAGTTGTTCGCGATGGACGTCGATGGCGTGCTGACCGACGGCACTGTGCGTATCCACTCCGACGGCACGGAATCGAAGAATTTCTCCATCCTCGACGGCATGGGACTCGTGCGCCTGCGCAAAGCCGGCGTGGCGCTCGCGTGGATCTCCGGCCGCCCGTCCGCCGCCACCACCGCTCGCGCGCAGGAACTGCAAATCCCCCACCTCATCCAAGGCCGCACCGACAAACTCGTCGCGCTCCAGGAACTCGCCCGGCAACTCGGCGCGAAAGCCGCCGAGGTGTGCTACATGGGCGACGACGACATCGACGCGACCGCCATCGCGTGGGCCAGCATCGGCGTCGCCCCGGCGCAAGCGATGCCCGCCGCGCTCAAGGTCGCGAAGTTCGTCCCACCGCGCCCCGCCGGCCACGGCGCCGTGCGCGAAGTGTGTGAACAAATCCTCGCCGCCCGCGGTCAGAAGGCAGCTTCGTGAGCCGGCAAGAGCATCAACTTTTCCGTGGGTCAGCGCGCAAGCGCGCGCAAGCGCGCTGCCCGCACCCGACCACGCTCCTGGTCGTGCTGGTTTGGGCCGCGCTCGCACCTTTCTCCTCGGCGCAGACCACGACGCGCATCGCCAACGACGCACCGATCGTGAACTTCCGTCTGCCCACGTTCACGCCCGACGGCTTCCGCCAGTGGCTCGTGCGCGGCACCGAGGCGCGTCTCGTCTCCTCGCAGGAAATCGACATCCGCGAGCTGACGCTGACCGTCTTCACCGCTGACGCGCAGGATCGCATCGACACGATGTTGCTCAGCCCGACGGCTGTGGTTCGCACCGACACGCAAATCGCCACCGGGCAAAGCACGATCCGCGTGCTCACCGACACCCTTGAAGCCACCGGCGAGCAGTGGACCTACGACCACCGGGAGAAAAGGGTTTCCATGCGCAAGAACGTGCGCGTAACTTTCCGCGCCGAACTGAAAAACCTGCTGCAATGACGCTGCCCCGCCTCGCCCTCCTCCTCGCCGCCCTCGCCGGCCCGCTCCTCGCGCAGAACGCCGAGACGCAGCCCACCGTCATCACGAGCGACAACTACGACGGCCGCAGCACCGACGCCGAGATGACGTCCATCTTCGACGGCCATGTGGTGGTCACCGGCACGAACCTCAAACTCACCTGCGACCGCCTCGAAGTCGTGGCCCTGCGCAGCAAGACCGATCCGACCGCGACGGTCGCCAAGCTCGAGCGCTTCAAATCGCTCATCGCCATCGGCAACGTCCACATCGTGCAGGGCGACCGCGACGCCGCCTGCGGCAAGGCCGTCGTGCTGCCCGGCGACAACAAGATCACGCTCAGCGACCGCCCCGTCGTCACCGATCGCGGCGCCGGCTGGACCTACACCGGCGACGAAATCCTCCTCCTCCGTGGCGAGCGCCAGGTGCGCGGCACGAACGTCCGTATCGTCGGCCCACCGGTGAAGGACCTCGGTTTCGACAAGGACAAGAAGATCGAAACCGCCCCGGAGGCGCCGAAGCAGCCGTGAGCACCGCCGCCGCGACGGAGCAGTTCGAAATTCACACCGAGGGCCTGGTGAAAACCTACGGCCAGCGCACCGTCGTGAACGGCGTCAACGTGCGCGTCCGCGCCGGCGAAGTCGTCGGCCTGCTCGGCCCGAACGGTGCGGGCAAGACGACGACGTTCTACATGGTCGTCGGACTCGTGCCCGCGACCGGCGGCAAGGTTTTCATCAACGGCCAGGACGCCACGCACCTCCGCATGCACCGCCGCGCTCGCCTCGGCGTCGGTTACCTGCCGCAGGAGGCGTCGATCTTCCGCAAGCTCACCGTCGCCGAGAACATCCTCGCCATCGTGGAGACGTTGCGCGGCGTATCCGCGAAGGACCGCACCGCACTGGTGAAACATCACCTCGACGAGCTGAGCATCGGTCATCTCGCGGAGCAGCCCGCCTACACCCTCTCCGGCGGCGAGCGCCGCCGCCTCGAAATCGCCCGCGCCCTCGTGACGCGCCCGCGATTTCTGCTCATGGACGAGCCGTTCGCCGGCGTCGACCCGATCTCCGTCGCCGAGGTGCAGAAGATCATCCTCGAGCTGAAGTCGCGCGGCATCGGCGTGCTCATCACGGACCACAACGTCCGCGAAACGCTCCGCATCGTCGACCGCGGCTACATCATCCATCGCGGCAAGGTGATGACCGAAGGCAGCGGCGAGTTCCTCATCAACGACCCGCAAGCCCGCGAGCTGTATCTGGGCAAGGATTTCAATTTGTGAGCGAGCGCCGCTGGCGCAGCGATAAGCCGTAAGCGATAAGCTTTAAGCTTTCGGTTCGCCGCTCGGCTTGTAGGTTCGGCGCAGCTTAAGGCTTACCGCTTACTGCTTACAGCTTCCCCGCCCATGCCCACCAAAGCCATCAACGGCATCACCGTCGCGCATTTCTACGAGACGTATCGGACCAAGCTCCAGCTCGAGCTGCTCACGGGCGAGGAAGGCATGCACCGCCTGATCAAGGAGGGCTCGATCAACCGCCCCTCGCTCGCGCTCACGGGTTTCTTCAAGTATTTCGCGAACAAACGCATTCAGGTCCTCGGCGCCGCCGAGATGACGTTCCTCAAGACGCTCTCGCAGCGCCAGCAAATCGAGATCTTCGCCGAGATGGTGAAACGCGGCATCCCGTGCCTCGTCCTTACGCGCAACTACACCGCCACGCACCCGATGCTCGCGGTCTCGCTGGAGATGCACCTGCCGATCTTCCGCACGCCGATGATCACGATGAACTTCGTGAACGCCGCCACGCTGTGCGTCGACAACGAGTTCGCTCCGTCCGGCACCGAGCACGCGACCACCCTCGATATCAAGGGCATCGGCGTGATGATCCGCGGCGACTCCGGCATCGGCAAATCCGAGTGCGCCCTCGCGCTCATCGAGCGCGGCCACTCGCTCGTCGCCGACGACCTCACCTGCCTCCGCCTCGTCGACGAGCGCGAACTCACCGCCAGTTCGCGCGAGCTCAACCGCGGCTATATGGAGTGCCGCGGCATCGGCATCATCAACATCGCCGAAATGTTCGGCGTGAAGAGCATCCGCCTCGAGAAACGCGTCGACATCGTCGTCACCCTCAAGGAGTGGAGCCCCGAAGTCATCGAGGAACGCACCGGCCTCGAGGAGAACTTCTACGAGATCCTCGGCGTGAAGGTGCCGCACATCGAATTCTACGTGCGTCCCGGCCGCGACATCGCCCGTCTCGTCGAAGTCGCCGCCATGGTCCAGGCGCTGAAAATCATGGGCCACGATCCCGCGAAGACGTTCAACGACCGCCTCATCGCGCACATGCAGGAACAGCAAACGCAGAAAACGACGACGCACCGCATCGCCGAACCGCGCTCGCCGTTCGTCCCGCAGAGCTTTCAAGACGACGAAGAGCCGCCGGCGAACCCGAGCTGACGAGCGCCGCGCCCAAGCAGCGGGAGCTGGAAGATCCCGCCTCTTTCCGCCGCGCCTCACTCTCCGCCCTCCGTCCTCAGTCCTCCGCGCCCCGTCCTCCGCCACACCGCGTCACGCGCGCTTCCGGCCTTGCTCCCGCCGCGCCGCGTCCGTCTGCTGTTTCCGCTATGTCTACCCAGCCCCGCGTCGACGGTCGCAAGCCCGACCAACTGCGTCCCATCACCCTCGAGGCCAACATCGCCCCGCACGCCTCGGGCTCCGTCCTCATCGGCTTCGGCCACACGCGCGTCATCTGCGCCGCGACGATCGAACCGAAGGTCCCGTCGTGGATGCGCCAGCAAGGCGTCACCGGCGGCTGGTTGACCGCCGAGTATTCGATGCTCCCCTACTCGACGCACGACCGCAAACAGCGCGACATTTCCAAGGGCAAGATCGACGGCCGCACCGTCGAGATCCAACGCCTCATCGGCCGCTCGCTGCGCGCCATCATCGATCTCCAGAAGCTCGGCGACAACACGCTCTGGATCGACTGCGACGTGCTCCAGGCCGACGGCGGCACGCGCACCGCGTCCATCACCGGCGCCTATCTCGCCGCACGCCTCGCGATCCAAAAGCTCCTCGACGCGAAGAAAATTTCCGAGAATCCGCTCACCGACTCCGTCGCCGCCGTCAGTGTCGGCCTGTTCAACAGCCAGCAACTGCTCGACCTCAATTACGTCGAGGACAAGGACGCCGCCGTGGACTTCAACGTCGTGATGACCGGCAAGGGCCAGTTCGTCGAAGTGCAGGGCACCGGCGAAGAAGCGACCTTCTCGCAGGAAGAGCTCGACGGCCTGCTCGGCCTCGCGCGCAAGGGCCTGCAGGAACTCGCCGGCATCCAGTCAGCCTTCCTCGCGAAGCAGCTGCTGAAGTTCTGAGACGCGCATTGACCGAAAGGTGGTCGTCGCCATCCCGGCGGCGACAAACGCGCGCCCCTGCATCGCAAGGTGCCCGGTGCGCGCGGTGCTTCAGGAGGGTCCGCGTCCTCGCGGACCGTGCTTCGGTTCGCGCAGATCATACCTCATTCGACGGCCCGCGGGACGCGGGCAGTCCGCAAGGCAAACTGCGAAACCGCTACCTTCGACGGCTTGGAGCGGTCGCGTCCCGTCGGCACGTCATGCTGTCGGAGTGATTCTCCGATCGGCCGCAGCCGACACGCGAACGAGCGCCATGGACCCGCCAAGAGCTCGCCTCGCCATCGCGATTCCCGCCGCGTTCAACCGTGCGACTTCGCATCGCGCGCCACGGCCTCCTGCTTCAGCGCGCTGAAATTGCCTTCCTCGCAGTTGCGCACGAAGCCCTCGGTCACGCTCTTCAAATCCTCCCACCGGCGACGGATGGCCTTCGCCTCGTCCTTGGTGATCTGATTGTCCGCAGCAGCGGCGGCGATGACGCCGAGCATGTCCGCGAATTCCTGCACGATGTTGTTCGTGGAGGGGATGAGATTGATGTCGTGCGGCTTGTGCTTCGGATTCGTGATGAAGAAGCCGCCGGCGCGCTCGCACACCCATTGCGCGATGCGGGTGTCGTTCGTGATCTTGAGCAACTGCTCGATGCGATCCAACGGGTTGTTCGCGCCGCTGCCGGTCTCGTCCGCCGGTGGCTCGGCCCATTTGTAGATGAGGGATAGGGATAAGCCCATGTCACCCGCGATTTGTTTCGCGCTGGTCTTCTTGAGCACCTCCTTGAGCAGCTCGTGCGAATGCATACGCGCGCATCTTGCGCGACGCGGCGCGCAACGCAATCACCGACCTTGCGCCGCTTTGCACGACGGAGCGGGCCACCCACAGCCCGGCGCCGACCGCCAAGCTGCGTTGCCTTATGCTTCGCTTACGGGAACGCCCCGGGTCTCTTATGATGCGTTTCGCGCAACGGACGCGGCATCTTTTGGGTGTCTTTCGGCCGGCTTTTGTGGCTTAAAAAACCTCTCTTTTCCCATGAACATTCACGAGTATCAGGCCAAAGCCTTGTTCGAGAAATACGGGGTGCCGGTGCCGAAGGGCGTGCCCGCCCGTTCGCCCGCCGAGTTCGAGTCCGCGCTCTCTGCGCTGGGCGAGGCTCCGTATGTCGTCAAATCCCAGATCCACGCCGGCGGACGCGGCAAAGGCACGTTCACCGACGGCTTCAAGGGCGGCGTCAAGTTCGCCAAGACCAAGGCCGAGGCGCTCGACTACGCCAACAAGATGTATGGCAACACGCTCGTGACCGCGCAGACCGGCGCCGCCGGCCGCAAGGTCCAGACGATCTACTTCACCAAGGCCGCGGACATCTCGAAGGAATACTACCTCGCGATCCTCCTCGACCGTAACACCTCGAAGCCCGTCATCGTCGCCTCGACCGAAGGCGGCGTCGAAATCGAAAAGGTCGCGCACGAGACGCCCGAGAAGATCTTCAAGGTCTTCATCGATCCCGCCGTCGGCCTCCAAGGCTACCAGGCGCGCCAACTGGCGTTCCAACTCGGCTTCACCGGCGACTACTTCAAGAACGCCGTTAAACTCATCACGAATCTCTATCGGATGTTCTGGGACACCGACGCCTCCATGGTCGAGGTCAACCCGCTCATCACCACGCCCGCCGGCGAAGTGCTCGCGCTCGACGCCAAGGTCTCCTTCGACGACAACGCGCTCTTCCGCCACAAGGACATCGTCGACCTCCGCGACCTCAACGAAGAGGACTCCAAAGAGATCGAAGCCTCGAAGTTCAACCTCAGCTACATCGCGCTCGACGGTAACATCGCCTGCCTCGTCAACGGCGCCGGCCTCGCGATGAGCACGATGGACATCATCAAGCACTTCGGCGGCAACCCCGCCAACTTCCTCGACGTCGGCGGCGGCGCCTCGAAGGAGCAGGTCCAGGCGGCCTTCCGCATCATCCTCACGGACCCGAACGTGAAGGGCATTCTCGTGAACATCTTCGGCGGCATCATGGACTGCAACACGATCGCCACCGGCGTCGTCGCCGCGGCCAAGGAGCTCGGCCTCCAGATCCCGCTCGTCGTCCGCCTCGAAGGCAACAACGTCGCCGCCGGCAAGAAGACGCTCGCCGACTCGGGCCTCAAGATCGCCTCCGCCGACACCATGGCCGACGCCGCGCAGAAGATCGTCAAACTCGTCGCCTAACCGCCCACCGCTAACCGATCCCTTCAATGTCTATTATCGTTAACGAAAAGACCAAGGTTCTCGTCCAGGGCATCACCGGCGAGTTCGGCGGTCGTCACACCAAACTCTCCCTCGACTACGGCTCCGCCATCGTCGCCGGCGTCACGCCGGGCAAAGGCGGCCAGTTCTTCGAGCACGGCTCCCACAAGGTTCCGATCTTCAACACCGTCGCCGACGCCGTCGCCGCCACCGGCGCGACCGCCTCCGCGGTGTTCGTCCCGCCGCCGTTCGCCGCTGACGCGATCCTCGAAGGTGTCGACGCCAACCTCGACCTCTGCGTCGCGATCACGGAAGGCATTCCGATCCGCGACATGATCCAGGTGAAGCGCGCCATGGCCGGCAAGAAGACCCGCCTCATCGGCCCGAACTGCCCTGGCATCGTCACGCCCGGCACCGGCAAGGACTCGAACGGCGGCTGCCGCATCGGCATCGCCCCCGGCTACATTCACAAGAAGGGCCACGTCGGCGTCGTCTCCCGCTCCGGCACGCTCACCTACGAGGCGGTCTTCCAGCTCACCTCGAAGGGCATCGGCCAGTCGACCTCCGTCGGTATCGGCGGCGACCCGGTCAACGGCACCTCGCACCTCGACGTCATCAAGCTGTTCAATGAAGACCCCGACACCTGGGGCATCATCATGATCGGCGAAATCGGCGGCAGCGCCGAAGTCGAAGCCGCCCGCTGGATCAAGGCCAACTGCAAGAAGCCCGTCGCCGGCTTCATCGCCGGTGCGACCGCCCCCAAGGGCCGCCGCATGGGCCACGCCGGTGCCGTCGTCGGCGGAGCCGAGGATACCGCCGCCGCCAAGATCGCCGTCTTCCAGGAATGCGGCATCGAAGTCGCCGTCACGCCCTCCGACATGGCCGACGCCCTCGAGCGCTCCGCCAAGAAGCTCGGCGTCAAACTCGCCTAACTTCGCTTGTCATCGCGCGGCGCGCCAGCGCCGCGACGATTCATCTGACTTCAAGGCCGGGCCGCAACGCCCGGCCTTTTTTGCGTCGCGAACATATTTTGCGCCGACGCATCGCCGAGGCCGACCCGGCGGAATCGGGCACGCGCGTCCTTAAGGCGCGCTCGACGAGCACGCTTCACCTCACGTCACGTGAATGTTCGCCTCATTCGAGGGAACGCGCTTTCGCACACTCCCTCGCCTCACGGCACCGCGCCTCCCACGCTCGCCCGACGCATCGCCGCGGCGCCTGCAATCGGCCCGCGCCCCACACCCGCATCTACTGCATCAAACCAGCTCTGATCGCGTAATCTCGCGCTTCGGCCCCGCGTAACGATCGAAGATCGCGTGATGTCCGCGCTGGGACATCACGCCGTCACGCGTGTAGTAGGCCCGCACCCAATCGAGCAGGCAGTCGAGATGCGCATCCTGCGCTTCCTTCGATTGCCACTTGTGCGGCTCCCAGGCGCGCCCGCGGCATTGGCGCACGCAATCGACCTCGCTGAGATTCAGGAAAACCAACTCCACGGTTCCATCGAGGACCGCTTCGGCCAAATCGCCATAGCATCCCTCGATCACCCACGACGCGTTGGCCGCGCAAAACGCGCGCACGTCGCGCGCCGCCGCATCGGAAGCGCGCGGCGCGGCGGGTTTCCCGGGCTCCCAGGCGATCGTGTCGAGATCGAGCACGGCCGCGCCACATTCGGCGGCGATTTGCCGCGCGAGCGTGGATTTGCCGGAACCCGCGTTGCCGATGATTGCGACGCGGCGCATGGGCCGACTCAGGAGCCGGCTGGCGGCTCGGTCTTCGGTTGCTCTTCCGCGAGAGCTTCCGGTGCCGGAGCCGATTCAACCGCCGGAGCCGGGGCTTCCACCGCAGGAGCGGTTTCGGCGACCGGAGTTGCTTCCGTCGGAGCATCGGCGGTGGCAGTCGGGGCCGCGGGAGCGGGCTCGCTCGCCGGAGCTTCAGCGGGGGCGGGCGCAGGCGCGTCCGGGAAATCGACCGGGTCGTGTTCCTCGCCGTGCTCGTCGGCCTTTTTGCCGGTTTGCGGCGTCATCGGCGGCGGCGCGAAGAGCTTTCCGTCGGAGAACTCGGTGACGTAGCCTTCCATGACGAGCCAGCGCAGATCCTGGTTCATTTTGCGCAGCTTGTCCGCCTGCTCGGGCGGCAGCACGGCAAAAGGCGATTGGGACGGCGTCGCGCCTTCGGCGGGAGCCGGAGTGGCAGCCGCCGCGGCCGCGACGTCGATACCGAGGAATTTTTGCGGCAGATCCTTCACGTGCATCATCGGGTTCTTCTCGATGAAATCGATGAGCGCGCCGATCGTCTCGGAAAACACCTGGCCGGGGACGCGGAAGCGGCGCTTCACGGCGCACACGTAAGAGACGCCGCGCGAACCTTTCTTGAAGATGGTGAAGCCTTCGCGGCGCAGGCGGCCGCGGAGCGCGTTGGCGGTATCGAGCGGGAAGCGGCGCTGACGCTCCACGTGGCCCTCGACGGCGCGTTTGATTTCGCCGGGCGGGAGTTTCTCGATGAGCTTGCCGTGGAAGCGGACGTTCTCGACGGCGCGAATGACTTTTTCCTTCGCGTTCGTGAGCAGGTAGGCACGCGCCTCTTCGATGCTGTCGAAGCTCGGACCGGCGGGCGCGGCTTCGGGCGCGGGAGTCGGCACTGCTTCGACGACGGGCGCAGCCTCGGGAGCCTCGGCGGCAGCCTCAACAGGCGCCGGGCTTTCGGTCGGAGCGGCAGCGGCCGGAGCGGACGCAGGTGCGGCGGCGGGCTTGGCGACCTTCGGGTTCCACGTGTAGCGCGTGGTCTTCTTCATCTTGTCCATCCACTGCTGGACGACTTCCGGCTCGCGCGACGAGATGATGCTGTCGCGGAAGCGGTCGAACGGCATGCGACCGAGCCGCGTGGCGTGGTGCTGCTGGAGGATTTGCTGATACTTGTGGTAGTTCGGCGGCCCGAGCAGTTCGCCGGTGATGCCGCACTTGTTGATGATCGGAAAATTGCCCTTCGGGGCCTCAATCTCCACGTCGGCGGTGTCGAAGAAATTAGCGAGGTGGTTCTTCAGGACGTGCTGGATCGCCGCCTCTTCGGTGTCGAAGGGAAGGTGATCAGGAATCGTCATGAATAGCGGGCCGGGCTTCGCCGCGGCGGCTTCGTCTTCGGCGGATTTTTCCGGAGCTTTGCGCTGCACGACGACGACGAAGCGGTCGTTTTTCTCGAGAACGGCCTTCGTGATCTCGAAGAGCTGGAACGTGCGGCACGAGGCGCGCACGGCCTTCACCATCGCGGCGAAGCCCGTGTCTTCGGGATAGCAGGTCGCCATGAAATACGGACTGATATACGGACCGCGCTCCATCGGCGCGCCGCGCTCGCCGCCGAAGTCACGGCGGTCGCCGCCGCGGAAATCGCGACGCTCACCCCGATCGCCACCGGGGCCACCGCGGAAATCGCGGCGCGGTCCGCCACGGAAGCCGTCGCCCCGCGGGGGACGGTCGCCGCGCGGAGCATCAAAACGACGCTCCCCTTCGGGTGCCGCCGGAGCGGCCGGTCCACCGTCGCTCGCGGGAGCGCCAGCGGGTTTGCGGAAGCCGCGGCGGTCGCGCGGAGCGCCACCGGGCCCGCGGCCGCCATCGTCACGCCGCTCGCGGCGCTCGCCTCCGCGGTCGTCGCGTTCGCGACGGCCGCCGGGGCCGACGGATTTGATTTCGGTCCATTGGGTGCCGAAGGTGAAGCTCTGCAGCTGCGACAGATCGATCTTGTTCAGACCATCGTCGGTGCTCTCGGGGGCGGGCTTTTGGTCGTCCATGAAGGGCGGAGAAACGGGTGTGGTTACCCGGTGGGAGTCGGTTTACTTGCTTGGTGTTCCGCGAGCTACAGTCGTGCCACGCGGAAGTCGCAGTGTCCGGGCGCAGAAAGTTCAACGCAAGCGCATTTCAGTGCTTTACAAGGCTTCGGCGATTTACCTAATTCGCCCTTCCTTCACTGGAAATCGCTCAGGTGGTGGAATTGGTAGACACACACGTTTGAGGTGCGTGTGCCGTAAGGCGTGGGGGTTCGAGTCCCCCCCTGAGCACCAACTCGCCTGTAGGATTCCTACGGGGTAGTTTTCACTCGGGAAACTCGGTCCGGCCGTGCGGTGTGGGGCTCCCTGACTTCGCAAATGTTGTCACAGTTCCGTGGCAACACGCTGTTGACACCCCTCACTTTGCATGGGCTGCGCCATGAGAAACGGGCATTTCACGCTGAGGTGGAAAGAGGTGCAGGTGCGCCTACCTGGATCGGCGCGGACGGTTCGCTACGGGACTTGGCTGCTGCGCGGATGGCTCGCGGGGCGCCGGATTCGGAAGCAATTCGCGGACGAAGCGGAGGCCCGCGGCGCAAAGCAGCGTTTCGAGATTCAGGCTGCCAACACCCGCGACGACGTCCGGACCGTCGTCACTCGCTTGTCGACCGAACAGCTCGCCGAAGCGGAGGCGGCGCATCGAATGTTGAAGGGCGGTCACTCGTTGGCTTTCGCCGTGGAGTGGTTCAACTCCAACTACCGGCCCGCGGTCGCGTCCAGGCCCCTTTCCGAGGCCGTGACAACTTTCCTCGCGGAGCGAGCGCCGCACCTTTCGTTCTACGTCGCGCGAGACTATCGTCGAGAGTTGGCGAGCCTCCAAGCGGCGTTTCCGTCGCGTGACGTTTCGGCCGTCACGACCGCTGACGTTCAGCGCTACATGGACGCGCGCAAACTCGGGCGAAAGGGCTGGAACAACCTCCGCGGCGAACTTCACGCGTTCTTCGAGTGGTGCCGTCAGGCGCCGCGTTCCTGGTGTGCAGAAAATTCCGCCGCGCCGCTCCCGAAATTCAAGATCGCGCGCGGCCTACCTGAGATTCTTTCGGCGCAGCAAGTCGCCGAGTTCATGGCGTTCGTGGAAGACTATGCCGGCGGGCCTCGCTCAGATCTCCCCCGTGGGTGTCTTGTGCCCTACTTCGCTCTGTGCGTGTTCGCGGGTATTCGTCCGACTGTGCCGCGCGGCGAGGTGTGCCGGCTTGGGCGGCTACCCCCGGCGCGTTTGGCGCGCGCGGTCGATCTCGCCAACGGAGTCATCAACATTGAGCCGGATATCTCGAAGACGCATGACCTTCGCCAGATAAAGATCCGCGCCAATCTGCAGGCATGGCTCGAGCGCTATCCGCTGAAAAAATTCCCCATAGTGCTCCCGAATATTCAGAAAATGGTCACCGAGGTTCGGACCGAGTTTCTACTCAGCGATGACGTGCTCCGGCACACGTTCATTTCGATGCACGTCGCCAAATTTCACAGCCTTGGAGCCGCTGCGCTCGAAGCCGGCAATTCCGAGGCGATAATCAAGCGCCACTACCTGAATCTTGTCACTGAGCGTGACGCAGAGGCGTTTTGGCAAATTCTGCCGCGCTGAATTTACGATTTACCTAGCCGGCTAGGTGAATTGTCAAACCGGCCTGTTTTACGTTTCACACCGCCGGCGGTGCGAATCGTAAAGCCCGCCGGGAATCTTGCTTTCGCCGCCCATATTTACGATTTGCTTAGTCGACTAAGCGAATCGTGAAATTCGACACAGTTGATCGCTAGATTTTACGAAATGCTCCGTTAACGGAGCGAACCGTAAAACTCGGCGCAGTTCATCACTAGATTTTACGAAATGCTCCGCCGGCGGAGCGATTCGTTAAAGTAGTTCCGAGGGATACTGAAAACAACGGTGCGCCGCATCTTGGCGCGGGTTGACACCCTTAACCACGGTATGACCCAAGTCAACTCAACCGGCGGCTCGTTCACGTCGCCTAAGAAATTGCTGAACGAACTCGAGGTGTCCGAAATCCTGAACGTGTCGGTTCGCCAGGTCGCGAATCTTCGCGAGCGGCGCCTGATCAGTTACATCAAGCTCGGCCGGGCCGTTCGTTTTGATCCTGATCTCTTGCGCATCGAAATCGGCCGCCTGTCCATCCAGTGCGCAGCGGAATAATCGTGGTCCGCAAACCGAGCCGCACCGCGACAGTGCGGCTCGGTCGCCACGAATCAATGAAACTCGGCCGCTGGCCTTCGCCGACCGCGACCATCATCGCGTGTTGGGATGTCAAGACCTTCGGCCGCGGGGCAACTCCGTGAGACCGCTCACCCCATTCATCCCACCGTGGCTCGACGACGCCGGCCTATCGTTGCGGGCGTTCCGCGTTCTTGTGCATCTGTGGCGGAGGCGTGGAGGTAAAGATGAGGGTCGCTGTTACCCTTCGGCAACGAGCATAGCCCGATCGTGCCGCATCAGCAGGCCAACCGTTTTCGGCGCGCTCAAGGAGCTAGAGCATGCAGGGCTAATCGTGCGAAAGCGTTCCGGAGCCCGCGGTGGAAACGAGTATTTTCTCGTGGCTCCGACTAGTAAAGAAATCGAACCTAGTGGCGTAGATCAGGCGTTAAAAAAACGATACGCCACTAGTCAAAAAAACGATACGCCACTGGTTAAGAATTTTGCACGCAAAGGATATTCCGAAGGAATAGAAAAGGAAGGAGCGCGGGCCGAGCCCGCGCGCTCTCTCTCAAAATCCGACTCCTTTGTCGCAGAGGTGGAGGCGATGCCTGAGTTTGTCGGGCGCTGTGACATCAGGAAAATCGCGCAAATATGCGCTCCGATCCGCAACGCTGCCCACTTGGCTCAACGTGTCCGCGACGAGCTGAACCCCCAATACACTGCAAAGCCTGTTGCTATCGTCGCTGAACCAGTTGGCTGGCGAGAATGGCTCATTCAGACGCGCCCCGAGAACGTCTACACCAACCCGGAGGCGGATACATTTGCACCAACTTGGGCTCATCTGCCGAAGGACACTCAGGCGTGGATCGCTCACAAAATGGCTGAGGAGGCGAAGGGCCGTGCAAGCTGAGGCCTTCGAAGCTCGCCTCGCCATGCTCCAAGCGAGGTTCCCACGATTGGACGTCCCGCGCGAATACCGCGCCGCGTGCGTCAAATATGGCCGTGAGGTGGAACTCGGATGGCTGGAGACTTTCTGGCTTCCGCGCGCTCGGCCCGCGCGCCGTCGCTCTCGTGCAGATCGCGAAAGCGCCGCACGCACTGCGATATTCGTTGCGGCGTCCGCGCCGGATGCGCCGACCGGCTGGCCGGAGTGGTTCGCTCGGGTTTTGCCTGGCGTCGATCCGGTCGCGTGGAGTTCGGCGCCGATCGATCTCCGGCTGCGGTTCGTGCGCGAGTCCTCGGCCGAAACTAAGGAATCTATTAAGCCAGCCGCCTAGCAGAGGTTAAGCGACTCCCGTGTCGCACTTTCGCGAGTCAGCCGGGAGTGCAGTGTCGCGTCGTGGCCGGAGCCTGTCGCGCGCCACACGTTGCGCACTGCGTGTTGACACGGGCCCTAGGGTTATGAAGTCCGCTCAACCGCCTATCTACGAAACCGCCACCGGCCTGGCGCGCCGCGCCGGAGTTCACCGCGCGGTGGTGTTGCGCCTGCTCGCGCAAAACATGCTGCCGCCCGCAGCGTTCGTCGCCGGCCTCGGCGGCGCGATCACGTCGCCGCTCTTCAGCCCCGATCAGGCGGTCGACGTGCTGCGCCTTCAGAAAGTTTCCTACAAACAGCTTGCCACGGCCGCCACTCACGGCGCGCCGGGCGACTAAACTTCAACGTCCCGTTCGTCATGTTTGCCACCCTCGCTCCCGAAAAATTCGATTTCGTTCAGATCGCCACGCAAGTCGGCGAGCCCACCACTCTGCAGTCCTCGCGCGTCCTTGCGCAGCGTCTCTACGCGCGCGGGTCGCACGATGCCGCGCAGCGGACGGACCTCGCCACTCCGCTCGCTACACTTCGCGAAAAATCCAAGTCCGCGCGAACGCTGACTGCGCTGAACGATGCGACTCGCGAGTTCCTGGTTTCTGCTTTGGGCGAGTCGAGAACCGCCGCTTGCTGGAAGCGCCGCGGTTCCGCCGCCTCCACCGCGACTGCGACAACCACGCCCGCGCCGATCACACCAGCCGCGGCGCCTCTCGCCGCACCGGTCGCGTCGTCCGCGGCCCCTGTCACCGCGCCGGCGAAAACCCAGGCCGCGCCGCCGACGATCTCGCCCAATTCTCCCGCAGGCAAGCTCGCGACCTATCGCGCGCTCAGCGGCAACGAACGCCTCGACTATCTCGACCGCCACCAAGGCGACATTTTTCGCGCAACCGCAGACGAGAAAACTCTCCAGGCCATCCTCCGGCGCAACGGCGACAACCCCGGACCGGACTCCCCAATCGGAAAATTCCTGCACTTGCGCACGCTTCCGGTAGGCGACGCTCGCGCCGACTACTTCGCGAAGCATCAGCGCGCGATCGAGCAGGGCGCCACCGATTTTGCCACCGCGCAACAGATCGCGAAGCGCAACGGCCAAACCCTCGATTTCTGATTTCCCCAATCATCCTCACAAAGTCCCATGAATACCGCCACCACCACCGCTAAAATCTCCCCAGCGCTCGCCGCCATCCAAGATGCGGCCGCTCCGACGCCGGCACCTACCGCGCCGACTTTTCACCCGACGATTTTCAGGAAAGCCGCCGGTGACAAAACCACCTACGAGACCCGCCTCGAGCCCCTGGACATCGAGGCGGAGCTGAGGCGCGGAGACGACTCCACCCGCAAGATTTTCCTCGCCGCGCTCGCCGCGTTTGACGCCGAGCATGCGCTCGTCCGTCGGGCCAGAGACGTGCGTTACAGTGAAGCCGCAATTGCAGAGCTCCGGAAAGCAGGGCTCGTCCTCGACGAGGAGCTAGAGGCTGACGCTTACTTCCGTGCGGTTCCCGGTGGCGAGCCCGGGCACTTCGTTTTTCGCAGTGCAGACCACCTTGGAAACGCGGAAAAAGTTTTTGCCGCCCAGATCCTCCAAAAACTCGAAGGCGCAGTCGAACCGGAGACGCGGCGGCTGGCACAGCTCGTCGTCGATGATTTTTCAGCCGAACTCGCGCGGATCGAAGAGATCGACCGGGGGCTCGCGGTCCGGTGGGCCGGCAAGGTGTCGACTCAGGAAGCACTGTGCGCGCAGCTGCGGCACGCCATCGCGCGCCTCAATGCGGACCTCGCCCGGCCTTTCGACATGGGCTGGCATCCAAACCCTCGCACCGTCCTCAACCGCTATTTGCCGGCATCCTCGCCGCTCTAAATTTCTGCGGGATGTTCCACGCCACCGGCGATCAACCGCCGTTCTAGATGTGCCACCCCGCCACCTTTGTCCGCGCCGCCCGCATCCGCCTCAATTTCGGTTCATGAGAAAATGTGGGGGCGGGCGGCGCGGATAACCATCATGCACTCAGACCTAGTTCGCCTCGCCGAGATACTCGGCGCCGATCCTTTGTCCGCTGAACTTGCGGACCCGTTGGAGCTT
The DNA here is from genome assembly GCA_019634575.1 of Candidatus Didemnitutus sp. Lineage (NCBI taxonomy): Bacteria > Pseudomonadati > Verrucomicrobiota > Opitutia > Opitutales > Opitutaceae > Candidatus Didemnitutus > Candidatus Didemnitutus sp. The sequence continues at coordinate 1,201,324 of JAHCAY010000001.1, forward strand.
TCCGCGTTCATCCTCTTCCACGCATCGGCCGTTGCCGTTGCATTGGTGGTGAAGGGCATTCCCGCCTTGCTCTACGTCTCCGCTGTTGCGGTGGTGTGCCTTCTGCGCTGCGCGCTGGCCGGGCTCGCGGCGCTCGCTCTCGCCGCAATTCTGCGCCCGCTCATGTGGGCACTTGGCATCCCTCCATCATACTCCTGACCTATGGCCTCTTTTGAAGTTCGCGGTAAACTCGGTCTCGACACCAATGATTGGGCATCGTCCCTCGGCCGTGCCTCCGTGCGTCTCGACAATTTCAGCGAGCGCGCGGTCGAATCATCTCGCACGATCAAGCGTGGATTCGACGGCTTGAAAAATATCTTCCTCGCCGGCGGGTTGTTGACGGCCGCAAAAGAATTCTTTCAGAGCGCGATCGACTACTCCCAGAAATATGAGGGTGCAGTCTCTCAAGACATCGCTGCAACGCGCCGCTTCGGTGACGCTCTCGACGCGATCAAAATCACGGGAGCGAAGGCTGGCGTCGCCGTGGTCGGCTGGGTCGAGCAAGCCGCAATCGGCCTCGCCTCGCTGGTCTACGGCACGGAGGCCGCTGTCGACGCTTACGACACGATGCAGAAGGAGGCTGCAAAGGCTGCCGACGAAGAAAAGGCACG